>CAYYWP010000049.1:0-24262 GCA_964475125.1 uncultured Binatia bacterium (SeqCode) | reverse complement strand
CCGCCGAGGCCGAGGCGGCGGAGCCCATTCCCGGTCCGACCACCGAACGCCTGGCGGCGCTGGCGCGCGAGCTCGGCGTGGTGTTGGTGGGCGGCTCGCAACTCGAGCGCGCGCCGGGGTCGGCGAAGGCGTACAACACCTGCACGGTGTACGGGGCGGACGGCGCGTTGCTGGCGACCTACCGGAAGATGCACCTGTTCGACGTCGACATCGCCGACCACGTCAGCCACCGCGAATCCGACACCCGCCAGCCCGGTGCCGAGCCGGTGGTGGTACCGACCGCGCTCGGCCGGCTGGGGCTCAGCATCTGCTACGACCTGCGCTTTCCGGAGCTCTATCGCCGCCTGGTCGTCGCCGGCGCCGAGATCGTCTGCGTGCCCTCTGCCTTCACCTTTCCCACCGGCGCGCATCACTGGGAGATCCTGCTGCGCGCGCGCGCCATCGAGAACCAAGTGTACGTGGTGGCGCCCAACCAGATCGGCCGCAGCCCCAGCGGCGTACACGACTACGGCCACTCACTGATCGTCGACCCCTGGGGCACGCCCGTCGCCCGCGCCACCAACCGTGAGACGGCGATCAGCGCCGAGATCGACCTCGACTACCTCGACCAGGTGCGGCGCGAGCTCCCGTGCCTGTCACACCGCAGCCTGCCGAGTTGAGTCGGAACTACCGCAACGCGGGTAACGAAGAATCAAAGGGCCAGAGTGCGCAGAGTGCGCTCGCACCGGTCCCCGATCCCCGGTCCCTGACCCCAGCAGTCAGTTGCCGCCGTACGTATCGTCGGCCCGCGCCGCGAGGTGTTCGATGAGGCGCTGCTCGGCGGCGCGCAAGGCCAGCGCGCGCATGACTTCCTGGACGTGCAGGGCCAGCGGACCGGTGGCGACCTGGGCCGCGATGTACGCCGGGGAGAGGGTGTCGATGGCCGCTTCCATGTCCGCGATGACGGGTTCGGGAATCGGCGGGAAGGCGATGTTGTCCATCAGTTGTAACGCCTCGCCGTAGCGCTCGACAAAGTACTGCTTGGCCTCGGCGCGCTCCTCGGCGCTGCATTCGAGGGCGAGCTTGCTGGCGGCGCGGTCGAACAACCGATCGAACGCGGTGAGCAGGGCCTCACGGCCACGGATTTCTGTCATGGTGGCCCGAGCGTAACCACGATCCAGCCACCGGCAAGCGGCCCGGCGCTCATCGCGACCGGGCTCGGCATCCCGCCGGACGCCGCGCCCTCCTCACCGGCCCGCCTCCCTTTGCGGTCAACCCGCTCATCGGCTATACGCGCCGGCAGTCTCGGGATGTAGCAGCAATCGTTCTGGCTCCGAACGGCGTACCAGACATGCAGCTTCCCGCACGACGAAGATCGAGAGGAGGAAGCGCATGCCGCAGGGCACCGTGAAGTGGTTCAGTCCGGAGAAGGGTTACGGGTTCATCCGCCGTGACGACGGCGAGGATGTGTTCGTGCACTACAGCGCCATTGCCGGCGAGGGATTTCGCAGCCTCGAGGAAGGCCAGCGCGTGGAGTTCGAGGTCACCGAGGGGAAAAAGGGTCCCCAGGCGGCCAACGTCGTGAAGGTTTGAACGAGAGGGGGGCGCTGTTACCGGAGCGCCCACTCAGGCAGCGCGCGGTCGCAGCGCCGCGCCACAGCGACTGCAGAAATTCGCCGCGGCGGCGAGCTTGCCGCCGCACTGCGGGCAGAAGGCCAGGCGCCCGGGGCGCTCTGCTCGCCCTGCGTCGGGCGCGCGGTTGAGCTGCGCCATCGCCGCCAGGGCCAGGTCGCGGTAGCGCTGCGTTTGGCTGGCGAAGTCCTCATCCGACAGCTTGCCCATGGCGTGATCGAGCTCGGCGTCCTTGATCGCCGCCAGCGCCTCGCGTTTTTGGCGCTCGAGCGGACCGGTGGCGTCGCCGCTGCGCCCGGGATCATCGCGCTCGGCGCGCAGCAACGGCCAGCCGACGAACAGCGCCGCGGCGGCGACGCCGAGCCAGGTGAGCACGGTGAGCAGCATCGCCTCCCCGCCTACGAATCGAGGTCGCGCAGTTCGCGCTCGAGCTGTCGCTGCAGCTCGGGCGCCGCGGGCGCACCGGTGGGTGGGGCGGCGGGACTCGCGGCCAGCTGGCCCCGCGCGCCGGCGCGCCGCCAGCGCCGCAGCGTGAGCAGGACGAAGGAGGTGCCGAGGAACAGGATGACGAACGGCGTCGTCCAGGCGGCGAGGTTGAAGCCGCGCGTGGTCGGGGAGGAGAGGATCTTCTCTCCGTACGTCGCCTCGAAGTGGGCGAGAATCGCCGTCCGATCGAGACCCTTGGCCATCTCGGCGCGGATCTCTTCGCGCAGCGGAATGGCAGAGGGGCACTGCAGGTGGTTGCAGCCGTGCACGGTCAGGCCGCAGCCGCACTGGCAGGTGAGCGATTCCTCCAGCTCTTGAAACGTCGGAGCGGGAGCGGCCCCGCTCGTCCCCTGCAGCAGCACCAGCAGCAGGGCGACCAGCAGGGGCATCAGGATTGCGCGCCTTCTTCGCCGCGCTGGGCCGCGTAGGCTGGCGCTGGGGCCGGCTGTGCCGGCGGCCAGATGACGACCAACGTGCCGAGCGCCAACGTCAGGCCGCCCCAATAGAGGAAGCCGATCAGCGGGTTCACGTACGCCAGGATGGTCGCCAGGTGGGTGTCGTCGTCGTAGCTGCCGAGGACCAGATAGAGATCCGCGCCCAGGGTGGAGCGGATGGCGACCTCGGTGGTCGGTTGCTCGGGCTTCTTGTAGAAGCGCTTCTCCGGCCGCAAGGTGTCGACCCGCCGCGTCCCCTCGAAGACGGCGACGTTGGCCATCAAGTACGAGATGTGCGGCGTATCGCGGTTCTCGAGGCCGACGTATTCGAGCGTGTAGCCGCCGATGTCGAAGCGCTCGCCGGGCTTGAGGGTGACCTGGCGTTCGAGACGGAACAACGCCGTCCCGGCGATGGCGGTGAAGATCATCACCACGCCGAGGTGGATGATGTAGCCGCCGTAGCGGCGGCGGTTCTTGCCGGTCAGGCGCGCCAGGGCGAGCAGCGCCGACTCACCCATCATGCCCTGGCGAGCGCGCATGCCGCGATAGAACTCCGCCGCGATGGTGCCGAGCACGAAGCCGATCAGGGAGAAGGTCAGCACGGACCAATAGTTACGCCCGCCGAGGGCGAAGCACAGGGCGCCACCCACCACGCCGCTGAGCACCGGCCAGGCGAAGCTGCGCTTGAGGTGGGCCCAGGTGGCGCGCCGCCAGGCGATGATCGGCCCGACGCCCATGAGGAAGAGCAGCGCCAGGCCGAGCGGCGCGTTGACCTTGTTGAAGAACGGCGGACCGACGGTGATCTTCACCCCGCGCACCCACTCCGAGATGACCGGAAACATCGTGCCCCAGAACACCGCGAAGGCGATGCCGACCAGGATGAGGTTGTTGAACAGGAACGCCGACTCGCGCGAGAGCAGCGAATCGAGCTCGTTCTCGCTGCGCAGCAGCGGCAGGCGCCAGCACAGCAGACCCAGCGCGAGGACGAGCACGAAGCCGAGAAAGACGAGGAAGAAGGGGCCCAGACCGGACTGCGTGAACGAGTGCACGGAGGAGATCACGCCGCTGCGAGTGAGAAAGGTGCCGAAGATGGTGAGCGAAAAGGTGAGGATGACCAGCACCATGTTCCACACCTTCAGCATGTTCTTCTTTTCCTGGATCATCACCGAGTGCAGAAACGCCGTGCCGGTCAGCCACGGCATGAGGGCGGCGTTCTCCACCGGGTCCCACGCCCAGTACCCACCCCAGCCGAGCACCTCGTAGGCCCACAGGGCGCCGAAGAGGTTGCCGAGGCTGAGAAAGAACCAGGCGAACAGCGTCCACCGCCGAGTGGTGCGGATCCACACGTCGCCCAGCCGGCCGGTGGCCAGCGCCGCCATGGCGAAGGCGAATGGGACCGACATGCCGACGAAGCCGAGGTAGAGCGACGGCGGGTGGATGGTCATCCAGTAGTTCTGCAGCAGCGGGTTGAGGTCGCGCCCCTCGCGAGCCGGCACGGCGAGGAGCTCGAACGGCGAGGTGACGAAGATGACCAGTGACAGGAAGAAGCAGGCAATGGTCATCAGCACCGCGGTGACGTACGGCATCAGCTCGCGGTTCTTGTCCCGATTCTGCAGCTCGACCACGGCGGTGATCGACGTCAGGATGAGCAGCCAGAAGAGCAGCGAGCCCGCCTGCCCGCCCCACAGCGCCGCGACCGTGTAGGCGAGCGGCAGGGTACTGCTGCTGTACGCGGCGACGTACTCGAGGCGGAAGTCGTGGATGACCAGGGCGTGCAACAAGGCCAGGACGGCGACCAGCACGGCGCCCCAGACGGCCAGCGCCGCGTGCTCGCCGCTGGCGATCAGGTCGCGCCGCCGCCGCCAGGCCCCGGCGCACGAGATCACCACCGCATAGGCGGCGAGGACCAGGGCCAGGTGCAGCGCCAGCGCGCCGAGCTCGATCATCGCCGCGTTCAGCGCTGGGCCGCTTGTTGCGCCGGCGCGCCGTCCTCGCCTGGCTTGGCTTCGTATTTCGACGGGCAGCTGGTCATGATCGTCTGCGCCCGCAGGGTGCCGTCGACGTAGCGGCCCTCGATGATCACATCGCGTCCTTCGGCGAACATGTCGGGCACCACCCCGACGTAGGCGACCGGCACCGTGCCTTGAACCGACTCGCGCCCCGGCGCGGCGAAGTCGCCGATGGCGAACTCGAGCGTCGTACCCTGGGCGGAGGTCTGCTTGCGCAGCGATCCCGGCGTCACCCGGCCGGCCACCCGCAGCCCCTGATTGGCCAGCTCATCGCGGCGCGGCAGGAACTCGGCGATGGTGAAATAGTAGCTCGACGACGTCTGCAACCCCGCCATCATCAGATAACCGATCGCCGCCACCAGCAGGCCGGCGCCGATACCGAACTTGAGCGAACGCTTCATCACGCGTGAGGACGGTAGACGAAACCCCCAGGAGCGGCAAGGTGCTTCGGCGCAGCTGGGCGTTCGCGGCCAGCCGTGGCTTGCGGCAGCCACACAACGCCCACTCGACGTTCAACCACCGAGTGATCCGGGCAACCCCGAAGGGGGGCGGACCCAACGGCCTTGGGCAACGCCTCGGGAACGGAGCGTGTGAATAAAACCCGTCTTCAGGATCCTGCTACTGTACCTCGTCCCCGTCATCCGCTTGGCCGCCGCGCGGGCCGAAACAGACGCCGCGCCGTGAGGCGCGGATGAAGGCGACGAGCTCGCTGACCTCGTCGGTCAGGTCGCCCGCCTCGACCTCGGCGAGCGCCGCGCGCAGGTTGCGGCGGGTGCGGAACAGCGTGGCGAAGGCGCGCTGCACGGCGCGGATGCGGGCGGCGGGAATGCCGGCGCGGCGCAGGCCGACGCGGTTGATGCCGTGCACCGTGTGGGTGCCGTCCATCAAGGCGAAGGGCGGCACGTCGCGGCTGGTGCGCGAACCGCCGCGCAACAGCGCCAGCCGGCCGATGCGAACGAACTGGTGGACGACGCAGTTGCCGGAGACGAAGGCGCGATCGCCGACCTCGACATGCCCGGCCAGCATGGCGCCGCTGGCGACGAGCACGCCGTTGCCGAGTTGGCAGTCGTGCGCGACGTGAGCGCGCGCGAAGAGGAAATTGTCGTCGCCGATCGCCGTCGGCCGCTCGAGCCCGGTGGCGCGGTGCACCTCGGCGTGCTCGCGAATGATGTTGCGGTCGCCGATGCGCACGCCGGTCGGCGCATCGCGATAGCCGAAGTCCTGCGGCACGTGACCGATGACGGCCCCCATGTGAATGACGTTGTCGCGCCCGATCGTCGTCTGGCCGCTCAGGTGAGCGTGGGCCAGGACGCGGGTGCCGGCGCCGATGCGCAGCGGCCCCTCGATGATCACGTACGGACCGATGTCGGCCGTGGCGTCGAGCTCGGCGCGGCGGTCGACGATCGCGGTCGGGTGGATCGGCATCAGTGCGGCAGGCCGTCGCCGGGGTCGTCGTCCTCGCGCACCGGGTCGCCGGGAACGCGGTAGCGCTCGGCGGCCCAGTGGCCGAGATCAACCAAGCGGCAGCGCTCCGAGCAGAACGGCCGATGGGGATTGGCCGCCCACGCCACGGGCGTGCGGCAGGTCGGACAGCGGGGACCGCGAGGGGCGGAGTCGGCCACGGCGGCGCGGACGATACGAACCGGCGCCGGCCAATGCAACACACGCGCGCCCCCCCGCCGCGTAGCGGAGGCGCTGGCGACCCGCTACAGTGCGCGGAATTGCCATGGCTGCTCGCCCACTCGCCAAGCGATCGAACGCTGACGCCGGGACCCGGCCGCCGACCTTCTCCGGCTTCGTCGTGCGCCTGTTGGGCTACTTGTTTCTCGCCAGCCTGGCGTTCTCGCTCGGCAGCCTGCACTTGCACCTGGGCCCGGTGCAGAGGGCGATCACGCGCTCGGCCGCTGCCGGGGCCAACTGGCTGGGGGCCGACGCGGAGGTCGAGGACACGTTGATCAAGACGCCGCACGCGGCGCTGGAGATCAACCACGAGTGCACCGGCATGTTCGTCTTGATCGTCTACGCCGCCTTCGTCCTGGCCTACCCGGCGCCGTGGCAGCAGCGCCTCAGCGGCATCGTCACAGGGGTCGTGGTCCTGACCGCAATCAACGTCGCACGCCTGGTCGTGTTGACCGTGATCGCCAGCGAATACCCGGATTGGTTTGCGTACTTCCACGAGTATTTCTTCCAAGGCCTCTTCATTGCGCTACTGGCCTTCCTCGCGTCGCTGTGGACGGAGCGAGTGCGCCGTGCGGCTCTCAAGCGGCTTCCTACTTAGGTTCTTCGCCCTGGCCGGGGTGCTGTTCGCCCTCTGGTCCTTCGCCGGCCTGGGCGACGCCTACACGCGCGCCGTGGTGGCGGTGGGAAGCCCGTTCATGCGCGTCGCCAGCGGCTTCCACGTCGAGCGCCTCGAGCCGGCCGCGGACGGCCTCGACGTCGTCATGCGGCGCGACCAGACCGAGGTGTTCATGCCCTTTCGGCCGCGCGAGCTGTTCTCGGGCGTGATTCCGTTCCTGGCTCTGCTCGGCGCCACCGCGGCCCTGCCGCCGCGCCGCCGCCTACGCGCCGCCGCCTGGGGGCTGGCCGTGCTGTTCGTCTTTCACCTCGGTCTGGTGGTCCTCGGCCCCTACATCACCGGTATCCCGCAGGCCGGTTTTGGCGAGCGCTGGGCGGAGCGCATCAACTACGTCATCGACGTCTTCTACGCCTTCTACGGCCTGGTCGGCTTCGCCGCCCTTCCCTTCCTCCTCTGGTTCATTCTCACCCAGCGCGGCCGGGTACCGCTGCGCGAGCCGGACCCGCCGCCGCGCTGACCCTCACGCCAGCCGTCGGCTCTTGCCGCGGGGCGCCTTCATGGGAGAAGAGACGGCGAAAACCGCCATGACCAGGCTCCCCCTCGACGGGCGCGGCACGCGCCTCAATCCGGCCAATCGCTACGAGCGGATCCATCTCGAACCGCTTGCCGACGACGGGCTCGAGGCGGAGGCGCCCGCGACGCCGACCGAGCTGTACCGCGACGCGAGCAAGAGCGTGCTGGCCGAAAACGACAGCCCCGACCTCGGCTTTCGCTTCAGCCTCAACCCCTATCGCGGTTGCGAACACGGCTGTGTCTACTGCTACGCTCGGCCCTCGCACGAGTTCCTCGGTTTCAGCGCCGGGCTCGACTTCGAGCGCAAGCTGATGATCAAGCCGGATGCCGCGGCGCTGCTGCGCCACGCGCTCGCCGCGCCGCGCTGGCAGCCGCAGGTGGTGGCGCTGTCGGGCAATACCGACTGCTACCAACCGGTCGAGCGCCGACTGCGACTGACGCGCGCCTGCGTGTCGGTCTTCGCCGAGTTCCGCAACCCGGTCAGCGTCGTCACCAAGTCGGCGCTGGTGGTGCGCGACATCGATCTCCTCGGCGAGCTGGCCAGCGTCGGCGCGGCGCAGGTGTGGGTCAGCGTCACCAGCCTCGATGCCGAGCTGGCGCGCCGCATGGAGCCCCGCGCCGCCAGCCCGGAGCGCCGCTTGCACGCCATCGGCGCGCTCGCCGCGGCGGGCATTCCAGTCGCCGTCATGGTCGCGCCCGTCATCCCCGGTCTCAACGACCACGAGATCCCCGCCATCCTCGAGCGCGCCGCCGCCGCCGGCGCCCGCAGCGCAGCGTGGACGCTGCTCCGCCTCGCCTCGCCGCTCGACCAGCTCTTCGCCGACTGGATCGAGCGCCACTATCCGGACCGCGCCGTGCGCATCCTCGGCCGCCTGCGCGACTGCCGCGGCGGCCAGCTCAACGATACGCGCTTCGGCCGCCGCATGCGCGGCGAAGGCCACTACGCCGCCCAACTGCGCGACCTCTTCACCCTCGCCACCCGCCGCCGCGGCCTCGACCGGCCGCTGCCGCCGCTGCGCACCGACGCCTTTCGCCGCCCGCCGCAGCACGGCGATCAGCTCGGCCTGCTGTAGAGGCACGGCCGGGTGCTCATCCTGAAACGGGACCAAACCGGAGCCGCAGATGAGCACCGGGGCACGGCGACCGGGGCGATGCCGGCAGAGGCCGGTGTGCCGAGCGTGTGCTTATCGGCGCTCAGCCGTGGGGCTGGGTTTCGCTTCAGCCGATTGGAAATGCGGCATGACCGCGCGCGCGAACAGCTCCACCGAGCGCATGACCGCGGCGCCGGGCAGGCCGGGCAGATGCATCCAGCACACGACCTCCGTGGGCTGCACGGCATCGCGATAGTGCGTGAGCTGCTCGATGGCGGTGTCCGGATCGCCGATGATGTAGCGGTCTTTGAAGTTCTCGAAACCGACTTGATCCTTGTCGGTGATCACCGAGCCATCGGCGGCGCGCAGCACGCGCTCGCCGGCCGCCGAGGCGGCGCCGTACAGCTCCCGGAAGAGGTAGTTGAGCGCCGGCGCCGCTATCGCCTCGGCCTCGGCTTTGGTCGGCGCGACGAACACCGAGCGGATGATCGGCCGTTCCGGAATGATCCAGCCGATCTCCTGCGCGGCCTGTTCGTACGGCCGGTAGTGGGCGACCAGCTCCTCGAGCCCATGGCGCGGGGACATGATCTGCACCGCACGGCGGCGCGCCGCGCGCCGGAGCGAGGCAGGAGCGGATACGCCGTACCAGATCGGCGGATGGGGCTGCTGCGCGGGCTTCGGCGTCACCTGCGTGTGCGGCACCCGGTAATACCTGCCGTCGAACTCGAACCAGTCCTCGGTCCAGGCGCGCAGCATCAGATCGAGCGCCTCCTCGAAACGCCCGACGCGTTGACCGCGCGGAATGCCATGGGCGGCGAACTCCTTGGCCACGTAGCCCGGCGCGACGCCGAACACGAAGCGCCCGCCGGAGAGGTTGTCGAGCACGGCGACGTCTTCGGCGAGCTTGAGCGGCGCGTACAGCGGCACCAGCAGCACGCTGGTGCCGATGCGCATGCGCCGGGTCACCGCCGCGGCCGCGGCGCAGGCGATCAGCGGCCCGGGGCACAGGCCATCCGCCTGGGCGTGATGCGAGACCTGGAAGCACGAGGCGTAGCCGAGGTCCTCGGCCACCGGCAGGCACTCGAGCATGTCCGCGTAGGGCTCGCGCCAGGTGTGGCCACTGCCGGGCGGAACCTGCTGGGAGAACAAGAGGCCGAACTTCATCGCCGCGCCCGCATGGGTGTCCGCCTCAAGCGGTGACGGGCGCGATACGACACCCGAGCTCGTGCAAGGTCGCGCGTACCGCTTCGCCGACCTCGGTCGCATTGGGACCATCGCCGTGGATGCACACGCTCTCGGCATCGAGCGCCAGCGCGGAACCGTCGGTGGCCTCGACCGCGCCCGTCTGCACGAAGCGCCTGACCTGAGCCGCGGCGAACGCGGCGTCGGTGACGTGCTTGGCACGCTGCAGCACCAGCGCGCCGTCCGGCGCGTAGGTGAGGTCGGGATAGATCTCGCCGACCACGCGGATGCCGCGCCGGCGCGCCGCCGCCGGCAAGGCCGCGTCGGTCGGCGCCGGCCAGTAGAGCGTCGGCTGGTCAGCGATCGCGGCGATGGCCTCGGCCACCGCTTCGGCGAGCGCCTCGCTGGTGCGCAACACCGAATAGAAGGCGCCGTGGGGCTTGACGTGGTGCAAGGTCAGTCCGGTGACGCGCAGCGCCGCCTGCAGCGCGCCGGTCTGATAGACCACATAGGCATAGGCATCCGCGGGCGTGATGGTCATCGCCCGGCGGCCGAAGCCGAGCAGATCCGGCAGCCCGGGATGCGAACCGACCAGGACGCCGTGCACCGCCGCCAGCTTGCACGTGTTGAGCATGGTGAGCGCATCGCCGGCGTGGAAGCCGCAGGCGACGTTGGCGGTGGTGATGAGCGGCATCATCCCGGCGTCGTTGCCCATCTGCCAGTTGCCGAAGCTCTCGCCGAGGTCGCAATTGATGTCGATCGATGTGCGCATCGCGGCCCCCTCGCTGCCGTGCCGGCAGTGTAACGCCGGCCGGGGCCGCGGCGTCAAGGGTTTTCCACCGCCAGGCGTGGGGAGATTGCAGGCCGCGGCCGAAGCGCGGCCGGCAGAGCGCACCCACGCGCTCCGGTCGTCATTTGATCCGGGGGCGGAATTCTGTGCACCATCCGCGCCCACCATGAGCCAGGACGTCCGCTCCTTGCGCGCCCGCGCGGCGCAGTTTTTCTTCATGTGGATCGGCAGTCTGGTCGCCGTGGTCGCCTACTTCACGCTTTACGGGGGCAGCGGGTATTCCGCCGGCGGTCTGCGCACGGCGTTGCTGGTCGCCCTCGGGCTGCAGAGCGCCTACGTCGCCCTGGCGTGGTGGCAGGACTACCTGAGTCAGTTGGACCGCGGTTTCTGGCTCCTCTTCGCGCTCGGAGCGGCGGCGATCCTCGCCGGGATCACCCCGCTGGTCGGGCTGTACCAGCTCTATTCGCCGGCGCTGGTGTTCGCGATGCTGGGGCTGACGGCCGTGTTGCCGCCCTTGTTCGGCTACGACTGGTTCACCGCCACCTTCATGCGCCGCATGCTGCCGCGCTGGCAGCAGAAGCAGGCGGTGACGGCGCGCATCGGTGCGGTGGTCGGCATGTTTTGGGCCGCGCTCTTCTTCGTTGCGGCAGCGCTCTGTGCCTACGCGCCGCTCGACTGGCGTTTCACCACGCTGTATCCGAACCTGCTCATCTTCGGTGTCGGGCTGACGGCGAACCGATGGCTCCCCGCCCTCTACCTCAAGCTGTTCCCGCCGCCGCCGCCGAGCACGGCGGAGGCGGCGATCATGGGCATGCCCTTCGTGTTCGACCAGCGGGCGGCCAGGGACGCGCGGACCGAGATTCAGTTCCGGGTCAGCGGCGCCGAGCCGGGCAACTACTGGCTGCGCATCGCCGACGGCCGTTGCGCGAGCTTCGAGGGCGACGCGCCGGCTGCCAGCCTCACCCTGCACACTTCCGATACGGTCTGGATGCGCATCGTCCGCGGCGAGGTCGAGGGCGCGCAGGCTCTGGCGGCGGGGCTCTTCCGCGCCGAAGGGGACGCCGCGATTCTCGCCGCGCTCGGCACCTGGTTTCCTCGCCGACCGTGACGGTGAGCGTCATCGGCCCCGTCGGGCGCGGCAGGACCTTGCGAAGAGCGGCGCCAACGGCGTTGGAGTTGCGGTTGCCGCACGGCTCCCGCTCGAGTTCTGGCAGGCGGGAATCGGGCGGATCAGTGGGCGCCTGCCGGTCGCCGATCGGCAAAGCCGATCGAGAAGGTCGTGCCGTCTGCTACGTTGACCTCCATCGTGCCGTCCAGCTGTGCGACCAGGCTCTTGACCAACTTGAGGCCTAAGCCGGCCGACTCCGGCGCGTCGGCAACGGACATGCTGACGCCGTCGTCCGCAACCACGAGCCGAATCCGTTCGGACTCGCGGCTGAGTTGGATGTGAATCCGACCCCTGCGGCCGTCGGGGAAGCCGTGTTTGAACGAGTTGGTCACCAGTTCGGTGACGATCAAGCCGCAGGGCACGATCGCCTCGATCCCGAGCTCGACACCGCTCCCAGAGACCGCAATCGCGACGCGGCTGCGTACGGTGTCGTAGCTGCGAGCGATTTGCTGGACGAGGTCGCGTAGGTAGCCGGCGAAGTCGATCACCGAGGGATTGTCGTCGCGGTAGAGGCGCTCGTGCACCAAGGCCATCGAGCGCACGCGGTTCTCGGTCTCCAGGAGGGCGCCGCGTCCGTCGCCGGTGACCCGATTGGCTTGCAGTCGCAGCAGGCTGGAGACGATCTGCAGGTTGTTCTTGACCCGGTGATGAATCTCCTGGAGCAAGACTTCCTTTTCTTGCAAGGACGCCCGCAAACGCTCTTCGCTGCGGCGCAGGGCCGCTTCGATTTCTTGCTGTTCGGTGACGTCGGTCGCCAAGCCGCCGATGCCAACCTGACCGTCGCTCGCGTCGAGCAGCGGAAACTTGATCGAGAGATAGGCGCGCGACTGGTCGGCCACGGAGAGCTGCTGGATCTGGCGCTGCGCCGCGGCCTCGCACACCACGCCTTCGTCGCTGTTCTGGAACGCGTGCGCGGTGTCGAGGCCGAACAACTCGGCATCGGTGCGCCCGATCAGCTCGGCGCGCGGTTTGCCGAGCAACCGTTCGAACTCATGGTTCACGAGGGTGTACCGGCCTTGCAGGTCCTTGACGTAGATCACTGCGGAGGCGTTCTCGATGAACCGACTCAGCATCCGCTGACTCTGAGCAAGCTCAGCCAGAGCTTTCGCGCGCTGCATCTCGACGCGGTCGCGCTCGAGTCGCGCGTTCAAGATTGGGGCGAGAATCTGCACCAAGTCTTCGAGCACGGCGAGGTCGTGATCGGTGTAGTCATGGTCGCGGTTGGCGACGTGGATCGACCCGATCAGCTTCCCTTGATAGACGATCGGCGAGCCGAGCGACCGCTGAATGGCGATGTGGCCTGGCGGCGTGCGGTGCGCGGAGTTCTTGTAGAGGCTTCGTTGCTCGACGAGAATCTGCCCCCACAGTCCGCCCCATGTGTCCCGGGTGAAGCGGATGCTCTTGGCGGCGACCTGACAACGGTCCCAGACTTCGTGGGTCATCGACGGACAGACGAGGCTCCCGTCTAGGTCATCGATGTAGCCGAAGAATCCGAACGGGCTCTGGAAGGCCTCGCGAACCAATTGCAGCACCGCTTCGAACATTTCGCTTTCCGGCGTGGTGGCGACGATGCTGGCGAGCGCGCTGCTCAGCTCGGCGCGCTCCCGGCGCTGGCGTTCGCGTGCCGCCTCGGCG
Organism: uncultured Binatia bacterium (SeqCode); assembly: GCA_964475125.1. Lineage (GTDB taxonomy): Bacteria > Desulfobacterota > Binatia > HRBIN30 > CADEER01 > CAYYWP01. Next base: position 10,987 of record CAYYWP010000049.1, on the reverse strand, counting down.
GCTTGCTCCGATGTATCCCGCAAGATGGCCACGACGACGGGGTGCTCTTCTCCGACGGTGTGCACCTTGGCGAGCGTCACTTCGGCCGGGAACTCGGACCCATCGGCCCGCCGGGCGCAGATCGGTCGGCGGGCGGCCATGCGCCGGGATACGGTGTCGTCGCTGGTGAACTGGTTCGCCAGCGTCGGGTGGTTGGCGGCAAAGCGCTCGGGAATCAGCACCTGGAGCGATTGGCCGGGCAGGGTATCGGGCGGATACCCGAACACCCGGTACGCCTCGTGGTTGGCCTTGCAAATACGCTGATCGTGCCCGACGAGGAGCACGGCTTCGGTGAGCGCGCTGGTGAGCTGATCAAAGGGCGAATCGGGCATCGGGCGGTCCTCACCTCAGCCTTTCGCGGCTTCAGCCGCAGGGCTGGTGACGGGAATGGCAACGGTAAAGGTCGTGCCCTGAGCCGGTTCCGAGCGCTCGAGAACCAAGGATCCGCCGAGCTCACGCGCGGCGTTGGCACTGTGGTGCAGCCCGCACCCGTGTCCGCGCCTGTCTATCGCGGATCGGTCCGAAAAGATCTGCACCCGATCCTCGACTGGGATGCCGACGCCGTTATCGGCGACCGATATCTCCACCCAGCCCGGTTCGGGCTGTCGGAGGCTCAGGACGAGGCGTTTGTCGGCTCGATCGCATGCCGCGAAGGCGTGCCGGACATTGCGGATCAGCTCGACCAGCACCTCCAGCACCTTGGGTTCGTCGACGGTGACCTCCGGCACCGGTTCGAAGGCTCGATGGACCTCGACTCCGCGCCGGCGGAGTCCCACCAGCTCGTGCCGCAGCGCCTCCTCGACCAGCCGTGCGAGAACGACCGCTCTGGGGCTGCCCATCACCCGGGCATCGCTCTCTTGCCGAGTGAGGATGGCCTTCAGCTGCTCGATGCCGCCGGACAGCTCCTCGATCTCGCGTCGCTGCTCGGCCTGCTCCGAGGCGACGTGCGCAGACAGCTCGATGAGGTAGTCGGGAATGAGCTTGCCCCGCGGATCAGCGGTCAAGAACGCCTCGATGCGGGGGCGATGCTCCTCGAGCAGTTGTGCCACCTTGATGAACCCGGCGACCTTGGAATCGTCGAGGCGCTCGCGCAAGAGGTTCGTCAAGACGTTGATGCTGTTGAGCATGTTGCCGGCGCTGTGCAGAACACGTCTGGCCACGTCCGCCATGCCCGCTCGCCGCGACGCATCGACGAGCCGCTGATTCATCTCGGCGAGCTCCTGCGCGAGGCGCCGCTCTTCGCTGATGTCCAGCATGACGCCGCAGATGAGCGCCACGTCGTCACGCGTGCGGATCACGCTGACGGTGTCGCGCACCCAGACGAGGCGCCCATCGGCGGCGATCATGCGGTACTCGAACTTCACCGGCTGCGCGGCGGCGGCGGCCTCGACGCGGCAGCGGCGGGCACTTTCGAGATCGTCCGGAAAGACGTGCGCGGCCCAGAACCCAGCCGTCTGGACCCACTCCTGTCGCGGAACACCGAGCAGCTGTTCGGCCTGCAGGCTGACGAAGGTGAAGTCGAACGTCGAAGGATCGGCCTCCCACACGACCCCGGTGATGGTGTCGATCAGCTTCTCGAGGCGCCCCTGCGAGAGGCGCGAGGATTCCTCCAAGCGTTTGCGCTCGGCGATGTCGATGATCGAGAGCACGCGCAGCGCCCCCTCGTTCGACGCGATGGGCATGCAGGCCAGTTCGATCGGGATCTCGCTCCCGTCGCTGCGCACGCCCCACAATTCGAAGCCGGCTCCGAGACGGATGCGGTGCAGCTCGTCGAGCGGGACCTTGTCGCGTGGCAGCAGCGTTTCGACCGGCTGACCGATGATCGCGTCGCGGGCGTAGCCGAATAACCGCTCGGCTTCGGCATTCATCATCGCAATGCAGCCGTCGCGCGCGATGACGATGATCGCCGTCGGCGACCCTTCCACGAGGGCGCGAAAACGTTCCTCGCTGGCACGCAGGCGGCTTTCCGCCCCGTGCTTGTACAGCGCCATCTCGATCGTCGTGCGCAGCTCGCGCACCTCGAAGGGTTTGAGGATGTATCCGTAGGCTTCCGTGGTACGAACTCGACGGACCGTGGCCTCGTCGGCGTAGGCGGTGAGGTACACCACTGGCAGGCCATACTGCCGGTGAATCCGTTCCGCGGCGGTGATGCCGTCCACATCTCCCTTGAGGTGGATGTCCATCAAGATCAGGTCGGGGCGCAGGCGATCGCTCAGATCGACCGCGTCGTCGCCGCGGCTGACGTTGGCGACCACCTGATACCCCATGCCGTCGAGCTGGCTGCGGATGTCCTCAGCGACGATGGCTTCGTCCTCGGCGACGAGAATGCGCGGCGCGGGTTCTGATGGCGTCATCGATGTCGGGTCGTCAACCGGGGCACGGGAATCGCAACGCCGTGGTCAAGGGCACAGGTGACAGGCGGCGAATCTAGGGACGCACCACACGCGTTTCAAGCGTGAATTGGGCGCGGTGGGCGAAGGTCGGGGGGGCCGCGCCGCTCGAGCCGATGACCACCGCCGGGGTGGCACACGCCAAGGGAAAATCCCCAGCGCGCAGGAAGCGCCTGACGGGCACCTTCGCGGCCGGCGTGTGCGTCCGGAGCATTCGGCTCGGCCGCTTGCCGTCTCCACTCGCCACGGACTACACGAGGCGGCAAGGAAGGGGACCGCAATGCGGTGCGCGTCTGACAGCTCCGGGATGATGGCGACGGCGACCGACGTGCGGGCGCGCGACGGCGGGGGCGGGCGATGAACGACGCGCGTCGCGCCGCGTTGGTCGGGGCGCGGGTGCGCCGGCGCGAGGATCCGCGCTTCCTGCGCGGGCGCGCCACCTACGTCGGTGACCTCACCCGACCGGGATTGCTACAGGTGGCGTTCCACCGCAGCGAGGTTCCGCATGCCCGCATTCGCGCCATCGAGACCGGCGCCGCGGCGCACGTCGCGGGCGTGGTGGGCGTCTTCACCGGGCGCGATCTCGAGCCCGTGGTGAAACCCATCGTCGCGCCGTGTTCGATGCCGGGGTATCAGGTCTGCGCGCATCCGGTGCTGGCGACCGACAAGGTCTGCTTCGTCGGCCAGGCGGTGGCGGCGGTGGTAGCCGAAACCCGCTACCAAGCCGAGGACGGCGCCGAGGCGATCCGCGTCGACTACGAAGCGCTGCCGGCCGTGACCGACATCGACGCGGCGATGGCGCCCGGCGCGCCGCAGCTCCACGCCGAGGTGCGCGGCAACCTCTACAATCACTTTCACCTCGTCGCCGGTGACGTCGCCGGCGCCTTCGCGAGCGCCGAACACGTGGTCGAGCTCGAGGTCCGCAATGCGCGCTGCGCCCAGGTGTCGATGGAAAGCCGCGGCCTGGTCGCCGAATGGGACGCGTTCAGCGACGATCTCACGGTCTGGATTTCGCATCAGGCGCCGCACCTGTTTCGCACCGGCATCGCCGAGTTCCTCGGCCTGCCGGCGTCGCGCATTCGCGTCATCTCGCCCGACGTCGGGGGCGGATTCGGCAGCAAGCTGATCGTCTACCCGGAGGACCTGGTGACGATCGCCCTCGCCCGCCAGGTCGGCCGGCCGGTGCGCTGGCTCTGCGATCGGCGCGAGGACCTGCTGACGACCGTGCACGGACGCGAACAGATCCATCGCATCCGTGCGGCGGTGACGGGGGATGCTCGCGTCACCGCGGTGCAGGTGACGATCAAGGCGAGCAACGGCGCCTTCCCGATCTGGCCGATGACGGCCGGGCTCGATTCGGGCCAGGCGTCGGAAAACGTCACCGGGCCCTACGACATCGCGCGCTACGAACGCGACGTCTACGCGGTCGCGACCAACAAGGCGCCGATGGGCCCCTATCGCGGCGTCGGCCGCGTCAGCGCCTGTTTCGCCATCGAGCGCACCATGGACGAGATCGCCCGCCGCCTGAAGCTCGATGCGCTCGAGGTGCGCCGCCGCAACGTCGTACGCCGCTATCCGCACACGACGCCGGTGGGGCTGGTGTTCGAAAGCGGCAGCTCGGCCGAATCGCTCGATCGGATGGAGCGTCTGCTCGACCTGCCGCGGCTGCGCGCCGAACATGCCGCGTTGCGCCTGCAGGGCGTCTACCGCGGCGTCGGCCTGGCGGCGATCGTCGAGCACACCGCGCTCGGGCCGCAGGAGGTATCGCGCAAGGGCATCGACATGGTGCTCGGCTTCGAATCCGCCTGCGTCCGCGTCGAGCCCGACGGCGCGATCACCGCGATCGTCGGCACCCATAGCCACGGCCAAGGCCACGAGACGACGTTCGCCCAGCTCGTCGCCGACCAGTTCGGCGTCGGCATCGAGCGGGTGACGGTGCGCTTCGGCGACACGGCCGTGGTGCCCTATGGCCTGGGAACCTGGGCGAGCCGCAGCCTGGTCTACGGCGGCGGAGCCGTGATACTGGCCACCCAGAGCGTGATCGACAAGATGATCGCGATCGCCGCGCACAAGCTCGAGGTCCTTCCGCGCGACCTGGCGTTTCGCGACGGCCGGGTGGCGCTGCGCGACGCCCCGACCCGCGGCCTGACGGTCGCCGAGATCGCCTACCTGGCCAATCACCGCGCCAACGAGCTGCCGGAGGCGATCGAGCCTGGGCTCGAAGCGACGCGCCGCTACCGCGCCCCCGATCCCGGCTCCTTCTCCAACAGTCTCCACGCCGCCGTGGTCGAGGTCGACGTGCGCACCGGCCGGGTGGCGATTCTGCGCTACGTCGTGATCGAGGACTGCGGCACGGTGGTCAACCCGACCATCGTCGAAGGGCAGCTGCACGGCGGCATTGCACAGGGCATCGGTCAGGCGCTGCTCGAAGAGGCGGCCTACGATGCCGACGGACAGCCCCTGGCAGCGACGCTCGCCGACTACCTGGTGCCGACGGCAGGCGACGTTCCGGTGCTCGAGACGCACCACATCGAGACCCCATCGCCGCTCAGCCTCGGCGGATTCAAGGGCATGGGCGAGGGCGGAGCGGTCAACGCCCCGGCCGCGATCGCCAACGCGGTGACCGACGCCCTGGCGGCGTTCGGGATCGCCGTCAACCATACGCCGATCACGCCGACCTGGATCGTCGAGGCGGTCCAGGCGGCGCGCCGCGCACAGGCCGCCGAGGCGTCGGCCGGTGGGCCAGCATGACGAGCGCAGCGAAAGACAGTCAGCTGGCGGCGCAGCTCTCGCACGTGCGCCCGTTGGCGTCGCTGGCGGAAAAGGTCGCGCCCGGTCACACCGCGGTCATCGTCGTCGACGTGCAGAACGACTTCTGCGCCGCCGGCGGCATGATGGCGCAAGAGGGGCTCGACCTCTCCGCCGTGCAGGCGATGGCGGCACGCCTGCCCCCGTTTCTGGCCGCCGCGCGGCGCGCCGGCGCGCTCGTCGTCTTCATCCGCAACGTCTACTCGACCGAGCACAACTATTACCTGTCCGATGTGTGGCTGGAGCAGGCCTCGCGGGCCCGCGCCGGCAGCTACACGCGCCGCCCGGTGTGCCGCGAGGGATCGTGGGAGGGCGACTACTACGGCGAGGTGCGGCCGCAGCCGGGCGATCCCGTGGTCACCAAGCATCGCTTCGCGGCCTTCTACAACACCGAGCTCGACACCATCCTGCGCAGCCACGGGATCCGCACCGTGGTGATGACCGGCGTGGCCTCGAACGTGTGCGTGGAGACCACCGCGCGCGAAGCCTTCGTGCGCGACTACTACGTCGTCTTCAGCGCCGATGGCTCCGCCTGCTACGCCGCCGAGGACCACCAGGCGACGCTGCGCAACATCAACCGCTTCTTCGGCCAGGTGGCGACGTTGGCCGAGGTCGAAGCGCATTGGCAGGGCCGTCCTCGCTGAGCGACCAAGGGACGGCCCCCAACCGCCGGTGTGTGGCGCCGCTTCCCAGCTTGCCGTCATGACCCGTATCGGTGTTCATCGGTGTTCATCCGTGGTTCCGGTTTGTTATTCCCGCGAGGGCGAATTCCCGTCGGGGCGAAACGAAAGGAGGCCTCATGGAGTTGCAGGGCGGTTGCTATTGCGGCGCGGTGCGCTACCGCGCCGAGGGCGATGTGTTGTTCAGAGGGCAGTGCCACTGTCGCGAATGCCAGTACATCTCGGGCGGGCAACCGAACGTCGTCATCGCGATGCCGGCGGCGGGTTTCCGCTACGTCAAAGGCGCTGCCAAGGCGTTCCGTCGCAGCGACCTGCCGAACCCGGTCACGCGCGAGTTCTGCCCCGACTGCGGTACGCACCTGTTGAGTCGTGCACCGCGCGTGCCGAACGCGGCCATCATCAAAGTCGGCACCCTCGACGACCCGAGCGTGTTCGGCCAGCCGCAGATGGTGATCTACACCATCGACAAGCAGAGCTTCCATCACGTGCCGGAAGGGGTGCCCACGTTCGAGCGCGTGCCGGGCTGACGCCCGCCGGCCGCACCGGGAGGCTCGCGGCGGCCGGGGCGAGAGCGCCAGCGGCAACGGAGGTCGGGTGACGGACGCACGACAACTGCGCCTGGGCGCCTTCATGCGCCCGGTGAGCATTCACACCGCCGCCTGGCGCTATCCGGGGGCGTTCGCGGACGCGAATTTCAGTTTCCAGCACTACCGGCGCTTCGCGCGCACGCTCGAGCGCGGGCGGTTCGACGCCTTCTTCATGGCCGATCACCTGGCGGTAATGAACATGCCGATGCAGGCGCTCAAGCGCAGCGCCACGGTGACGTCCTTCGACCCGATGACGCTGCTGCCCGCGCTGGCGACGGTCACCGAGCACCTGGGCCTGATCGCCACCGCCTCGACGAGCTACAACGACCCGTACCACGTGGCGCGGAAGTTCGCCTCGCTCGATCACCTGAGCGGCGGCCGCGCCGGCTGGAACGTCGTCACCTCCTCCAACCCGAACGAGGCGCCGAATTTCGGCCGCGCCGAACACCTGGAGCACGCCGAGCGCTACCGGCGCGCGCGCGAGTTCTTCGACGTCGTCACCGGCCTGTGGGACAGCTGGGCGGACGATGCCTTCATCCGCGACGTCGAGGCGGGCATCTATTTCGACCCCGACAAGCTGCACGTGCTGAATCACCAGGGGCCGCTATTCTCGGTGCGCGGGCCGCTGAACGTCGCCCGCCCCGTTCAGGGCTGGCCGGTGATCGTGCAGGCGGGCGCCTCGGAGGCGGGCCGCCAGCTCGCCGCCGAGACGGCCGAGGTGGTGTTCGCCGGCCACAACAACCTCGCCGACGCACAGCGCTTCTACGCCGACCTGAAAAGCCGCGCGCAGGCGTACGGGCGATCGGCCGACCACATCAAGATCCTCCCCGGGGCCTTCGTCGTGCTGGGTGACACCGCCGCCGAGGCGCGCGCCAAGAAGGCGCGCCTCGACAGCCTGGTGCATCCGGACAGCGGCATCGCGACGCTGTCGGTGACACTCGGCCATGACGTGTCCGGCTTCGACCTGGACGGACCGCTGCCGGAGATTCCGGAAAGCAACGCCAGCAAGAGCGGGCGGCAGAAGCTGGTGGAGATGGCGAAGCGCGACCACATGACCGTCCGCCAACTCGCCCAGTACGTCGGCGGCAGCTTCGGCACGCTGGAGATGATCGGCACGCCGGCGATGGTCGCCGATCAGATGGAGGAGTGGCTGGCCACCAACGGTTGCGACGGCTTCAACGTGATGTTCCCGTATCTGCCCGGCGGGCTCGACGACTTCGTCGATCGAGTGGTGCCAGAGCTGCAGCGGCGCGGGCTGTTTCGGCGCGAATATGAAGGCCGCACGCTGCGCGAGCACCTCGACTTGCCGCGGCCGCGGAACCGCTTCTTCTGAACAGGTAGCGAAAACAACCCGCGGCTCACTCCGCGACGAGCTCCGGGTGAGCGGAGCCGTGGTTGCGGCCGGACTTTCCCGGTGGTGCGGGACGCAGTATGGGCACGTGGGCCCGCGGTGGGCCCCCAACGGACGGAGCAGGGGAGAGAGCATGAAACGCGCGGTGTGCATTCGGGCCATGGCGGCGGCGTGGGCGTTGAGCGCCGCGTGGCTGCTCGGCGGTTGTGTGTTCCAGTCGACCTACAACAACATGCTGCAGCAGCAACAGGCGATCGAGGCCTCGCTGCGCTCTGAGATCGCTGCCGACCAGGTGAAAATCGAGCAGCTCGAAAACGGCATCCGCGTGCGCATGTCGAGTGACCTGTTGTTCCGCGAAGGTGGCGTCGAGCTCAGCCCGGCGGGGCGTGCGGCGCTCGACAAGGTCGCGCCGCAACTCCATCCGGCGAGCAACGTCATCGACGTGGTTGGCAGTACCGACAACGTGCCCATCGGCTCCAAGCTCGTCGAGCGCTATCCGACCAACTGGGAACTGGCCGGGGCGCGGGCCGCGGTCGTCGTGCGACACCTGCAATCCGCCGGCATCAACCCGAGCGCGATGCAAGCGGTGTCGCAGGGCCAGTACCACCCGGTGACCTCCAACGACACCCCGCAGGGTCGAGCGCAGAATCGCAGCGTCGCGCTGCTGTTGAAGCCGCGCTGAGCGCGAGCAGACCGCCGCAACCGTCGCCCATGGCCGACCGCCAACCGCCGGAGATCGGCACGCTGATCATCGCCGCGCTGTTGATCCTCGCCATCGTCTTCGCCGGGTACTGGATCAGCGCCTACGCCGGTGCGAGCGGCAGGCCCTGGGGTGTGCTGCCGTGGTTCGGCGCCGCCGCGGTCGCGATCGTCGCCGTCGGAGCCTTGGCGTACCTGCGCCGCGGGCGTTGACGCGGGCGCCGTACGGCGCCCGCTCAGGCCGCCCGCCAGACGACCTCGCCGTCGTACTCGGTGTGCCGCACCCGCGCCGTGTGCTCCAAATAGACGAGGTGAGCGAGGGTCTCGAAGGTGGCCGGGAACTGGTAGGCGGCCGGGCTGTCGCCATCGAAGCTGAAGGCCCGGCGGGCGATCTCATAGGCGCTGTGCGTGCCGCGCCGCACGATGTCGAGGATGTCCTGCAAGCGCGCCCGGTGGTGCTGGATGATCTGCTGGGCGCGGTGGCGGTGATCGCTGAACACGGCGCCGTGCGCCGGCAGCACGACGTCGACGTCGAAGCGCTGCACCTTTTCCTGCGAGGCGAGGAAGTCGGCGAGCGGGTCGCCGCTGGTCGTCGGCCCGACGCCGACGTGCGGGGTGATCTTGGGCAGCAGGTGGTCGCCGACGATCAGCACTCGCTCGGCCGCGAGGTAGAAGACGCAGTGGCCCGGCGTGTGTCCGGGCGTCCACACCACCTGCAGCCGGCGGGTGCCGACGCTGATGACGTCGCCGTCGTCGAACTCGACGTCCGGCGCGGCCGGCACGTAGAGCGCGCCCCAGAAGTCGCGCAGCGACGGCAAGTTGGGAAAGCGGTGCAGCGGCAGCCCGTGGACGCGAAAGAAGCGCTCGACCTCCGGCGGCCGCCCGCTGAGCAGGAAGGTCTGGGCGCGCTCGTATTCGAGGCGATGCAGGTACAGCGCGCCGCGGGTGAGCTGTTTGAGCGCCTGCGAGGCGCCGTAGTGGTCGGGGTGATGATGCGTGCAGACGATCTTGCGCACGCGCTCGACCGGGCAGCCGGTCGCGGCGAGCCCGGCCTGCAGCGCCGCGGCACTGTCGGCGCTGTTCATGCCGGTGTCAACCAGGGCCCATTCGTCGCCGCCGTCGATCAGGTAGACGTTGATGATCGACGGCCGCATCGGCAGCGGCAGGTGCAGGAGGTGAATGCCGGGCAGCACCTCGCGCAGCTTGGCCTCCATGGCGCGCGGCAGCTCTACTCGTGCAGGCGGTCCTGGACGGCGAAGGTCACTTTCATCTTCACCTGCCAGCTCGCCACCGCGCCCTGCTCCACCGTGCCGCTGACGGTGACGATGTCGACGCGGCGGATGCCGTCGATGGTGACGGCGGCGCGCGATACGGCGAGGTTGACCGCATCCTCGATGCTGTTGACCGAGGTACCGGTCAGCTCGATCGTCTTCTCGACCATGGTCTGGCTCCTTGCGCGTCTTCGCTCTGCGACCTGCCCCGCGCACCGGCAACCGATGCCGGCCGGGGCGTTGGTGCATTGGGCCGCCCTAGTAGCCCATCATGCCGAGGAAGTCTTCGAGGCGATTGAAGCGCAGGTAGAGGTTGCGCTGCTTCTCCTCGCCGATCGTCGAGGCCGGGCGATCGGCATAGTCGTGGCCGGGGTAGAGGACCGTCTCGTCGGGCAGCGCGCGCAGCTTGTTCACCAGGCTGTCGTACATCTGCTTCGGGTCGCTGCCCGGGAGGTCGACGCGGCCGCAGCCGCCGATGAACAGGGTGTCGCCGGAGACCAGGTTCGGGCCGACCAGGAAGCACTGTGAGCCGGGCGTGTGCCCGGGGGTGTGCAAGAAGCGGATGCGCTGTTCGCCGAGGGCGAGCTCGTCGCCGCTCTCGCACAGCGACAGATCGGTCTTCGACAACCCGCACACGCGCGGCACGTAGTCGGCCTCGTGCTTGTGCACGTACACCTTGATCTTCTCGCCCCGCGCCAGCAGCTCGGTGGCCCCGCTGATGTGGTGGCCCATCAGATCGCCGCCGAGATGATCGGGGTGAAAATGGGTGGCCAGCGCCGCCGCCAGCGTCATGTCATCGGCGGCCAGGGTGGAGAGGATCGCCTCGATGTCCCAGGCCGGGTCGACGGCGACGGCGCGCCGCGTCGCGGTGTCGCCGATCAGATAGACGAAGTTCTGCATCGGCCCGAGCAGCAGCTGCTTCAAATAGAGGCTCACGGGCGGCGTCCTTTCCCCGGCGCCGGCTGCCGGCGCGCCGCCGCCGGGCGGGCCTGATTGCGCAGGCCGCGTTCCCACAGGTACTCGCGCTCGCCGCGTTGCGTGCCGATCCAGCGCGACAGCACGAACAGCAGATCGCTCAAGCGGTTGACGTAGGGAACGATCTGCTCGCCAATCGCCTCCTCGCGGCCGAGGCGGATGATCTCGCGCTCGGAGCGCCGGCACA
>CAYYWP010000048.1:16191-24266 GCA_964475125.1 uncultured Binatia bacterium (SeqCode) | reverse complement strand
TCGTCTCGAAGATCTCATAACCGCAACTTGTGTCCAGGGAGCCGGGGCCGATACAGGGCGACGTTGTCCCGCCAGGGTAAGCGCCAGGCGTTAGGCGGCGATGAGTGACGCTCGGCGACAGTCATAGAGATCCGAACGAATGACCCGGAGGCGTGTCCGCGATTGGCGACAAGGAGGCGGGGTATGCTGAAGACGCCGCTCTGCCAACAACTGGGGATCGAATACCCCCTCTTCTCGGTGGGGATGGGCAGCGGAATGGCCGGGCCGGAGCTGGTGGGGGCCGTCTGCAACGCCGGGGCCTGTGGGGTGCTCGGAATGGGCGGGCTCCCGGCTCCGTATGTTCGGCAGCAGATTCATCAGGTCCGCGCACTCACCGACAAACCGTTCGGCGTGAACCTGCTGTTGCCTCTCCTGCAAGAAGGCCAGATCGAGACGTGCCTCGACGAGCGCGTGCCCTTCTTGATCCTCTATTGGGGCGACCCCGCGCCGTACGTCGCCGCAGCTCACCGCCGAGGCGTCAAGGTCTTCGTTCAAATAGGCTCGGTCGAGGAAGCGGAGGCCGCTGCAGCGGCCGGCGTGGATGTCGTCATCGCGCAGGGGATCGAAGCCGGTGGGCATGTGCGGGCGACCACCTCACTCTCCTCGATCGTTCCGGCGGTGGTCGATGCAGTCAAGCCGGTGCCGGTCATCGCATCCGGGGGCATTGCCAATGGGAGAGGGTTGGTGGCCGCCCTCAGCCTCGGGGCGCAGGCCGTCTCCATGGGCACCCGCTTTCTCGCCAGCGAGGAGACGCGCGTCGTCCACGCCTACAAGGAGAAGGTGGTGCAGAGCCGGGCCGAAGATACCACCTATACCCTGCTCTTCGACGGGGGCTGGCCCGGCGCCGCACATCGAGTGATCCGCAACAAGGCGATCGCGGAGTGGGAGGCGGCGGGCCGGCCTGCGAGTGGGCAGCGGCCTGGGGAGGGAAGGGTGATCGGGACCATGCCCGTGGCCGGAGAGACCGTCGAAGTGGTGAAATACATGTGCTTCCCTCCGCTGGCCGGCTTCACGGGCGACGTCGACGAAACAGTGCTCTACGCAGGCGAATCCTGTCGTTTGATTCACGACATCAAACCCGCCGCCCAGATCGTGCGCGACGTCGTGCGCGAGGCCGAAGGAGTGGTCGAGAAGCTGAAACGCATGTAACACATTCGCCGTTGCGCGGGCGACGCGCCGCCGATGCCTTTTCGGCGGAGTTTCACGCCCGATGTATGGCCCTCCTGACAATAGGAATCGAGGGCTTCAAGGCTGCCCGACGGCAAGGTGTGTGGCGACGCAGATAGGGAAGTTGAGATGCGTCTGGCGTTGCTGAGTGTCGCAATCGCACTGATCGCACCCTCGGTCGCTGCTACGACAGCGAAAGGGGAGGGTGTGCCCTTCATCGGCTATCCAGCAGATGGGCAAACGGGACCCATCGAACCCCCGCGAGGCGAGCCGAAGGTCGTCGCGCTCGGCACCGCGGCTGCAGAAGGCATCGCCTATTACAAAGGGGAGCAATCGCCCGGGGTGTATGCCCCTCGCGGATGGTATTGCCAAGTGTGGTACGGCTCGGGAGGAAGTACGGTGGTCGTCACCCCGATACCGACCGGCGCGGCGCTTTTTCCGCCACCGGCGATCAAGAGCCCCGCGGTCGAACTCCAGGTCCTCTTTGGGGGAACGTCCGGCAGGTTCAGGGTCGCAACCTACGCGTCTCGGCTGTTCCCCACACTGGCGGCCACGTTCATCGACCGCGTAAGAGCTGAAGGTCTTGTGCCGGCATCGCAATTCGGGCGCGGTCCCTACAGCAATGACTCGGTCAGGGATGTGGCGAGCGGAGTGGCCGAATTCACCACCCCCGCCAACACGAGGGGTCTGGGAACGGAGGGGAATCTCCACCCGACGCAAGATGCCGTCCGCGGTGTTGCAGTCCTTGATCCTTCCGACGATTGGACGATGTCGATTCTCCGCGTCAGGCTGGGACCCGTCGCGCACGCGCTCGAGTCGACCGTTCTGCGGTTGAACCAACAGTGTATGCGGGGTGCCGCTGGATGCTGAGCTGCGGTGGCGGCTCGCACGGCTGAGGGCGGTGTCGAGTAGCCGATGCGCTGGGTCGTTCTCATCGCGGTCGTGCTGGCGGTTGCGGCGACCTCCACCGCCGCCGCACCGCGCGGTCAACAGTCTTTGTTGACGGTCGGTACGTTTCACGGCGACGAGATTCGAGCAGAGTCCGGAGAAGTCTGGGTGGGCTTGTTCAGGAGCGAGGCCGAATCCTATCTGCGTCGGACGCGGATCCTGGTTTCGACCGTGTACGATCCCATCATCGACGAGTCGGAGGAGCATCCGACTGGAAAGCAGGTGTCGACCGGCGGAACGGACGGAACGGGGCAGGCGCTGTTTCTATTTCCGTTGCGCCTGTCGCTTCGCGATGGGCCCGTCGTCGTGGCTCAGAGCGAGAGGGAGTCACTGGATTTCCATGCGCCGATGTCGCTGGCCCTCGGGAGGGAGACATACGGACTGGAGCTGATTCTCGAAAGCACGAATGCACCCGACCTGGGCTGCCGCATCGTACTCAGGCGCGGGTCGCAGTCGCAGATCTTGGAGCGTTCCGAGCGCTGCGACCCGGACAAATGGCCGTCGTTGTTATGGGCGGGCGACCTGGACCGCGACGGGAAATTGGATCTGATCATCGACCAGGCCGATCACTACAACGTCACGGCGCTTGCGCTGTACTTGTCGTCGAAGGCGAGAGACGGAGCACTCGTGGCTCGCGCTGGATACCTGCGGGTCGTCGGCTGCTGATCTCTCTGGCGCACGACTGCCGGCGACGGCGGATTCATAATCACTGGGAGAAACCCGGCATCGATGTCCAGCGGGCATACTGGCAGAACCATGTTACGCAGCGACGTGGCGGCGATTGCTTTCACCTTCGCTGGCATCCTGCTGGTGGGTGAGTGGTTAGAGGCGGCGCCCTGGTTGCTGTCCCAAAGAGGTGACCTCTGGCCCCGAGCGTTGTCGCTCGTCTCGCTCGGATTCGGGGTGGGCATCATCGCGCGCGCCAGGTGGCTCGCCGATCGGCTGTTCCCCGAAGCTGCAGGCGCGGACCTGGATGCGGCGCCGGCGGAGGCGTGGTTCGCCGTCGGCCTGGGACTCCTCGGTCTCTATCTGATCGCGACTCAGCTACCGATCTTGCTGAGTGCGACGTGGTTTCCGCTCGGCGACGCGCCGATGCCCCCGGGCTCGACCGTTCCGCCGCCGACGCCGACATGCGACCCCCTCTGTACCGCCATACAGCGGGCCATGGTGGACGCCGTCGCCGGGGTTGGTCTCGGGGCGGTACTGCTGCTGACACGCAACGCTCTTGCCGAGCTGCTGGCGCAGCAACGCCGGCAGCTCTCACGACGGGCGACCACCCGGATCTGGCTCGCGGTCGGTGCCCTCGTCGCGCTCTGGTTCTTCACTGGCCGCCGATGATGAACGGCGCGCCGCCAGCAGCTCGCTGCGGCGGTCGTGATCGCGCAGCGGCTGCGGTTGCCGCACCCGCTCTCCTACGACGCCTCGCGGACACGCGGAATCTTCCACGTTCCGTTGAGGATCGACGGCGCCTTCTCCCTGGGCCAGTACAGCCGCAACATCAGGACGAAACGGTCGGCCGGCGCAGGCAGCCAGTTGGCCTCTTTCCCGGGCCCGGGCGACTCATGCTGGATGTAGAGATCCACGGAGCCGTCTGGATTGGTCTGGAGCTTGTCGCGCTGGCTCAGGGTGTAGCGATTGAGCGCGTTGGGGACGAAGAAGTACCCCGCGTCGTACATCGTCAGCGACCAGAAGCCATTGACCGGTGGCAGCTCGCCCTTCTTGAAGTGCATGACGTACTTCTTCGTGCCGCTGTAGCTTTGGAGAACATCCGGACCCTCGGAGGTCGGGTAGACGGCGTCCTGCGGCCGATTGGCCCCGAGGCCGATCGCGGTGATCAGCGCCCGTTGCCGGTACGCGGTCCCATAGATGCCGGTCTTGGTCGTGAAGAGCCAGCCGTCCTCGAGCTTCATGTCGCCGGTGAGAATGCCCTCTTTCATCCACGCCATGATCTTGTCCTGCGCGGGCTTGGGCGCTTCGTTGATGCCTTTCACCACGGCCGGGTCGAGTTTCGACGCGTCGAAATCGCTGCCGGGAACGATGCCGATCTTCGCCAGCTTCGCCACCATCGGCGCGTCGGCCGCGGCCGGTGGATTCGTCTTCATGAGCTGCGCGAGCAGGGTGAAGAATGCCACCCCGTCGAGTGCGTTCACCTGCTCGCGAACCGCCGTCTTCATGTCGATCTTCGGATCGACGACCCCTGCGGGCGGGCTGTAGGACTGGCCGTAGGCGCTGAGCGGCACGACCGACACGTGATCCTGCAGGGCATGGACGGCCGCGTAATCCTCGGGCGTCCCGGTGCAGTATATGCGCCCGAGAATCCATACGATGCTCGTCGGGGATTTGTACTGGGTCACTCCCGCAGGCAACGTCCCGCTCCATTCGGGCCCGGTGATGGCGTATTTCTGCGCTGCTGTGCCCGTCGTCCGCTTGCCGGGGACCTGAAACACATTGGTCCAGCCGTCGAGCATCGGGAAGAGGTAGTAGCGTCCGTTCATGTCCGGAAGGCTGAGGATCCAGGGCTCCTTCGAGACGTCGATCCACGCCGTCGTATAGAGCGTATCCGCGTTCGGAGCGGTGACGTCCCTGAACGTCGCGTCGGGGTAGGTTCGCATTCTGACGAACTGCCCCATCGGGGCGCGTGTCCCTTCGGGGGCAGCCACGTTCGTCATCACTCGGCGCGTCATTTCCATCGTGACGAGCGGATAGCCGAACATGTACGCTTCGATCGCCGTATCGCGCGGCTCGAACTCCTTGAAGTGGCCGAGCAGTTCCTCCTGCTGGCCCCACGCTGCACGCGCCCCCACGAGCAGCGCTAGAGTCACGGCGATGGTCGCCGCCGAACGTCTCACAGCCGACTTCATGTCCTCTTCCTCCTCGGAAAAATGGCCCGCTATCGTACTACGCTCGCCCTCGCAAGCTTGTGCCGACAGCAAAGCCTGAATGAGTAGGCACCGAATGAGATCGGTCGAGCTCGGAGCGGGCCAACGATGCGGCGCGTCGGGAGCCCCATGATATGAGGGGCTTGTGTCGCGCCCCCGGATCCACACCTCGTGACAGTAGCTCTCCCGCCGCTCCAGCTCGCCGCGCCGCCGGCTGGTCGTGGATCAGCGCAGCTTGGCGATCATGTCGACCTCGACCGCCGAATTGAGCGGCAACTGCGCCATACCCACCGCCGAGCGCGCGTGCCGGCCGCTCTCGCCCAGCACGTCGATGAGCAATTGCGAGGCCCCGTTCATTACCAGATGCTGGCTGGAGAAGTCGGCGTCGCTGTTAACGTAGCCGCAGACGCGCAAGATGCGCTCGACGCGGTCGAGCGAGCCGAGCGCCGTACGCAGGACGCGCAGCAGGTTGGCCGCACAGAGCGCGGCGGCTTTCTGCGCCGTTTCCAGGTTGACCTGCGAGGGCACCTTGCCGGTGAAAGCGGGCACGAGGTTACCCGGCCCATCGAACGGCACCATGCCCGAGAGATACGCCGTGTTCCCGTCGACGACGACGAGTTGATAAATGGCGCCCGCCGTCGGTACGCGATCGAGCGGATACCCCAACGCTTCCAGCTTCTTATCGGTTTCCGACATGGCCGCGAGCCTACCACAGTGCGGCGCCAGATCCGCAACCACCGCACGCAGGGAAACCGATGGCCATAGCCGCCGGTTGATAACGCGTTCCGCACGCCCTTCGACAGGCGGGCGGTTGCGACCCTTCCGGTCGAAGGAGGTAACGGCTATGGACAGGCACCCCGCATGGTACCCCGCAACCAGCCTCCCGCCGAGCCCTGGTATGCCGGGCAGGCATGTCGCACCCAGCGCGAACGGTGGGACGCGGTGGCGCGCGCGTGGCCGGATCTCTTCGACGCCAACACGACCCAGCACTACCGGTGCCGTGAGATCGCCTTGCCCGGCCTGCTGCGTCTGGCCGATCTCTATCTCCATGTGCGCGGGCGGCGCGCGTGGCGCCTGCTTGCGGCCGCCGAGCAGCCGTTCGTCCATGCCGAGACGCGCTGGGAATGGGCCCGCCGGCTCGGCTATCTGGTCGCCGTGGTGGCGCGCAAGACCCCATCCATGCGTGTGCTTTCGTGACCGCTTCCCTGCGCCGCCGCGCCGGGCCGGCGAGCCTCGCCGCCGCCGCGTTCGTCGTCTACCTCGCCAACGCGCGGGCGCCGTTGACGCTCGACACCGTGGGCGCGCGGCTGCTGCCCTTCAGCCTGCTGCGGGAAGGCAACCTCGACGTCGACGAGTTCGACTGGCTGCGGCCGCGCGGTTTTGTGCCGTATTTTCTCGTTCAGGACACCGATGGCCACTGGCGTTCGAAGTACCCCGTGGTGACCTCGCTGCTCGTCACTCCACTCGCGTATCCCTTCGACCGCTGGGCCCGCCAGCATGGTGTCGAGCTCGACGATTCTCGATTCAGGCTGTTGGCCGTCGTTTTCGAGCGACTCGCCGCGGCGCTCATCGCCGCGCTCTCCGTCGCCTTCGTCTACGTCGGCGTACGCGCCATGGCACCGGCGCCCTGGCCGGCAGCGGTGGCTATGGTCTACGCCTTCGGCACCAACGCCTGGGCCACCAGCAGCCAGGCGCTCTGGCAGCACGGCGTCGCCGCCGCGGCGCTGGCGGCCATGGGCGCGGCGCTCCTGCGCGGCGGCGGACGGCGCAACGCGTGGATCGCCGGCGCCTGCGTCGCGCTGGCGGTCGGCGCACGGCCGACCACGGCCGTCATCGCCGGCGTCATCGCGCTCTACTTCTGGCAGCGGCGCCGTGCGGATCTGTTGGCATTCCTGGCTGTTCCCGCCGCGGCTGCGGCGGCGCTCGTGGCCCACAACTTGTCCGTCCTGGCCAGCCCCACCGGGGGCTATCGCACCAGCGACCTGCGGTTTCCCAGTCCGCTTCGGCTCACCGGGTTACTGATCAGCCCGAGTCGCGGCCTCGTGCTCTACTGTCCACTCGCGGCCCTGGCGCTGCCTTGCCTTTGGCGGGGCACCCGCGCCGATCCGTTGCGTTGGCTCGGCCTCGCGGTCGTGGCGCACGCCCTGCTGTTTTCCGCCTTCGCCGTCTGGTGGGGCGGCCACTCCTACGGCCCGCGGTACTTTTCCGAGGTCATGCCTCTGCTGGCGTTCTGTGCCGTGCCGGCGGCTCGACAGCTGGCGCGATCCTCGCGCGGCCGGATCCTGCTCGGTGCCGGGGTGGTCTGGTGTGTCACGGTCCAGGTGATCGGTGTGTATTTCGACGACAACGGTTGGAATCGATTTCCGCAATCCATCGACCAGCGGACGGAGCGGCTGTGGGACTGGCGGGATCCGCAGATCCTGCGTGCCGTGCGGGCTGGCTGGCATGGCGGTGAGTACCTGCCCCTCTTGCGTCAGCTCTGGAGCGATCCCCGGCCCGCCCGGTTGGTTCCGCTCGGGAAAGAGGAGCTGGAAGGGGCGCTCGCGATCGGCGGTCACCCGCCGTGGCGCTTCGCTGCTGGT
Source organism: uncultured Binatia bacterium (SeqCode) (assembly GCA_964475125.1). Taxonomy (GTDB): domain Bacteria; phylum Desulfobacterota; class Binatia; order HRBIN30; family CADEER01; genus CAYYWP01. The sequence continues at coordinate 16,651 of CAYYWP010000048.1, read as the reverse complement.
CGGCGTGGTGAGATCGATGTCGAGGTGACGAACCGCACCGCGTCTACTGTATGGCCGGCATACAGCGACTTCGGCGATCTCGAGGTCGGCCTGCTCCTCGTGTGGATGCGCCACGGCGAGGTCGTCCAGACGGCCGGCGGTTTCGAGGCCCTCGACCGTCACCTCGGACCTGGCGAAACGGGACGCCTGCGGTACCCGGCGGATGTCCCGCCTGCTCCCGGCGCCTACGACCTCGCCATCTATCTCGCTCAAAACCTGGGCGATCGGGGTCGCTTCGGCGGCACGTCGGTGACCGTGCCGGTGGAAATATATTGAAGGCAGGCCGTTAGGGTCTTAAGGGGTTAGCTGCTCAGGGGATAAACCTCTGATCCCCAACCGCCTGAGCCGCCCGACAGCCTATCCAGGTACCGCAAGCAGTTCCCGCTCATCCTGAGCCCGTCGAAGGATGAGCGCGGTCCAA
>CAYYWP010000048.1:4447-16091 GCA_964475125.1 uncultured Binatia bacterium (SeqCode) | reverse complement strand
CCGCTCATCCTGAGCCCGTCGAAGGATGAGCGCGGTCCAATTCGATAGTCTGTTAAGCTGTTAGGGGGTTAGCTGGTGAGGGCATAAACCTCTGATCCCCTAACCGCCTGAGCGGCCTGACAGCCTATCCAGATACCGCAAGCAGTTCCCGCTCATCCTGAGCCCGTCGAAGGATGAGCGCGGTCCAATTCGATAGTCTGTTAGGCTGTTAGGGGGGGGGTAGCTGCTGAGGGGATAAACCTCTGATCCCCCAACCGCCTGAGCCGCCTGACAGCTTATCCAGGTACCGCAAGCAGTTCCCGCTCATCCTGAGCCCGTCGAAAGATGAGCGCGGTCCAATTCGATAGTCTCCTAGGGGGTTAGCTGCTGCGGGGATAAACCTCTGATCCCCTAACCGCCTAACGCCCTAACCGGCTAACAGCTTATCCGCCTAACAGCCTATCCGCCTCAGCCGAGTCGCTGCCGCCCCAACCGCTTCTCTTCAGACGGCGGTCGGGCTCACTCCGATCCTTCGGGATACTGCGGCCGGTCGTCGGCGATGTCGAACCAGGGCGCTTTCGAGGCGACGTAGATGTGCGGCAGCGGCGGGATGCCGGGGTCGTCGTCGAAGGGGCCGAGCGGCACGACGGCAAGATCGCGGCTGCGGTCGATGCGCGGCATCGCCGATCCACAGACGCGACAGAAGGCCTGGGCGAAATACTGCGCTTCGGGCAGCTTGTAGACGACGACGAGATCCTCGCCGCGGGTGAAACGGACGCCATCGGCGGGGGTGAAGAAGTTCGAGCCGTGCGCGGCCGAGCGCGCCTTACGGCAGCGGCTGCAGTGACAGCTGTAGTGGCGCAGCGCCTTCGACTCGACGGTAAAGGCGACGCCGCCGCACAGGCAACTGGCGCGCGGATGCCCCGGCGCATCGAGCGGCGGCCGGTCGGGCAGCACCGGCGCGTCGATGTTGGGCGGGTAGGCGTGGAATTGCGGCAAGCTGTCGCAGATCTCGTACCACGGCGCTTTCGAGGCGACGAAGATGTGGGCCTGCGGTCGGATCTCCGGGTCGTCGTCGAAGTTGCCGGCCGGCGCGATGACGCGTCCGTCGACCGGCTCGCTCGGCACCACCGAGCCGCACTGGCCACAGAAGGTGCGGATCGTTCCCGGCGATGACTCCCAGCGCACGACGTGCTCGGCGCCGCGCAGGCAGAAGCCGCCGGCCGGCGCGCCGACGTAGGTGGCGAAGTTCACCCCGTGCGCCTTGCGGCAGCGCGAGCAGTGGCAATGCACCATGAACTCGAACGGTTCATCGAACTCCCAGGCGACACTTCCGCACAGGCAACTGGCACGTGTCATTCGCATCTCTCTCCGCAGAAGGGGGACCACAGATGAACACCGAGGACCGCTGGTGAACACCGACCCGCGCTTCCGCCCCTCACGTCGCAAGCGGTGGGGCGGTGGGCTCCGTGTTTATCTGTGGTTCTCGGTGTTCATCCGTGGTTCCGTTCTTTGTCTACGCCAGCACCTCGGCGAAGAAGTCCTTCATCGCCGCGGCCGAGCGGCGGTCGGCGGCGGCGGAATAAGCGACGCCGTGGGCCTTGTCGTTGGCCATCGGCTCGGTGAAGGCGTGCACCGTGTCGCCGTAGGCGTGCAGTTGCCAGTCGACGCCGGCCTCGCTCATCTCCTTCATGAAGGTCGCGACCTGCTCGGGGGGGACGAGCGGATCGTCCTGTCCGTGCAGGGCCAGCACCTTGGCGCGGATCGGCGCGCGTCCGGGGCCGGGCGGCAGGCTGAGGATGCCGTGAAAGCTCACCACGCCGCGCACGTCGGCGCCGCTGCGCGCCAGGTCGAGGACGCAAAGGCCGCCGAAGCAGAAGCCCATGGCGGCGACGCGCGACGGGTCGACCTGCGGCAGGCCGCGCACCGTGCGCAGGGCGGCCTCGAGGCGGCGCAGCACCAGCGTGCGGTCGTCGAGAAAGGGCTGCATGAGGCGCGCGTTCTCATCCGGGTTGTTGCCGCGCTTGCCGACGCCGTACATGTCGAGCGCGAAGCCGGCGTAGCCGAGCTGGGCGAGCGCCCGGGCCCGGTCGCGCTCGAAGTCGCGCAACCCGCCCCAGGCGTGCACGACCAACACCGCGGGACGGCGCCCCGCGCCCTCTGGACAGGCGAGAAAGCCCTCAAGCTCCGTGTCGCTATCGCGATAGGTCATCCGCTGCTCGAGCATGTCCGTCCTCCTCGGGCTCTTTTCTACTGCGAGTCGGGTCTCCGGCGCTACTAGGGGCAGTGTCGGGCAATGGGAAGGCTGCGCGCCTGAAGCACCGCACCGGCGGCTCGATCGCGACCACCTCCCAGCCCGGCAGCGCGTTCGGTTGGGGGTCGCGTGCGGCGAGGTGAGGTCCGTATGCCAGGCGCACATCGGGCAGGGTCACGATCTTGGCGGCCTGCGGGTTCAGCCAGGCGGCCCACCAACTGAAGGTGCTGTTGGAAAGGATCAAATGGTCGCACGCGGCGAGCGTGAACAGATCCAGGATCGGATCGCGGGCTTGGGCGAAGTGCGTGCGGGCCTGGTCGAGGCCGAGATGCATGCGGCACCACTCGATATCCTCCGCCGTGTCGGAGAAGACCAGGAACTGCGCACCCGCCGGGAAGCGGCGCGCCGCCGCCTGATAGTACACGGTCGGCACAGTCGGAAGCTCCGAGCCGGCCGTGCCTCCGGCGCGATCGCCGCGGCGGACATGGACCCCCACCAGCGCCGCCGCGTCGCCGCGCGCCGACCCGACGACGCGCAGTGCTTCCGCCGGCACCGTCGACCCAGCCCGCGGTTGGTACCAGCGCCGCAGCGCTTCCTCGGCGCCGGCGAAATACACCGAGCGCTCCCAGAATCCGTACAGCCACACGCTGCCGCTCGGGTTGAGGATGGCGGAATCGAGTCCGGCGCGCGGTTCGATATGGCGCCGGCGCGCGGCGCGGGCGATGTCGATCAACCGCGCCGGTGTGATCGGAACCTGCAGGTGAGGCAGCAAGAACTCGCGCGGTGCCCGCGGCGCGGTGTAGGCGCGCAGGTCGAGGCGCAGCTCGCCGCCGATCCGCGTCGCGTACCGGTATCCCGCCGCGTATTGGAAGAGCTGGTTGCCCAGCCCGCCGGTCATGCAGACGACCACGAGCGGGCGGTCGTGCGGGTTGCGTGGGGCGGGTGCGCGGGTCTCGATCGGCGCCTCCCGGGGCGATGCCGACAGCCGTTGCTCGGCGACCCGGTTCACGCCGTCGGCAAAGTCGCTCCAGGCCTGCCCATCGGCGAGCGTTGCGGGAAGCGCCGGCATGCGCCGCCGGCGCTGCAGCACGCGCAGCCGCCGCCACAGTCGCTGCAGCGCCTGCTGGCGATCCTCGGCGTGATAGGCGACGGCGACGAACTGCACGATGTTCTGGGCTTGGCGCCATTCGTTGCGCGCCAGTGCGACGACGGCAGCGACCGGCAGCGCTTCGAGCGCGAGGCGCGGCGGCCGCCGCGCATCCAGGCAGGGGAGCAGCAGCCGATGGGTGCGCCGCATGTCGCCGCGCGCCCACGCACGGTAGACATCGGCCAGACGGCCGGCATGGCGGCGCGTGTGCCGATACGCGCCCAGCCGCACCAAGACCGGGGTGAGAACCGCGCGCGCGGCGATGCGGAGCAGTCGCCAGGGCAGTTTCACATCCATGCGCGCACCTACGCGGCCTGTCGTCGATGCACTACTCATCGGCCGCTTTGAGCGGGGGGCCGGCTCCCAGCGGCACGACCTCGGCGTATGCGCGCCAGCGCGACGGGTCCAGGATCCGCCAGCAATCGATGATGGTCGGCCGGCCGCGGGCCCGGCGGACATCCCCTGGGGTCAAGCGGCGGAACTCATCCCATGCCGTTGCCAGGACGATCACATCGCTGTCGCACACGGCAGCGGCGGCAGTCGGCGCCAACACCACCCGCGCACCGAATACCGATGCTGCGGCCGCCGTGGCCGCGGGATCATACGCCCGGACGTCGGCGCCGGCATCGGCCAGGGCGAGGGCGAGCGCGACGGCCGGCGACTCCTCGATCACGTCGGTGTCGGGTCGATAGGCGAGGCCGAGGATGGCGATCCGGCCGCGCGGCGGTGTGCGCGCCAGCACGAAATCGCGGACCTCGATGAGTCGGCGGCAATTCACCTCCTGCGTGGCTCTGGGCAGGTCGTCCGGGTAGCCGACGGTCGACGCGAGGTAGGCGAAGGCCGGGTTGTCGCGCGGGAAACAGGGGCCTCCGTACGGCAGGGCCGGTTGGAGGAAGGCCTCGCCGATGCGGCGATCGCAGCCGACCGCCTTGGCGACCACGTGCGCATCGGCTCCGGGAATGCGCTCGCACAACCCCGCCAGCGCGTTGGCGAAAGAGATCTTGGTCGTTGCAAAGGCGTTGAAGGCGATCTTCGCCAGCTCCGCGTTGATGAAGTTGGTGCGAACGATCGCGCTCGCGTCATTGAACGAGCGCAGCACGCGCTCGAGGTGGTGGCCAGTTCTCGCGTCGGACTCGCCGATCAGGGCCATACTGCCGGTGCGCAGGTCGCGAACCGCGCGGCCAAGGGCGACGAATTCCGGGCAATACGCCAGACCGACGGTGTCGCCGCTGCGCTTGCCGCTCGCGCGCTCCAGGGCGGGGCGTACGCGCGTCTCCATGGTACCGGGCATGACCGTGCTCACGACGGCGACGATGTGGAACGCCTCTTTCGCTCGCAGGACGCCCCCCACGGAGTCGATCGCGGCGAGCAACTGTCGCGTGGAGTAGGCGCCGGATGGATCGCTCGGGGTCGGGACGATGACGAACGTGACCTCAGTCGGCGCGAGATCCGCGAACTCGCTGCTCGCCCTGATCCGCTCCCCACCCGCCGTCAGCAGCGACGCCACATCGGGCTCGGGATCGTCTGCGGCGGGGTGGCTCACCCCTCGTACGCAATCCGCATCGACGTCGATGCCGACGACGTCGTGTCCACAGCTGGCCAGAACCGCCGCGAAGGGGCGGCCGATCTTGCCCAATCCCACCACCGAAAGGCGCATCCGCTGTCCTCGTTCGGGGACCGGACACTAGCGTTCGATCAGCATGGACTCGAGCGCGCGCGCGACCGCAGCGGGGTCTTTGCTGCGCAGGTACCAATCGATGGTGCGGGGCAGTCCGTCGACGAAGGCGATACGCGGCGTCCAGTCGAGCAGGCGCTGCGCCAGGCGGTTGTCGGCGACGCGATTCAGTGGACCGGTGGGCATCTCCGGGCGCACTTCGACCTGCGCGTGATGGCCTGTGTAACGCAGGACTTCGTGCGCCGCGTCGATGACGCGCCAGCGCTCCATTGTGCCGAGGTTGACCGCCGTACCGTCGTGAATGCGCTCGGCCGCGCGCAACGTGCCATCGACGATGTCGGAGACATGGGTCCAGTTGCGCACCTGGTTACCCGGCCCCCAGACTGAAAAGGGATCCTGGCGCAGCACGGCGCGGGCGATCATCGCCATGATGCCATGGTTCTCGCGGCCGCGTTCGCCGTAGACGGTGAAATAGCGACAGGACGCCGAACGCAGGCCGCGTTCACGGTACAAGGCGCGCAGCGTCATCTCTCCCATCAACTTGGCCCAACCGTACAGATTATCCGCGTCGTACGGTGGGCCGACCATCGCCTCGCTGAGGTAGCGGACTTCGTCGGGGTCGCCCTGGAGGCGGTTCGGGTAGACGCAGCCGGAGGACGCGTACACGACCTGTTCGACTCCGGCCTCCACGCAGGCGCCGAAGACGATGCCATCGAGCACCAGGTTGGTCGCACAGGCGGCCTGATGGAGGTCGACGTAGCCGCGGCCGCCGTGGTCGGCGGCGAGGTGGAACACTACGCGGCATCCACGCACGGCGCGCCGAGCGAGCGTCGGGTCGCGCAGATCGCCGCGCTCGAACTCGATGCGGCCGCCGTCGAGATGCGCTCGCAGGTTGTCTTCGGTCCCGCTGCTCAGGTCATCGACGACGCGCACCTGCGCGCCGCGTGCGACCAACGCGTCGACTAGGTGTGAGCCGATGAAGGAGGCGCCGCCAGTGACCAGGACGGGCCGTCCGTGCCACGACTCCTGCTGGTCACTCATCGTCCATGTGGATCTCTGCTGACGGTGCGCGCCGCCTCAGATCGCGTAGCGCTGCACGAGCTGACGGGCGATGACCAGACGCTGGATCTCGTTGGTGCCTTCGCCGATGAGCATGAGCGGGGCATCGCGGTAATAGCGCTCGACGTTGAACTCCTTGATGTAGCCGTAGCCACCGAGCACCCGCATGGCTTCGAGGGCGACCCAGGCCGCGGTCTCGGAGGCGAAGAGCTTCGCCATGCCGGCTTCGACGTCGCAGCGCGCCCCGGCGTCCTTGAGTGCCGCGGCGCGGCGCGTCAGCAGGCGCGAGGCCTCGATGCGCGTCGCCATGTCGGCGAGCTTGAGCTGGATGGCCTGGTGCTCGGCGATCGGCTTGCCGAAGGTCTGGCGCTGCTGGGCGTAGCGGATGGCGTCCTCGAACGCCGCCTGGGCGACGCCGACGGCGCGCGCCGCGATGTTGACCCGGCCGACCTCGAGGCCGCTCATGATCTGCTGGAAGCCGCGGCCCTCGACGCCGCCGATCAGATTGTCGGCCGGCACCATGACGTTCTCGAAGACGACCTCGCAGGTCTCCACCCCCTTGTAGCCGAGCTTGTCGAGGTCGCGCGACACGCTCACGCCCGGCGCCGTGCGGTCGACGTAGAGGAGGCTGATGCCGCGGTGGGCGGGGGAGGCGGTCGGGTCGGTCTTGGCCACCACGGCGTAGAGCGTCGCCGTGCGGGCGTTGGTGATGAACATCTTGGTGCCGTTGAGGACGTAGACGTCACCCTCGCGCCGCGCCGTGCTGCGAATCGCCTGCGCGTCGCTACCGGCGTGCGCCTCGGTGAGGCAGAAGGCGCCGCGCTGCTCGCCGGTCGCCATCGCCGCCAGCCAGCGCTGGCGCTGCGCGTCGGTGCCGTGGGTGCGCAGCAGCCAGGCGACGATCAGGTGCGTGTTGAGCACGCCGGTCAGGCTCATCCAGCCACGGCCGATCTCCTCGACGATCATCGCGTAGGTGGTGCAGTCGAGGCCGAGGCCGCCGTACTCTTCCGGAATGATGGCGCCGAACAAGCCGAGCTCCTTCATGCGCTGGACGAGCGGTTCGGGGTAGCGGTTGGCGTGCTCGTACTCGCTCGCGGTCGGCCGTACCTCGCGGTCGACGAAGCGGCGCACTGCCTCCACCAACTCGTCGCGCAATTCCGTGCTCGTGCTCATTCTCCCTCCCGGTCGGCGTATTGACGTTCGCGCGCCTGCCACTCCGGCAGGCCGATGAAGCGATTGAAGTCATCGAAGGCCATGATCTGGTCGAACAGCCCCGCGGTCGTGCCCTCGCGGCGCAGCGTCGCCAGGGCGCGCAGCATGGCCTGGGTGGCGGCGAAAAGCGCCGTCACCGGCCAGATGATGAGCCGATAGCCGAGCCCCGCCAGCTGCTGCGGCGTCAGCAGCGGCGTCTTGCCGCGCTCGCACATGTTGGCCAGCAGCGGGACGTCCGGCAGCGCGCGGGCGACGGCGGCGAGCTCGGCTTCCGACATCGGCGCTTCGACGAACAGCGCGTCGGCGCCCGCGGTGCGATAGAGGCGGGCCCGGCGGATGGCCTCGTCGAGGCCGAGCGCGGCGCGCGCATCGGTGCGCGCGATGACGACGAAGTCGGGGTCGCGCCGCGCCGCGCAGGCGGCGCGAATCTTTCCCGCGTGCTCCTCCGCCGGCACCACCTGCTTGCCCTCCATGTGCCCGCAGCGCTTCGGAAACACCTGGTCCTCGAGGTGAATGCCGGCCACGCCGGCGGCCTCGTATTCGCGCACCGTGCGGTGCACCGCGAGCGCATTGCCGTAGCCGGTGTCGGCGTCGGCGACGACGGGCAGGGCGACGGCCAACGCGATGCGCCGCGCGTGCTCGACCATCTCGGCGAGCGACACGAAGCCATAGTCGGGTTGGCCGAGCAGACTGGCCGAGGTGCCGTACCCGGTCATGTAGACCGCGTCGAACCCGCTCGCTTCGACGGCGCGCGCCGAGAGGGTATCGAACGCGCCCGGGGCGACCACGCCACCGGGGCGAGCCATGAGCGCGCGCAGCCGCGCCCCGGGCGTGGCGGGGTCGCTCATCGCACCGCGGCCCGGGCCTGCCGCGCCGGCGCGCTGGAGGTTAGCGCCGCCTCGAGCTCGGCGAGCACCTCGTCCGTGCGCTGCACCTTGCCGTAGAGAAAGCTGAACGTGCGCAGCACGGCGTCGTGCATCTCCTGGTTGAAGGTGGCGCAGGCGTCGTCGACGATGACGCACTTGTAGCCGCGATCGGCGGCGTCGCGAGAGGTCATCTCGATGCAAGAGTTGGTGAACACGCCGGTGAAGATCAGGGTGTCGAGGCCGATGTTGCGCAGGATCTGATCGATCCCGGTAGACGTGAAGGCGCTGCGCGAGACCTTGTTGAGCACCAGCTCGCCGGCCTGCGGTGCGACCTCGGGGAGGATGCCGTGCTCGAAGCTGCCGAGCGGATAGCAGACTGGCTTCTTGCCGGTCTGGCGCTCGACCCGCTCGTCGGCCTCACGGCGCAGCGGCACCCAGTCGCTGTTGTCGGGCAGGTGGGCGCCGACGGTGAAGTGGATGACGCGCAGCCCCGCGGCGCGGAAGCCGGCGAGCAGCCGGCGCTGGTTGGGCACCACCGAGCGCTCGACGCGGGGGAGGAAATACGCCGCCGCCTCCGGATAGCGTTCGCGCAGCACCTTGCCCAGGCCGTAGTCCGGATGCGCGTCGAGGTATTGCATGTCGATCAGGATCAGCGCCGTGCGCGCCGGCACGAGCGCGAACTCGGGGCTGAAGTCGGGGACCTTGTCGAGCCCTCGCCGCCAGTCACTGGTGGTCGTCATGACGGACCTCCTTGCTCGCTCTTGCCAGAACGAAAACCACAGATGAACACGGATGGCCACAGATGAACAGAGATGAACACCAGGCTCATGGCGCGATCGCGCCTTCGGCGGCGAGTGCCTGCAGCTCGGCGGCGGTGTAGCCGAGCTCGGCCAGGACGGCGTGGGTGTGCTCACCGGCACGCGGTGGAGGGGCGGGCGGCGCGGCGCTCGCCGGCAGGCCTTTGATCGGAACGGTCATGACGGGCAGCCCGCGACCGTCGCAGGCGAGCGTGCGGACGAGTCCGCGCGCGGCCACCTGGGCGTCGGCAAACGCTTCCTCGAGCGTGCGCACGGGAGCCCAGGAGCAGCGGCTGCCGTCGAGGCGCTGGCGCCATTCGGCGAGCGAGCGCTGGCGAAAGATGTCGGCGAACAACGCCTCGATCTCGCCGGCGTGGGCATTGCGGTCGGCGTGGGTGCGAAAGCGCGGATCGCTGACCAGCTCGGGTCGATCGACGCCGTGACAGAGCGCCTGCCAAGCGTGCTCTTCGACGATGGCGGTGGTGAGAAACCGCCCGTCGCGGGTGGCGAAGACGCCGCGCGCCAGCCCGCGGCGCGGGAGTTGCCCGGTCGCCAGCAGCTCGCCGATGCGTGGCACGGCGAACGACAGCGGGCCATCGGCAATCGCGACGTCGAGGTACCGGCCGCGACCGCTCGTGCCGCGCTCGAGCAGCGTCGCCAGGATGCCGACCACGGCGTGCAGGCTGGCGGTCAGGTCGCCGATCGGCAAACCGAACGGCCGCGGACCGACCGGGTCTTCGAACACCGCCAGGCCGCCGCTCATGGCGACATAGTTGGTGTCGTGGCCCATCCAGTCGCGCCGCGGGCCGTCCTGGCCGAAGCCGGAGATCGAGCAGTACACGAGCCTCGGGTTCTGGCGCGCCAGCGTCTCGTAGTCGATGCCGAGCCGCGCCGTGACGCCGGGGCGGAAACCTTCGATCAGCACGTCCGCAGCGGCGGCGAGACGGTGGAACACGTGGCGCGCCGAGGCGCGTTTGAGGTCGAGCACGATGCTGCGGCGACTGCGGCAGGTCGATTCGAAGAGCCCCGGCAGATGGCGGGCCGGCATGCCGCCCGGCGGCTCGACCTGCACGACCTCGGCGCCCAGCTCGGCGAGCAGGGTGGAGGCGTAGTGCCCCGGCATGAAGGGCGAGACGTCGATCACGCGCAGGCGGTCGAGCATGGTGCCCTAAGAGAAGAGAACAGCGGAACCACAGATGAACACGGATGAACACGGATGAGGGTTACCGCGGCAGGCCGGGATCATGGCTGCAGCGCCTCATCCGCGGACCCGGGCCGGCATCGGCGGGTGCACTACGCGGCCGGGCGCTTGCGCATGAAGGCATTGCGGCGGCAGCGCACCACGAGCTCGCCCTTCTGGTTGTGGCCGCGGTGCTCGAAGGTGATGATGCCGGCATCCGGCCGCGAGCGCGATTCGCGGCGCGCCACCACCTCGCTCTCGGCGTACAAGGTATCGCCGGGGAAGAGCGGCTTGGGGAACTCGACGCCTTCGAAGCCGAGGTTGGCGATGGTGGTGCCGAGCGTGGTGTCTCCGACGCTGAGGCCGACCAGCAGGCCGAGGGTGAAGAGGCTGTTCATCAGCGGGCGCCCGAACTCACTCTGGCGCGCGAACTCGGCGTCGAGGTGCAGCGGCGCCGGATTGTGGGTCAGGGCGCAGAAGAGGATGTTGTCGTACTCGGCCAGCGTGCGTCCGGGCAGATGCTTGAACAGCATGCCGACCTCGAGCTCCTCGAAATACTTGCCGATCATGACGCCTCCTCCTTCTCACTCGCCGGCCGGCGTAATCGCCGCCAGCGCCTCTGGGTTCTCGACCGACGACAGGTCGCCGGGATCCTGGCCGAGGTAGCGCCGCCGGATGGTGCCGCGCAGCACCTTGCCGGAGCGCGTTTTCGGCAGTGCCGCGACGACGTGCACCGCGGCCGGCCGATGTGATTTGCCGAGGTCCTGCACCACCCGCTCGGCCAGTGCGGCGTGCAGCGGATCGTCGTCGAGCGCGCCGGGTCTGAGGACGACGAAGCAGACGATCGCCTCGCCCTTGACGGCGTCGGGCACGCCGATCGCCGCCGCCTCGCTCACCGCCTGGTGCGCGATCAGCGCCGCCTCGATCTCGGCCGGGCCGGTGCGCTTGCCGGCGATCTTGATCGTGTCGTCCGAACGGCCGTGCAGGAACCACAGGCCATCGGCGTCTCGGCTCGCCCAGTCGCCGTGATTCCACACGCCCGGAAAGCGCTCGAAGTAGGTTTCGAGATAGCGTGCGTCGGCGCCGAGGAAACTCTTGGTCATCGACGGTGCCGGTTGCCGGCAGACGAGGTAGCCGATGCCGTCGCTGATCGGGCGACCCTCCTCGTCGACGATGTCGACGTCCATGCCGAGCCCGGGGCCGCCCACCGTGCACGGCTTGAGGTCCATGATCGGCAGCGGCGACACCAGGCCGCCGACGAGCTCGGTGCCGCCGGAGAAGTTGATGATCGGCAGGCGCCGCCCGCCGACGCGGCTGAAGTACCAGTTCCACGACTCCGGATCCCACGGCTCGCCGCTCGAGCCGAGAATGCGCAGGGAGGAGAGGTCGTGCCGGGCAACCCAGTCGTCGCCGGCGCGCATCAGCACGCGGATGGCGGTGGGCGAGATGCCGAGATGCGTCAGCCGATGTTCCTC
>CAYYWP010000048.1:0-4437 GCA_964475125.1 uncultured Binatia bacterium (SeqCode) | reverse complement strand
CGGTCCGGCGCGGGATGGTCCGGCGCACCCTCGTAGAGGAAAGCGGTGGCGCCGAAGAAGGTCGCGCCGATCATCTCCCAGGGGCCCATCATCCAGCCGACGTCGGTGAACCAGAACAGCCGGTCGTCGGGGCGCAGGTCGAAGTAGTACGCGACCTCCTTGGCGATCTGCGCCAGGCAGCCGGCGTGCGTGCTGATGCAGCCCTTCGGGCGCCCGGTGGTGCCCGAGGTGTACATCACCATCGCCCACGCCTCCGCCTCCAGCTCGGCCGTGGCGAGGTCGGTGGGCGCGCCTTCCGTCGCGTCGCGCCACCAGAGGTCGCGACCCGTGGTCCACGGAATCTCGGCGCCTAGCCGCGGCACGACGACCAGATGGCGGATCGACGGGACGGCCGCCGCGGCGCGGTCGGCTTCCGGCTTGATGAGCACCTTGCGTCCGCGCCGCCAGCCGCCGTCAGCCGTCAGCAGCACCTTGGCCTCGGCATCGGCCAGGCGCGTGGCCAGGGCCTCGGCGGCGAAGCCGGAGAAGGTTGGGACGATGACGGCGCCGATCTTGAAGCAGGCGAAGAGCGCCACGGCGGTTTCCGGGATCATCGGCATGTAGAGGCCGACGCGGTCGCCCGGTCCGACGCCGAGCCGCAGCAGCGCCGCCGCCAGGCGCGAGGCCTCGGCGGCGAGCTCGCGGTAGGTGAGGGTGCGGCGCGCGCCGTCCTCGCCTTCCCAGATCACTGCCGGGCGGGTGGCCCGCGGCCCGGCGGCGTGGCGGTCGACGCAGTTGTGCACGATGTTCGTGCGCCCGCCGAGGAACCAGCGCGTCCAGGCGATGCCGCGCGAATCGTCGAGCAGGCGCTCCCAGGGCCGATACCACTCGACGCCGAGATCCTCGAGCGCCGCCTGCCAGAACCAGGCGATGTCGCCGTTGGCGCGTGCCAGTAGCGAGGCGTAATCCGCGATGCCGTGCCGGTCCATGAAACGGCGGACGATGCTCGCCGTCTGATACTCGCCGGTGGAGCGCCACGCGAAATCGGTCATGCGGCCTTCTTACTGCGAGTCGGCGCTTCGATTCCACCAGGGGGGACGGGAGATGCCGGGGGTCTGAATGGTCTTGACCCGTCATGCCCGCATGAGGATGCGCGTGATCCCGTGCCCCGTCTGCTGCGCTCAGTCGTTTGAATTACTCATGCGCATGGAGTATGCGCATGATTCGGAGTCGGAAATATGGGCAAAGTCCGCAAAGTCGCCACCAACCTCTCGGCACAGGCGGAGATTGTGGCCGAGGCCAAGGCGCTCGGGGTCAGTCTCTCGGAGGTGTTCGAATCGGCACTCCTCGCCGCCGTACGTCGCAAGCGCCAGGAGGCCTGGTTGACTGAGAATCGAGAGGCGATCGAGTCCTACAACGCCCGCGTGGCTCGTGACGGCTTGTTCAGTGACGCCTGGCGCAAGTTCTGATGGCTCAGTTCGACCTCTTCCGACACGCGAAGCCGCAACGCTATCCGTATGTGCTGGACGTGCAGGCGGACCTTCTTCGCGAGCTCGTCACGCGTATCGTGGTGCCTTTGATGCCTGTGGCGCGCCTGCGGGGGAAGCCGGTAAGCCGATTGAACCCGGTAACGGTTGTTGACGGCAAGCCGCACGTCATCCTGTTTCAAGAACTGGCCGCGTTTCCCGCCAGCGAGCTTGGCGATCCCGTGGCGAGCTTGCGCGCGCAGCGCGGTGAGTTGATCGCCGCTATCGACCTGCTTTTCACTGGGATCTGAGCGGTGGCAGTGGCGGCGCGCCGTGCGGGCGCGGGGCGCCGCACTCCAGGACGTCGTCCTGCATGGGATCCGCCGGCAGGCGGCCTGCGGCGAATTGCGGGCTGACGCGCAGGCGGCGGCATTGGGCGGCGACGGCGGCGTCGAGGAGCGCGGCCAAGGAGGCGTACGGCTCCGCTTGGCGCTCGGCGATGGCGCGGGCGAGGCTCGGGATCCAGCGGCCGAGGTGATCGCGTAGGAAAGTGGCTTCGGCGGCGCGCGTCAGCGCGGCGCGCCTCGGCCAGTTGGCGTGGCGGGCGTAGGCTTCCTTCAATAGGAGCAGGCTGAGAAACTCGAGCTCGGCGCAGAGGTGATCGGGAAGGTCGGGATGGCGCTCGGAGGGCCCGAAGCCGAAGGCCTCGTAGAAGCCCTGCACGTCGGCCAGCTCGACCGGCCGCCCGGCGATGCGGCGCCCGTCCCCGTAGGCCGTCTCATGCAGCGAGCACGTCGAGCCGGCGAGGAAATGGCGGACGTACGCTCCCGGCAGGGTGTCGCGCTCCGCCTGGCTCCACGCCGCGGCGGCGCGCTGGAGCAGAAGGAGATCGACGCGCGGCTTGGCATCCAGGGAGCGGCCGAACGCGTCCGCGACCTCGGGGATGTCGGTAGTCTCGGGATAGGAGAAAGCGTGCGCCAGGAGATTGAACAGCGCGGCGTCGGCGAGCAGCGCTTCCACGACAGTAGGGCGGGTGGCGGACGGCATGACGGCGGTCTCGTCTTCACGGTGCCAGTTGCAGCGTGACCCACGGCGCCCAGGCCTTGCGGCTGCCGACCTCGCGGTTGCCGCCGTCCCAGACGGCGAAGGCGACGGCCGAGGTGCCGCCGGCGCGCAGATCCGGGTCGCTGTCCTCGCCGGTCCACAGCGGATGCGTGATGACCACCCGCCAGGTGCCGTTCTCCCACACGCCGCGCCCGTCGGCATTCTGCACCGGCTTGACGGTCATCGTGCCCCAGCCTTCGGCCATCTGGTCGAGCACGGCGCTGCGGCGGGCGTGCGAGATGGGGTTGTCGACGCCGAGGGCGCCCTGGTAGGGGCGCGCGTCGGTGGTGCGCAGCACTTGGTCCGGGTACAGGTCGACCAAGGCATTCGGGTACAGCGACAGCGTCGTCGGGTCGCCGTCCTCCAGGTCGTGCTGGAAGGCGGCGCGCCATTGCATCACGGAGACGCGGCCGCCGACGTTGCCCATCATCGGGTTCGGCAGCGCGGTGGGATTGTATTTCAGCGGCAGCTCGATGGCGATCTGATCGCCGAATTCATCGACGACGATGCGGTCGCTCTTGGTCGGGTCGGCCCACTCGAGCAGCAGCCCGAACCACTGGCCGTTGTGCGCCGCCTTGACGCTGATCTGCTTGACGCCCGGCTCGGGCTCGGTCGGCGGCTGAACGGTCTGCGCCAGCATCGCGACGCCGACGGGTTTGGCGTTGCGCCAGTAGAAGGCGCGCGGGTCGAGCAGCGGGCCGGTGGAATCGACCCGAATGGCTTGAATCGTCTCCGCCGGCGCCGTGGCGGCGAGAAGCGCCAGGGCCGCCGTGGCTTGAAGAGCGAACCACAAGGTTTTCGTCAACTGCCTTGAAGCCCGACGAACGGTGCGTTCGGCTCGCCCTTCGACCGGCCGTGGGTCAGCGAAGACCGGAACCATCCCGCGCTCATGCTTCGACGGGCTCAGCATGAGCGGGGGGGTGCTGGCGCCGTTCGCAGGATGGCGAAGGACCCGCCGCTCACCCCTCGACGGGCGCAGGGTGAGTGGAAAAGTGCCATGAGATTGATGCGGGGTTCGGCCCTCCTGAGCCCCGAGCTTGTCGAAGGGGCGAAGGACGAGGCCGTCGAAGCATGGGGAGGGGTTTTTCATCATCCGGCTACGGGTTCCGCTCACCCTGAGCCCGTCGAAGGGTGAGCGGCGAGTCTTTCTCGACGACCGGTGAGAGATTTTCGATGCCGAGCGCATGCGGTCCTCACGTGATGTTGGTGCGAAAGGTCTGGAACTGCTCGTCGTACAACTCTCGTACGTGGGTCGGCTCGGTGAGGGGAACGCGGATCATCTCGCCGTCGTCGGCGTCGTAGCCGATCACGTGCGCGCCGGTGGTGCGGTAGTGATGAACGATGTCGGGCGTGGCGCCGAAGAGCAGCAGCGCACCCAATAGCGGCAGGTTCTCCGAGGCGCCCCGATACGTGGCGATGGCCTCCGGCACGCCGTGGCCGAACATCTGTTGCAGGAAGGCCGGCGGGACGTGCACCGGCGGGATGTAGTAGACGTTGGGCTCGAGGCCGAACTGCGGATACAGCGGCTTGGCGACCTTGGCGATGTGAACGAGGTAGTCGATCGGGTTGTCGGGGCGCGCCTTGTCGGGTGGGCTGAGGAACCCCTGCAAGCGGATCTTGCCGATGCAGGTGATGGTGCACTGCGTCTGGCGGCCGTTCTCGATCGCCGGATAGCAGCCGATGCATTTCTCCGAGACGCGGGTGATTGGGTTGAAGAAGCTCTTCTTGTACGGGCAGCCCTTGACGCACTCGCGGTAGCCGCGACAGCGGTTCTCGTCGATCAGGACGATGCCGTCCTCCGGCCGCTTGTAGATCGACTGCCGCGGACACGATCCCAGGCAGGCCGGATACGTGCAGTGGTTGCAGATGCGCGGCAGGTAATACATCC
>CAYYWP010000047.1:0-24437 GCA_964475125.1 uncultured Binatia bacterium (SeqCode) | reverse complement strand
ATGGGCACGATGTCGTCGCCTTGCGCCAGCACCCAGGCCAGGGCCAGCTGCGCCGGCGTGCAGCCGCGCGCCGCGGCCACCGCCTCGAGGCGCTCGACCAAGGCCAGGTTGCTGGCGAAGTTGTCGCCTTGGAAACGCGGCTGGTGACGGCGCGAGTCATCCGGCGCCAGGTCCTCGAAGCGCCGGATCTCGCCGCTGAGAAATCCGCGACCGAGCGGGCTGTAGGCGACGAAGCCGACGCCGAGCTCACGGCAGGTCGCGAACAGGCCGTCCTCGGGATCGCGGCTCCACAGCGAGTACTCGGTCTGCAGGGCGGCAATCGGATGGACGGCGCAGGCTCGGCGCAGCGTCTGCGGCCCGGCCTCCGAGAGGCCGAGGAAGCGCACCTTGCCCTCGCGCACCAGCTCTGCCATCGCCCCGACCGTATCCTCGATCGGCGTGTCCGGATCGACGCGGTGCTGATAGTAGAGGTCGATCACCTCGACCCCGAGCCGCCGCAGACTGGCCTCGCAGGCCTGGCGGAGATACGCCGGTCGACCGCTGACCCCGCGCGCCCGCGGCAACGCCGGGTCGCGCACGATGCCGAACTTGGTAGCCAGGACGACCCCCTGCCGCCGCCCCTTGATGGCGCGGCCGACCAGCTCCTCGTTGGCGCCCAGGCCGTACATGTCCGCCGTGTCGAGAAACGTACAGCCTGCGTCGATGGCGCGATGGATGGTGGCGATCGCTTCGGCCCCGTCGGTCGGACCGTAGAATTCCGACATGCCCATGCAGCCAAGCCCCACCTCGGAGACGACCAGGCCGCTGCGGCCGAGCTCACGCCTGCGCATCGGCGCTCGATACCACTGCCCGGCGCCGGCGAAAACCGCGCGCCCTGTCCCGCCCGGCACTCGCGCATGACATCTCGGACCCGACCACCGACCACGCGCCCAGCCCCGCTTGGTCTCGCCAGGCTATAATCACAACCGAGAGCACCCCGCGACATGCGACGGAGGAGGTCCAGGAAGTTCGAGCGAAGTATCACTTCGCATTCCCCGCAGCTCAGGGGATCTGCACGCGTAGAGCGCTCATGAGCACCCCATTGCTCGGCACCTGGACCGACCAGTCGCTGGACGCCGTCCTGGGTCACTGTCGCGAGCTGAACGACGACCCCGACTATCCCACCGTGCGGCGTTGGCGCGACGCGGGCGGCAGGGTCCTGGGGCACTTCCAGGTCTACTTCCCGGAAGAGATCGCGCACGCGGCGGGGCTGTTGCCGCTGAAGATTCGCGGCGCGCCGATCGAAGCGCGGCAGGCCGAGGCTCGCTTCGGATCGTACCTGTGCTCGATTCTCAAGACATCGCTCGAACTGGCGTTGAGCAAGCGCGTCAAGCTAGACATGTTCGTCACCCACCCGATTTGCGACGCGGCGCGCAACCTCGCCGCCGTGTGGGGGCGCAACTTCGCCTACCCCTGCCAGATTCTCTACCTGCCGCAGAACGCGAACTCGCGTTTCGCCGTTGTCTACCTGCGCGACGAGTACGGGCGCCTGCAGCGCGAGGTGGAATCCGTCGCGGGTCGACCGGTCAGCCAGGAGGCGCTGCGCGCCTCGATCGCGATCTACAACCAGAACCGCCGATTGATTCACCGCCTGTACGCGCTCAAGCGACAGACGCCGTGGCTGCTCTCGGCCGACGAGGCCTACGCGCTGGTGGCGGTCGGCGGGATGATCCGGCGCGAAGAGCACAACGATCTGCTGCGCGCGGTCATCCCGAAGATCGAAGCCCGCGCCGCGCGGCCGCAGGACCGCATTCGCGTCGTCTTCGAGGGCGGCTTCTGCGAGCAGCCCCCACTCGATCTGATTCGCACCATCGCCCTGTCGTGTTACGTCGTCGACGACGATCTGCTGATCGGCCTGCGCTGGATTCTGGACGACGTGGCCGTCGAAGGCGACCCCCTGCTGAACCTGGCTGCGGCCTACGTGGAGCAGTCGTCGTACAGCCCCGTCCAGCACGATCTGCGCAAGCCGAAGGAGCGGATGCTGCTCGAGCGGCTGCACAACGCAAACGCCGACGCCGCCATCATCACCGCTGCCAAGATGTGCGAGCCGGGATTGGACGAGCAGGTCGCATACGTCAAGGCGCTCGACGAAGCGGGGATCCCCTACTTCATCAGCGAGTTCGAGGAGAACATGACCAGTTTCGATCACCTGCAGATCCAGTTGGAGACGTTCGTCGAGAATCTGCTGTTTGCCTGAGGCGTGACACATGGGGGGCGAGGTTCCACCTACCCGCGACGTCGCCTGGCCCGGCGCGCGACAGATCTCGGGGGTCAAATGAACGAGGCAGGGCTGCCGGACACCATCGTCGGCCGCGGCGCACGGGAAGGGGCCCGGTTGTTCCGCCAGTGGTTCCAGTCGCTGGACGGCGCGGCCGAGCGTGGCGAACAGGCGGCCTACGTCTTCGTGATGGGCAGCCTCGCCGAACTGCTGCGCGCTTTCGACTTCCAAACCGTCTTCCCGGAAATCAACGCGCTGCAGACGGCGGTGCGCCGCGTGGCGCACGAATACCTCAACGCGGCGGAGGACTACGGCTACTCGCCTGACATCTGTGGCTACGTCAAAGCCGATCTGGCGATGCAGCTGCGCGGTGGCGAGCATCCGATGGGCCGCATCCCCAAGCCGTCGCTGGCGGTGTACACGAATGCCTGCAATACCTACATCAAGTGGGCGGAGATCTGGGAGCGCCTCTACCACATCCCGATCTTCACGCTCGACGTGCCGGGGTCGCGGCAGGCCGGCGGGCAGACGTGGCCGGGCGACGCCGACTTCGCCGCCGACCAGCGCTACGTCGCCGGGCAGCTGGAGGAATTGATCGCGCTGTGCGAGCAGGTGTCGGGCAAGCAGTTCGACATCGACAAGCTGCGCGCGGTGATGGGCCACGCCAACGAGATGAGCCGCGCCTGGAAGCGCACCCTCGAGCTCAACCGCAGTACGCCGGCCGTGTTCAATGCCGTCACCGACGGAACGGTGTACCTCGGCATGGTCAACGGCTTTCGCGGCACGCCCGCGGGCAGTGCGTACTTCAACGACGTGGTCGAAGAGATGGAGTACAAAGCCGCGCACGGACTGGGCACCCTGCACGAAGAAAAGTACCGGCTGATCTTCGTCGGCGTGCCGTGCTACCCGATTTTCCGCCGCTTCAACGAGATGTTCGCCGAGTGGGGCGGGGCGTTCATCAGTTCCACCTACCTGTGGTTCGCCTCCGGCGGCACGGATCTCGGCTACGAGTACGACCTGTCCCGCCCGCTCGACAGCCTGGCCGAGGGCCTGCTGATCAACGTGCGCCACGCGATGGACAGCATGTTCTTTCAGGACCAGACGATCATCGACATGGTCGGACCGTATCGCATCGATGGGGTCGTCTATCACCCGATCAAGTCCTGCCGCACGGTCTCGGCCGGATTGGCCGACAACCGGCGCTCGCTGCTGGCCTCGGCGGATGTCGCTAGCCTGTTCATCGAGTCGGACATGATGGACAAGCGCGTGGTGTCGGAAGCGCAGTTGAAAAACCGGATCGACGCGTTCTTCGAGGGACTGGCGATGCGGAAGAAACGGGCGTAGCGCGAGCCGGCGGGGGGCGCGGCCGCGGCCCGCGTTCTTGCGCCCCGGCGAGGGGGACACATGGCGTACGCGGCCGGAGTCGACGTCGGGTCGACGCAGACCAAAGCCGTGGTCATCGACGAGCGGCGCGAGATCGTGGCGCGGGCCTTGATCGACACCGGCGCCAACGTGGTGCTGGCGGCGGAGCGCGCCTACACGGCAGCCCTGAGCAACGGCGATCTGCGCGAAGAGGAAGTCGAGTGCGTCGTCGGCACTGGGTATGGCCGCTACCGGGTGACGTTCGGCGACACGCAGATCACCGAGATCTCGTGCCACGGGCGCGGCGCGGTCCATCTGTATCCCGACACCCGAACGGTGGTCGACATGGGCGGACAGGACACCAAGGCCATCCGCGTCAGCGCCAGCGGCGAGATTCTCGACTTCTGCATGAATGACAAGTGCGCGGCCGGGACCGGCCGTTTCCTCGGCGCGGCGGCGGCCGCGCTCGAGATCCCGTTGAGCGAGCTCGGCGCGACGGCGCTGCGCGGCGACAAGGCGGTGAAAATCAGCACCACCTGCACCGTGTTCGCCGAGTCGGAAGTCGTCTCCTGGTTGGCGAAGGGCAAGAAGATCGAGGACATCTTGCTCGGCGTGCACCAATCGATCGTCTCGCGCTCTCTCGGCCTCATGCGCCGCGTCGGCATCGAACCCGAAATCACCTTCACCGGCGGCGTCTCGCGCAACCGCGCCGTCGTCACCGCGCTCAATCAAGCGCTGGGGGGTGCGGTCAACGTCAGCCCGGAATCGCATTACATGGGCGCCCTGGGGGCGGCGCTGTTTGCGATGGATCGCATCGCGGGCAGCCGCGTCCCGGCGTGAACACGGCCTGACCGCGATGGCGTTTCGCTCGGCAACGGATAGCGGAGGGGGGATATGATCTACACGGCGGGAATCGATGTCGGCTCGACGTACACCAAAGCCGCCCTGCTCAGTGCCGACCACCAGATCGTCGGGCGCGGCTCCGTCAGTACCGGTTTCCGGCTCGCCGAGGCCGCCGAGCGCGCGCTCACGCGCGCACTCGATCAGGCCACCCTGCGGCGCGAGGACCTGGCCTACGTCGCCAGCACTGGCTATGGGCGATTTCAGGTGCCGTTCCGGAACGTCAATGTGACCGATCTGACCGCCGCCGCGCGCGGCGCGCGATTCTGGTTTCCGGCCACGCGCACCGTGCTCGACGTCGGCGGACAGACGATGAAAGCCAGCCGCCTGGACGACGCCGGCAGGGTCAAGTCGTTTCGGCTCAACGACAAGTGCGCTGCGGGCACGGGCGCCTTTCTCGAAAAGACCGCGCGATACATGGGCTTCTCGACCACCGAGATCGGGCCGCTCGCGGCGACCTCGAAGGAGGCGGTCGCGATCTCGGGCGTCTGCGCCGTCTTCGCCGAGTCCGAAGTGATCAACTGCCTCTCGCAGGGGAACTCGCCGGCGGACATCATGCACGGCGCGATCGTTTCGCTGGTGGATCGGTCGGTCCAGTTGATGAAACGCGTGCAGATGGAGCCGGAGTTCACCCTGGTCGGCGGCATCCTGCGCTTCGACACGATGGCGCGCATCATCCGTGAGAAGCTGGGGGCTGCCGTCAACGTGCCCGAAGGCGATCTCGTGCAGTTCACCGCGGCGCTCGGTGCGGCGTTGCTCGCCCACTACCGATTGCGAAAACTCGCCGATCGCGACCCCCCCGCTGCGGGCGCGGACGAAGCGGAAGAGCGGCCGGTGAGGCCATAGCGCGTCGAGGCCCCCCGTCGGGACGGCCCGCCGGTCGGCCGGCTGACGGTTCGTCGCCGGCGGGGGCAAACTTGGGCAATAACATACTTGCGTAACCTCCGTCCAGCTGGTAATGACACAGGCCAGAAGGAGGTATGACTCATGGCAGGCAAGCCCCAGCCCGAGATCGTTGAAACCAAGAATCGTAAACGCAAGGCTGTCAAGCTTGGGAGGGAGCTTCGGGTGATTTGGAAACAACGAGATGGACGGTGGATGGGTGTACAGGTCAGTATGAAGAACAAGACCATCGAAGTCGTCACCTTCGATTCCAGAGGGGACGCGATGCAATCGGTGGACGCGTCTTCTGGACGCTGGATGTTGACGGCAGCGGACCTAGCGGGTCTGCAGTGATCACCGCTTGGCTGGGGCGGGGTGGGCTGGTACGGTATCCAAAATGGTGAAGCCAAGCCCAGAGCCATCGAGGTACCGCACTGGCCCGGAAGCGGCCGACCGCTTTGACGCTGTTGTGCGCGGTGTGCTCTCGGCGCCGCACAAGGAAGTCGCGGCACAGCACGCCGCGTTGCAGGCGAAGCGCAAGAAACAGCGCGCCAGGACCGGTCGCTGAATTACGGTTTCTGCTCCTCGAATAGGTCGGGCGTACCTACCCACTTGGGGCGCTGGACCTTCAAGGTAATGTCGGCGTGCTTCTCATTTAGTCGGAGCATTCGCGGATCGGCGGTTTCAAGGAGATCACACTGCGAATCAATGGCGACGGCGACATGGAGGGCATCGCGTGGATGGAGGCCGTGTCGCCAGCATAGAGATTGGGCACGATCACCTATTGCCCGATCGATAGTCCGCCACTTGATGTAGTCGTTCTCAAAGAAGCCCCGGACCTTTTCCGCCACATCAGGAGAGAGAGGGACCGGCGCACTCCTGGGTCGCACCACTTCGACCTGTACGAGTGGAGATATTATGATCTCCGTCCTCCCCTCTTTGGCATCTTCAACAATGCGCGCACAATCGCCCGCTTCCGATTCATTGTTAAGAATAGCGATGAAGCAAAAGGCGTCCCAGTAGCGTCGCAGAACGCTCTTAGTCGAGGGCATCATCGCCCTCATGTAGATAGTGAGAAAGCTGTTCGACGTTTATGGGGTTGTCAGCAAGTAACCCCCGAATATCGTCGAGCTGGGGAAGTTCCTGGCGGGCCTTGAGAACTCGATAGGAATCGACTCGCACGGAGATCGCCTGCCCGTGGGCGTTCTCTCTCACCTCGCCGCAAACCATCATACGCTTGCCGATGTGGGGAGCAAGTTCATCGATCATTTCACGCGAGCAAATGCAGCGTACACGCTGAGAGTTGATCGTGTCGTACACGTTGAAGATACTGCCGCCGTGAATCGAAATGGTCTCCAGCGTTCCCTCGACCCCCCCCCACACGGTTGTTGTTCCACCAACTAACTGGTCCACGTTGGCAGCGACCCGCTGGGTAATCCGTACCTGTTTCGGCTTCACTGCCTCGGAACTGCCGAATACTAATACTTTACTAACATGACCGTTAAGAACCCCCGCAATGTCCTTTGCGCGAGCGAGGGCTGCGTCCGTAAAGAACTCGGGCCGATCCGGTTCGCGTTCAATCTTCGCCATCCCCATAAGGGTCGCCGAGATCACGGCAGGACTCTGGTCAACCGCATCGTCGCTGATCAGTGACGGCATGATCTCAACAGTGGTGCTGCCCATGCGCAACTCGCTGATGTACCATACGAGCTGCTGGCGACCGGATATTGCGCTCTCCACCTCCCGAAGGAGCCCAATCAGATTCTGCGCGGCATCGATAAACGTGCTCAACGGAATCGTGTCGCCACCCAGGCTAAAACCAATCCGTCTAGTCATCTCGCCTATCTTCGCCTTTCTTTCGCTTACGATAGCACCCACGCCGCTCCCGCTTCAAGCCGGAGCGGCGGCAGATGGTTCGTCGGCAGCGATCAACTGCTTATAGGTGAGCCGCCTGCCTGCCACGTAGTCCAGCAGCGTCTTGAACCGACCACGGTCGCCCTCATCGTCACGGCGTTCGTTAAACCGAAAGGCCTGCTCATCGACGTAGCGAAATAGATGGAACGGCTCGACGAATACGTAGGTGCCCTTGATGGCGCGCTTGAGCAGCGACCAGAAATTCTCCATGCCGTTGGTATGGACCTGGCCGCGTACGTACTCCTCGGCGTGGTTGACGAACTCGTGCTCGTATTCCGGCGCGATACCGACGTAGCCGCCCGCCTGATCGGTGAAAACGTAACTGCCCGGCATCACGTGCTCGCGCACCTTGCCCTGCAGCGTCTCGCGCGTCGTGTTGGGAATTACGTTGGCCCGCACGCGGCTCACCTTGCGGCTCTTTGTCCGGCGCTCCAGCAGACCGAACACGATAGCCTTACCGGCACCGCCGGTTCCGGTGATCTTCTGTTTGCGGCGGTGCTGGTGCATGTTGCGCGCTTTGCCGCCGATGTAGGTCTCGTCGACTTCCACCTTCCCGCCCAGTGTCCCGCCGCCCTGCGCGTTCTGCATCGCCAAGCGGATACGCTGGAGCATGAACCACGCGGACTTCTGCGTCACTTCGAGCGCCCGGTGAATCTCGTACGAGCTGACGCCGTTCTTGCAGTTGGCGACCATCCACATGGCGGCTAGCCACTTGCCGAGCGGCAGGGGGCTATCCTCCATGATCGTGCCGACCTTGATAGAGAACTGACGCCGTTCGTGGTCCTGGGCGCACTTCCAACGGCGGTACTTGGCGAGGTAGGTCACGGCGGCGCTGTCGCACGTCGGGCACTTCACCTCGCCGTCTGGCCAGCGCCGCGCCGTAATGTAGGCGTGGGCGCGCGCATCGTCGGCAAAGTACCGGATGGCCTCTAGTAGGGTGATCGGTTCGGCTGTCGTCCTGGGGCTCTTCTTGGGCATGCCCGCAAGGTAGCCCAAGTGGCCAGGTTAATCAAGTATATTATTACCCAAACTTGACCGCGCTGCGCCGGGCGTATTATGGCCGTCTCCTTGCCTCTGTGAGGAAGGAAAAGGGACGCCGGCTCGGTCGAACGTGCATGAGGCACGCCGATCCGGCGGTGCGGCGCCCACGTACTGGCTAATCCACATGAGCGGCCGATGCCATGCCAGCCGTGAGTCGGCGTCGGACGTTGGGGACAACGGGAAGGGCAGGAAGAAGACGTGATGGAATTCCGCTCGGCGGCGACGATCGACGAGGCGCTGGACGCGCTCCAGCAACTGGGCGACACCGCGCAGGTGCTGGCCGGCGGCACCGACGTGATGATCCAGCTGGCGCGGCGCGAGCTGCGGCCGCAGACGCTGGTGCACATCGAACGGCTCGAGGAGTTGAAGCATCTGCGTGTCAACGGCGGCGTGCGCATGGGCGCGCTGGTCACCCATGCCCGCCTGGCGGCCGGCGCGCTGCCGGCGGGGTACGCGGCCATCGCCGAGGGCGCGCGCACCGTCGGCGGCTGGCAGACGCAGGCCGTCGGCACGATCGGCGGCAACATCTGCAATGCCTCCCCCGCGGCCGACGTGGTGCCGCCGCTGCTGGTGCACGACGCCGTGGTGACCCTGCGCAGTACGGCCGGAGCGCGCGAGCTGCCACTCGACCAATTCCTGCTCGGACGACGGGCCACCGCCCGCCGGCCCGAGGAGCTGCTCACCACCATCGCCCTCGCCCCAGCGGCCAAGCGGTCGGGCGACGTGTACCTGAAGGTCGGACGGCGCGCCGCGATGGAGATCGCCATCGTCGGCCTGGCAATGCGGCTCGCCTTCGATCAGGCCGGGGCGGTCGCCGAGGCGCGCATCGCCATCGCCTCGGTGGCGCCGAAGGCGTTGCGGCTGCTCGCCGCGGAGACGGCGCTCCAGGGGCGTGCGCTCGACCGGCGCGGGCTCGATGCCAGCGCCGCGGCGCTGCTCGAGGGGATCTCGCCGATCGACGACATCCGCGCCTCGGCGGCGTACCGCCGGCGCGTTATTCCGCGGCTCTTGCAGCGCGCGGCCCAACACTGTGCCGAACGAGCGGGCGTGCCGACGGCGCTCGAGGGAGTGTGACGACATGCAGGTGTCCTTTCGAGTCAACGGCCGCGAGGTGACGGTCGAGGCCGATCCGGCCGAACCGCTGCTCGGCGTGCTGCGCGATCGGCTGCATCTCACCGGCACCAAAGAGGGCTGTAACGAAGGTGAGTGCGGCGCCTGCACCGTGTTGATCGACGGTCTGCCGGTCGACTCGTGCATCTACGCCGCGGCGGCCGCCCAGGGCAGAACGGTGGAGACCGTCGAGGGCCTCTGGGACAGCCCGGTGGGACGGGCGGTGCAGCGCTCGTTCGTCGCCGCCGGCGGCGTGCAGTGCGGCTTCTGCACGCCCGGCTTCGTGGTCACGCTGGCGGCGCTGCTGCGCAGCGCACCGAAGCCCAGCGACGACGAGGTGCGCAACGCCTTGGCCGGCAACATCTGCCGCTGCACGGGATACAGCCAGATCCTCGACGCGGTCGCCGGCGCGGCGACCGAGCGGGAGGCCTCATGACGCTGATCGGCGAGCGGGTTCCGCGCTCTGACGGCCTCGCTAAGGTGCGAGGCGAGGCAACGTACGGGGTCGATTACGCCGAGCCGGGGATGATCTGGGGCGCCCTGCTGCGTTCGCCGGTGAGCGCGGGGCGCATCAAGCGACTGGACACCGCCAAGGCCAGGACCCTGCCGGGCGTGCGCGCCGTGGTCAGCGCCGCGGACGCACCGGACACGCGCGCCGGATGGGTCATGCGCGAGCAGCGGCTCTTTGCCGTCGGCGTCGTGCGCTACGAGGGCGAGCCGATCGCCGCCGTCGCGGCCGACACGCTGGCCGCGGCGCGCGCCGCGGTCGACGCCATCGAGCTCGAGATCGAGGCGACGCCGGCGGTGGTCGACCTGCGAGGGGCGATGGCGCCGGATGCCCCGCTGGTGCACCCCGACTGGCAGAGTTACCAGCCGGCGGCGGGCGAGGACTATCCGCGCTACGGCAACGTCGCCGCCGAGACGATCTCCAATCCGGAGGGGGTCGACGCGGCCTTCGCCGCGGCGCACCGCATCGTCGAGGACGAGTTCGTCGTGCAGCGCCAATATCAGGCTTACATCGAGCCGAAGAGCGCGCTGGGGATCTACCGCGACGGCCGCTACACGGTGCACACGGCGCACCAATTCCCCTTCAACGTGCGCGATCGGCTGGCGCAGTTCCTCGACGTCCGCCCATCGCAGGTGCGCGTCATCGGCCACACCGTGGGCGGCGGCTTCGGCGCCAAGCTCGATGCCAGCCTCGAGCCCTACGCCGCCTTCCTCTCCAAGGCCGCCGGCGGCCTGCCGGTGAAGCTGCTCAACACGCGGCCGGAAGACATGCTCACCTGCCCGTGCCGCGAGAACGCCGTCACCCGCCTGCGTTCGGCGCTCGACGCCGACGGCAACATCATCGCGCGCGAGATCGAGGTGATCGCCGACAACGGCGCCTACAGCGGCGAGATGCCCTGGCTCGCCAGCATCGCGCTGCACTGCGCGCGCGGCGTCTACAAGATCGGCCCGACACGCGTCATCTCGCGCCTGGTCTACACCAACACCACCCCGACCGGCGCCTTCCGCGGCGTCAACGGCGTCTACCTCTACCACGCCGTCGAGCGCCACATGGACCACATCGCCGAGACCCTCGGCGCCGACCGGCGCGAGTACCGCCTGCGCCACCTGTTCGGCGACGGCGAGGTGTTGCTGAACGGCCAGGTGCTGCACGACGCCGGCATCCTGCGTCAGGGTTTCGACCTGATCGAGAAAGCCGCGCCGTGGAAGGCGCTCGGCGCGCAGAAGAAACAGTATCGCGGCATCGGTATCGGCGCCGCCTGGTGGCTGACCAATCCGATGCCCGGCACCGCGACGCTGAAGCTCAACGAGGACGGCACCATCGGCGTCATCACCGGCGCCAACGACAATGGCTCCGGGGCGGTGGCCCTCGGGGTCACCAAGATCGTCGCCGAGAAGCTCGGCGTACGGCCCGAGGATGTCGTGGTCACCTTCCCCGACACCGACGTGGCGGGATTCGACGCTGGCTCGCAAGGCAGCCGCACGACGCGCATCGTCGGCAAGGCCGCCTCGATCGCCGCCGACGAGGTGTCCGAGAAGGTGCGCACCGTCGCCGCCAAGCTGCTCGAGATTCCGGCCGAGGACCTCGAGCTGGCCGACGGTCACGTGCGCGCCAAGGGCGCGCCGACGGTGAAGATAGCCCTGTCGCAAGTCGCCACCGCGGCCCTCTGGTCGGTCGGGCCGATCCAGGGCACCGGCTCGTTCGTCACGCCCTTCCCCGACTTCAATCCGAGTTGCGCCAGCGGCTTGCTGTTCCCCGCCTTTCCGACCCCGACCTATCACGTCCACCTCGCCGAGGTGGAGGTCGATCCGGTGACCGGCAACGTGCGCGTGCTGCGCTATCTGGTCGCGCAAGAGGTCGGGCGGCTGATCAGCCCGGAGGGCACCTACGGTCAAGTCGCCGGCGGCGTGACCCAGGGCATCGGCTACGCGCTCTACGAGAGCTTGCGCATCGCCGAAAACGGACGCTACCGCGAGCGCACGCTGGAGAACTACCGGCTGCCCCTGGCGGTCGACATCCCGCGCGTGGAGTTCTTCCCGATGGAACATCCCGATCCGGACGGTCCGTTCGGCGCCAAGGGCGTCGGGGAGTGCGCGGTCCTCCTGCCCGCGGCGGTGATCGCCAACGCCGTCAGCAACGCCATCGGCAAGCCATTGAACAACCTCCCCATCACCCCCGAGGACGTCCTCGCCGCCATCCAGGGCTGAGGCGAGAGAGCGCGGACGGGCCGTCTCCGCCGAACACGCGGAGGGCGGGGCCCCCTGCCCCGCCGGGAGTCGGCGCGGGGGCAGCATCCGCGCCCTACAGCCCCACTGCCCCAATTGCGGGCACGGGCCTTGCCGCTACTGCGTGCCGCAGACATACAGGACTGCGGCCAAGGGCCTTGTGAGGAGAAGCGATGAAGACGCTGCTGGTGGTGCTGGCGTTGCTGTGGGGCTCGGCAAGCGGCGTTGCGGCGCAGTGCTGCGGCGACTGCGCCGGAGACGGGATGGTCACCGTGGACGACCTGATCAAGGCGGTGAACAACGCCCTGCTCGGGTGCAATGGAACGCCGCCGACTGCGCGATCGACCGCGACGGCGACGCGCACCCCGACGGCGACCGTCCCGCCGACCGCGACGCAGCAGCCGACACCGACCGCGACGATTCAGCCAACCGCGACCCGCAAGCCCACCGCGACGCGCACCCCGGTCGACCGCTGCCCCTTCACCTTCAACGCCTCGGGCAACAACCTCTGCGCCTTCCGCGGCTCGTACAACCGCGGCTGTGGCAGCGTGCTGAACAGCGTGTTCTCCAGCAACGGATCGACGGTGGTGGTCACCATCGCGACCAACCTGCCGAACCCGCCCACGGTCAGCTTCAGTGCCAACGTCACCAGCGGCACGCAAGCGGCATTGACCGCCTGGTCGACCGACGACTTTCAGACCATCAATTTGACGGCCGGTGCCGTCCAGCTGAACGACAACCGCAGTGAGCTGGTCGTCTTCCCCAACAACCCGCCGTTCATGATCCAGGGCTGCAACTTCGTCCAGTACATCGGCGAGTACGTGCCCCCGCGCAGCATCGCCGATAGCGGCGTTGACAGCGACACGGCTGCCGCGTTCGCCCGCCTCGAGGCGCGGCGAGCCGAGCCGATCCCGGATCTGGGGTTGCCGTGAGTTTCACCCCGGGGGCCGACGCACCGGCGATCGGTTGCCCCGCATGGAGCTGCGTGGTTAGCTGCGCCGCACATGGGACTCGAAACGAACAAGGCGCTGGTTCGCCGCTACATCCAACAGGTGATCAATCGGCATGATGTCGGCGCGCTGGACGCACACGTCGCGGCCGGTATCGAGCTGTTCCCGCCGCAAGCTGGGCGACCACCCGGAATCGCCGGTCACCGCGCCCTGCTGCAGAGCCTCTTCACGGGATTTCCCGACATCCGCCTCGACATCACGACGATCGTGGCGGAGGGCGATCAGGTCATGTTCACGTGGACGGCGGAGGGCACTCACACCGGCACCTTCGCTGGCGTCGCGCCGACGCACCGTACGCTGCGCCCCTTCGGTGCCGACTACGTACGGGTCGTCGACGGCAAGATCGCCGAGCTGGCTATCTACTCCAACCTCGCCCACTTGCTCGGCCTCCCGGCGGCGTGACCGTCGGTCGCCCCGTGCGGCGCTTGTTCGCACGCCGCTCCAATTTCGGCTTGGGACGTACGGCAATAGGTGATAGCCTGCCGTCTCGGTGACCGCCGAGGTCTTTGCTGCCCCCACGGGTACCCTTCCGCGTCCACCCGAGTCGGCCTCGCGCCGTCTCCCCCTAATCGCCGCGACGGCGTTGCTCGCGGCGAGCGCGCCGGCGGCGGCGGTGTGGGATGTCGGGCTGACCGGGCAGGCCGGGCAGATGACGACATACAACCGCACCGCCAATGCCTCGCGGCTGGGGTTTCCCTTGGCCGGCGGCGACGTCAACGGCGACGGCCTGGACGATCTGATCCTCACCCCGATGAACGCCGACAGCGGCCCGCAGCGCCAGCGCACCAGCGCCGGCGAGGTGGTGATCCTGCTCAGCAACGGCGTCATCGCCGGCGAACGCGACCTCGCCGCGCTCAACCCCGCCGCTCTACCCGCCGATGTGACACTGATCTACGGCGCGGACGCGCATGACAATCTCGGCACCGAGGTGGCGGCCGCCGACCTGGACGGCGACGGATACGCGGAGGCGATGATCGGCGCGCAGTACGGCGACGGGGTGAACAACCAGCGGGCGAATTGCGGCGAGGTGGTGATCGTCTGGGGCAGCGCGGCTCCCGGCGGGCGGGTGATCGACCTCGCCAACCCACCCCCCGGTGCAGTGACGCTGGTGGTCGGGGCGGGAGCAGGCGATCGCCTGGGGGTGTGGGTGAGCGCGGGGGACTTCGACGGCGACGGCACGGCGGACGCGCTCCTGGGAGCGGATCAGGGCTCGGGACCGCCCGGGCAGCTGCGCGTCCACGCCGGGGAGACCTACGTGCTGTACGGCGCCGCTGCGCTGCGCACCCGCACCTCGATCGACCTGGCGGCTCCGGCCACGCCGCTGACCGTCATCTACGGCATCGATCGCGAAGACCACAGCGGGGCGACGGTCCGCGGTGCCGACGTCGACCGCGACGGAGTCGACGACGTGTTGATCGGCGCCGGCCTCAACCGGCTCTCGGCGCAGAGCGACCCAACCGGCGGGCTCACCGCGCACGGCTCCGGGGGCGGCGACGGCCGCAACAACGCCTGTGCGCCGTCGACCCTGAATTGCGAGATCGGCGAGGCCTACATCGTCTTCGGAACGGCCGGCGTCCGCCCGGCCGCGATCGACCTGGCGGCGCCGCCGGCCTCGACCGCGTTCATCTACGGGGTGGATCGCTTCGATGCGTGGGGGGAGGAGCTGCTCGCCGGCGACGTCAACGGCGACGGGCGCAGTGATGTCGCGATCGGGGCGCTGACGGCCGACGGACCGCTCAACGCTCGTTCCGCCGCGGGGGAGCTGGCGCTCATCCCGGGCGACGCCAGTGGGTGGCGCGGGGCGGTGATCGACCTGGCGGCGCCTCCCGGCAACGTCACTTTCATCCAAGGCGCGCGCGCCGGTGCGATCGGCGGCGACACGGCCGTGCTGCTCGATCTGGATGGCGACGGCAAAGACGATCTGGCGGTGGCGAGTCCCGGCGATCGACCGCAGGGACGGGTCAACGCCGGCACCGTGTTCGTCCTCTTCGGCTCGGACGCGCCGCTGCCGGCCACCATCGATCTGGCGGCCGTGCCGGCGACGCTGCCGAACCTGTTCATCCACGGCGCCAGCGGCGGCGACCAGCTCGCCTACAGCATGTCGCTCGGCGACGTGAACGGCGACGGATTGCGCGATCTCATCCTCAACGCCATGGGGGCCAGCGGGCGCGATGATCTGCTGCAAACCGCCGGCGATTCCTACGTGCTCGAAGCCGCCGCCGTCAGCCGCGCCGCCGCACGCGAGGTCGTGCCGTCGCTGAGCGGCCGGATTCGCTACTACAGCGCCGACCGCCCGGTGGCCGGTGTCCGCATCGCGGCGCGCGGCCCCGCGCCGCACTCTCCGCTGAGCGATGCCGGCGGCGCGTTCTCGCTCTTCAAGCTGGAGGAAGCGACGTGGACCTTCGAGCCCTCCAAGACCGGCGGCCGGGGCGCGGGCGTGAGCCCGCTCGACGCCAGCCGCGTCCTCCAACACATCGCGCAACTGCGCAGCTTGGACTCCTTGCAACAACTGGCCTGTGACGTCACCGGCGACGGCACCATCAGCACCCTCGATGCCGTGCGCATCCTGCAGCTCGTCGCCGGGCTGCGAACCCGTCTCCCGGTCGCCGAGACCTGCAATTCCGACTGGGGGTTCACGCCGATGCCGGCGGCGCTTCCCAATCAAACCCTCATCCCGCCGCTCGTGACGACGGGCAGTTGCCAGCCCGGGGCCATCCGCTTCACACCGCTGGCCGACCCCGCCACCGAGCAGGATTTCCTCGCCTTCGTGTTCGGCGACTGCACCGGCAATTGGACGCCCTGACGACTGCACGCCTCGTCACATAGCCCGGTAGTGTCCTAACCCCGCTCCGAAGAGCAATCCCTCACCACGAAGGGCACGAAGACCACGAAGGTCATGGCGTAGAGCTGTGTCCAAAGACTGCTCTCGGGTTTACAAACCGAGAGTCGCTCTGCTCTCCTCGCAGGCCCGGAAACCCTTGCCTTCGTGCTCTTCGTGTCCTTCGTGGCTTGAAAGGAATTTGTGAAAGGAATTTTGGATTGGAGGCTAAGAGCCCGTTGAAACGACCGATGGAACCCGCCGATCGATCGAAACGCTCGTGGCCACCCCGTCGGCCATGTGCCACAATGCGCGGGCCCACTCGACGGGAAATGAAGTCACCACCAGAGGAGCCACAGGCGTGATCCGGGCTGCCAGCCGGCTCGGCATTGCTTTTTTGGGTTCGCCATCGACGCGCGAGATGGTGGAGCTGGCCTGCCTGGCCGAAGCGCGCGGGTTCGAATCGGTGTGGGTGGCGGAGACGCGCCTGACGCGCGACGGGATTGCCCCGTGCGCGGCCATCGCCATGCAGACCGAGCGCGTGACCGTGGGCACGGGCATCGTCAACGTCTACACGCGCGGCGCGGCGCTGACGGCGATCAGCTTCCTCAGCCTGAACGAGATCGCGCCGGGGCGCATCGTCATGGGCCTGGGGGCCGGCTCACCGCTGGTCCTCAAGCCGCAGGGCGTCGCGTTCGATAAACCGCTGACCCGGCTCCGCGAGACGATCGACGTGGTACAGGCGCTGTTGCGCGGCGAGATGGTCACGTTCGCGGGCCAGACGATCCGCGTCGACGGCGCCCAGCTCGAGGTGTTTCCGGGGGCCGACCGGATCCCTCTCTATCTCGGCGTGACCGGCCCGAAGGCGCTCGAGCTGGCCGGGGAAAAAGCCGACGGCGTGATGCTGAACTGCTTCCTGCCGACGAACTACGTGCCACGCGCGCTGTCGCGCATCGAGGCCGGCGCCCGGCGAGCGGCCAGGCGGCTCCGCGACGTCGATATCACCGGCGGCGTGATCGTCTCGGTCGATGACGACCCGCGCATCGCCAAGGATCGCTCGCGCCGCTTCATCGGGCTCTACCTGTCCCTCTTCCCCAACCTGGCGCGAGAAACCGAGTTGCCCGACGATTTGATCACCGCCGCCCGCGAGGCCTTCAAGACGGGCGGGGCCGAGGCGGCCGCGGAACACATCGACGATGGCGTCGTCGACTACTTGACGGCATCGGGCGCGCCGGCGGATTGTCGCCGGAAGATCGAGGCGTACCGCGCCGCCGGATTGCAGATGCCGATCCTGTTTCCACTCGAGCCCAACCTTCGGATGTCGATCGAGACGTTGGCACCGCACACCCCCTGACCCGCCTGAAGGCGAAGCGAAACATCAGCCAGAGACCACGCTCCATGGCGCTACTCGGTGTCGATGTCGGTGGGACGTTCACCGACCTCATCCTGACCAACGGCGAGACGCACATTCACAAGGTCCCGACCACGGTCGAGGATCCGTCGATCGGGATGATGAACGGGATCCGCGAGCTCTGCGCGCGGGCCGGAATTCCGCTCGGCGACGTCTCTCACCTCCTGCACGGCACCACGGTGGCGACGAACGCGCTGCTGACCTACGAGGGCGCCAAGACCGGCATGATCACGACCAAGGGCTATCGGGACATCATTCACATCGCCCGCCACCAGCGCCCCCAGCACTACTCGATCATGCAGGAAACCCCGTGGCAGGATCGCCCGCTCGTGCAGCGGCGCTACCGCAAGGTGGTCACCGAACGGCTCGGCCCGAAGGGAGAGGTACTGACCGCGCTAGACGAGGCAGAAGCCGCCGAGGCGATCCGCGAGCTGCGCGCCGCCGGCGTCGAGGCGATCGCCGTGTGCTTTCTCTTCTCGCACGTCAACCCAGCGCACGAGGATCGGGTCGAGGCCATGATCAAGGCGATGTACCCGGAGGCCTTCGTGACCACCTCGTCGAGCATCTTTCCGCAGTTCCGCGAGTTCGAGCGCTTCACCACGGCCGCGATCAACGCCTTCATCGGCCCCAAGGTGAGGCGCTACGTCACGCAGCTCGCCGAGCGGATCAAGGCCGAGGGCCTCGGCAGCGAGCTGCACATCATGCAGTCCAACGGCGGCGTGGCGACCACCAGGATCGCGTCCGAGAAACCCGCCACGCTGCTGCTCAGCGGCCCGGCGGCCGGCATCCTCGGCGGCGCGTGGACGGCCAAGTTCGACCGCCGCGAGCACGTGATCACGTTCGACGTCGGCGGCACCAGCGCCG
This sequence comes from uncultured Binatia bacterium (SeqCode), assembly GCA_964475125.1. Classification (GTDB taxonomy): domain Bacteria; phylum Desulfobacterota; class Binatia; order HRBIN30; family CADEER01; genus CAYYWP01. The sequence goes on along the minus strand of CAYYWP010000047.1, from coordinate 6,135 downwards.
ACATCGGCATCGTCACGCCGCGCGGCATCAGCGAGGCCAGCGCGCGCGATACCTGGATCGCCGGCTATCCGGTGATGGTGCCGATTCTCGACGCCCACACCATCGGCGCCGGCGGCGGCAGCATCGCCTACGTGGATGCCGGCGGCGCCTTTCGCGTCGGGCCGCTCAGCGCCGGCGCCGATCCCGGCCCGGCGTGTTATGGCCTCGGCGGCGACGAACCGACGGTCACGGATGCCAACGTCGTGCTCAGACGCCTGGACCCGGCACATTTTCTCGGCGGCGAGATGACCATCCATCCGGACAAGGCGCGGGCGGTGATCGAGCAGCTGGCGCGCCGCCTCAACCTCGATCCCTACGAGACCGCCGAGGGCGTCCTGACGGTCCTGAACCACAACATGGCCAACGCCATCCGCTCGCGCACCATTCAGAAGGGGTACGACCCGCGCGATTTCACCCTCGTCGCCTTCGGCGGCGCCGGCCCCCTCCACGCCGCGGACGTGGCCGCCTCGATGGGCATCCCGGAAGTGCTGGTTCCGCCCTATCCGGGGATCACGGCGGCGATGGGCTTGCTGACCACCGATCTGCGCTACGATGAGATCCGCAACGAGCTCATGCTCAACACCGCGGTCGATCTGGCGAAACTGAACGCCGACCTGGCGGCGCTCGAGGACACCGTGCGCCGGCGCTTGCGCGCCGATGGGGTACGCGAGGCGGACCTGCGCGTCGAACGCGGCGCCGATTGCCGCTACGTCGGCCAGGGATACGAGCTGCGCACGCGCCTGCCCGACGGCCCGCTGACGACCGACAGCATTCGGGTCGTGTGGGAGAGCTTTCACCAGATCCACAAGGAAGAATACGGGCATGCCTTCCTGGAGAACCCGATCGAGCTGGTCAGCCTGCGCCTGTCCGGCGTCGGCCGCATGCCCAAGCTGCGTCTGCCCGCCAGCGCGGCGGGAGGGCGTGACGGCAGCGAGGGATACCTGCGCAGCGCCGACGTGTACTTTCGCCTCGACGGCACGCTCAGTCCGCACGCCACGCGCCTCTACGAGCGCCACCGCCTGCAAGGCGGCTCCACCTTTGCCGGGCCCGCCATCGTTTTTCAGAAGGACACGACCACCGTCGTGCCACCGCACTGGAGCGCGCGGGTTGAGCCGACCGGCAATCTCATGCTGAATAGGCAGCGGTGAACGGACCCCGGCGATGCGCCGCAGCGAACGATCGCGCACCTGAAAGGGCGGCAGACCTCATGGCGATCCCTCAACCGCAGTTGTCAGCTCGGTACTCCGCCCTCCCCGACATCGACCCGATCACGGCCCAGGTGATCGGCGGGGCGTTGCAAGGCGTCGCCCTGGAGATGGGGCAAAAGCTGGCCCGCATGTCCTACTCCAGCATCATCCGCGAGTCGGAGGATTTCGGCGCCGCGATCATGGACGCGCAGGGGCGCCAGATGGCCGAGTGCCCGCTCAGCACGCCGCTGCAGCTCGGTCCGATCTCCGGCTACGTGCGCGGCCTCTTCCGCGCCCTCGAGGAGGTCGACGACGCGCTCTACCCGGGCGACGTGTTCATTCACAATCACGCCTACTACGGCGCCTCGCACGGTCCCGACGTCGGCATCGGCATGCCGATCTTCCGCGGCGACGAGCTGGTAGGTTTCTCCTTCACCACCGCGCACCACCTCGATCTGGGCGCGCTCTCGCCCGGCACCTGCGGCATCGTCGACGCGATGGACGCCTACGCCGAAGGCCTGCAGTTCAAGGCCGTCAAGCTCTACGAGAAGGGCGTGCGCAACGACATGGTGTGGCGCATTCTGCGCCAGAACATTCGCAGCCCCGAGATGGTGGTCGGCGACATGGAGGCGCAGGTCGCCGCGGCGCGCGTTGGCGCCGAACGCTACTTGGAGCTGATCGAGCGCTTCGGCTACGAGAACGTCTTCGCCGCCAGCGCCGCCTTGATGAACTACTCGGAGCGCATGATGCGACAGGCCATCGCCGCGCTGCCGGATGGGACCTATCGGGCCGAAGACCATATTGATGGCTTCCTCGACAGCCGCGACCCGGCCGAAAAGGACCTCCGCATCGCCGTCGCCATCACCATCGCCGGCGACCAGATGACCGTCGACCTCACCGGCACCTCGCCGCAAGTGCCCAACCGGCCGATCAACATGCCCTTCGTCGGCACCGTCGACATCGCCGTCTACGTCGCCCTGCGCTCCGTCCTGCTCGACTCGGCCCTGATGGAGTACGTGCCGCAGAACGACGGCCTGGTGCGTCCGATCACCATCACGGCCCCCAAGGGCTGCCTGGCGAATCCGATCTATCCCGCCCCGGTCATCGCCCGCTTCTGCCCCGGGAACATCCTGTCGTCGACGGTGATGAAGGCGTTGGCCCCGGTGGCGCCGCACAACGTCAGCGCCGGGGTCGGCAACCTCAAGATCGCGGCCTACAGCGGGGTGGTGAAGGAGAACTACTGGGTCTACATGGACATCACCGAGGGCAGTTACGGCGGTCGGCACGGCAAAGACGGGATGGATGCCGTCGATACGCTATTCGCCAACACGCGCAACAATCCGATCGAGGACATCGAGAGTCATTACCCGCTGCGCGTGACCCGTTACGAGCTGCGCGAGGACGCCGCCGGAGCGGGCCAATGGCGCGGCGGCCTCGGTTCCATTCGCGAGATCGAATTCCTGGCCGATTCGTATCTCTCGCTCGAAGGCGAGGGCAACAAATACGCCCCCTGGGGCCTCTTCGGCGGCAAACCCGGCACGCCGGGTGCCTTCCAGCATATCCCAGCCAACGCCGAGAGCCCCATCGAGCTGCCGTCGAAGATTCCCTCGCGCGTCGCCCGGCCCGGCGATCGCTACCGCACCATCGGCCCCTGCGGCGGCGGTTATGGAAATCCGCTCGAACGCGATCCGGTTCGGGTGCGTGACGACGTGCTGGATGAGTACGTCAGCCCGGCGAGCGCCCGCACCGAGTACGGCGTCGTCATCGACGAGCACACCATGGCGATCGACGCAGCCGCCACCGGCGCGCTGCGCGCACGGCGCAAGGCCGGCGGAGCGTGACGGTTCGGGACGAGCCGTAGCCGCGGGACCTGTGCCCGCCGCGACGCGGAGCGTCGCCCGGTGGCGGGGGGCCTGCGCGAGGCAGCCGCCGGTCCTGCGCTGGCGCCGCCGGCGGATGGTTGCCGCGCCCCAGCCCACGGCGCGGCGGCTTGCGCCGGGCCCGCGTCGCCCCCGGATGCCCCCTGCCCTCCCCTCGGTTTGTCAAAGTGCCGCAACGGGCCGTCGGCGACACATCACCAGCCGTAGCCGCGGGACCTGTGCCCGCCGGCGACGCGGAGCGTCGCCCGGTGGCGGGGGGCGTGGCGCGAGGCAGCCGCCGGTGCCGCACTGGCGCCGCCGGCGGATGGTTGCCGCGCCCCAGCCCACGGCGCGGCGGTTTGCGCCGGGCCCGCGTCGCCCCCGGAGCCTGCCCTCACCTCGGTTTGTCAAAGTGCCGCAACGGACCGTCGGCGACACATCACGAGCCGTAGCCGCGGGACCTGTGCCCGCCGGCGACGCGAAGCGTCGCCCGGTGGCGGGGGGCCTGGCGCGAGGCAGCCGCCGGTCCTGCACTGACGCCGTCGGCGGATGGTTGCCGCGCCCCACCCCACCGGGCAGCGCACCGCGTCGCCGGCGGGCACAGGTGCCGCGGCTACGGCTCGTCTCGAACGTTCAGTGGGCCGACGCGTCGAACGGCTAGGTGTGCGATTCCGGCGCGATGCCCGCGTACTGGCGCACGTACTTCGCCATCTCGGAGCGATCGGTGTGCTGATAGACGAGGTGCGCGACGTAGGCCGGCGGCGTGGCGTTGACGTTCTCGAACAGCGCCACGCGGCCGGCGTGTGCGCCGGTGAGGAGATCCCAGACGAAGTTGAAGAACTGGTTCTTCTCCCGCGCCGTGACGCCGGTGCCGGGCAGATAGCTCTCGAGGATCGGGCCGAATTCGGGGTGGTCCCACACCTTCTCCGGCCAGCGCGAGATCAGCGCCTGGCCGCACAGGTCCTGGATCAAGTACGTGATGTGCGGATAGTTCTGGATCGAGTACAGCCGGCCGGCGGTGACGAGCGGGGGGTTCGGCACCTTCAGGCCGCACCAGTCGACCGCCTCCTCGATGGTGGCGATGGTAAACGCCTTGAGCGCCTGGGCGTAGAGCGTGATCTGCGCCACCGCCGCCTGGACGCCGGGGATCTTGTCCGTGCCCAGGATCTCGGTGATCGCCTGCGCCACGCCGGCGAAGATCTCGGCCCGGAAGCCGAGGCGCATCATGATCGCCCACAGCATGAAGGCACCGCTCTCGTAGTAGACGTCGAGCAGATCGCGGTTCCTGGCGCTGAATACCAGCTCGCGCGGGATGAAGACGTGGTCGAACAGGTAGATCTGGTCGAGCTCCTCGCCGTTCACGTCGATCGGATGGTCGCTGCGCGGCGGCGTGTTCTGCACCGTCGGCTCACGCAGCACAAGCGTCAGCCCGGGGCTGTTGGTCGGCACGGCGGCCCAGATGGCCGCTTCGTCGGCCACCCCCTCGCCGAGGACGGTCGAGAGGGTGACGAAGTGGGTCAGCGAGCCGATCGAGCCGGCGACCTTGGCGCCGTGCACGACGATCCCGTCCTTGCGGTCCTCGACGATGCGCAGCTGCCCGGGCTTCTTGTGGCGCGGGATGCGGCGGTCGGACTGCGGATCGACGATCAGATCGGTCGAGAGCAGGTTGTGGTCGCCCGAGAGAACGACATAGTCGCGCATGTTCTTGGCGAACTCGGGGCTTTCGGTTTCGACGCGGTCCATCACGCCGAGAAACCCGAGCGACATCATCGGCCCGTAGTCCGGCGGCCGGCCGTACATGCCGAGGGTCTCGAGGGTAATGCGACGCGCCCCGTCGCGCTTGGCATACAGGTGCTGTTTGGTGGTCGGAATCTGCCAACCGACGGCGCGGCGCTGGCCATCGTCGCCGACGTAGGTGAGGAGATCCCGTGAGCGCGGGTCGAGCTGCAGGTCCATCACGCGCGCCAGCGTGTTGACGGCGCGCAGATCCGGGTGGGTCGTCACGTCCTCGATCACCTCGCCGCGCGAGTCGACGACGCGGCGCCCATCGCGCAGGCTCTCCTTGTATTGGGCCCCGCCGAGCAGATGCGGTTCCGGCCCCTTGGCCAGCACCTCGACGATCTTGTGAATGCCCAGCCGCTTGGCCTTTGCTGCCTGCGTCATACTCATCCCTCCGTACCATCCATGCGCAACTCGCGGACACCCCTCATACTACCTCCGGTGAGCACGTCAGCGCGCCCGGATCGCTTCGAACCCCCTGACCTCCTGATTCGCCCGAGCTCCGCGGCCGTCCGTCCCGGGTCGCCTAGTGCGGCTTGCGCGCCGCCGTCAAGAGCCGAAGGACCACTCGGTGATGAGCAGGCCCGTCAGCTCGCTGTCCAAGCGCCCCGAGACGGGCCATTTCCACCCCAGCCCGATGCTGAGTGGACTGAAAAAGCCCTCATCGACGAAGGGGGCGATCCACACCCCGGCGGCGAGCTCCACGACGGACCGTTCATCACCGCCGTCCGCGGCATCCACTACCGTCGTGCCCAACACCTCGAACACGGGGCGGAAGCGGCCGTCGAGGTACTGTTGCGCGAAAGCGGTGTTCCACAGCACGGTCTTCTCGCGCACGGCCCCGGCACCGCGCTCCGCCGGCGTGGCGCGAATATCCTGGGCGTAGGCAACTTGCAGTTGCACCATGAGGTCGGGCAACGCCTCGGCGATGGTGAAGCGGCGCGCCGGCAGCAGCGAGATCGTCCACGATCCGGTGCCGCCGATGTCCTTCGCCAGACTGCCGGTCGGGGCGGCCACGTCGGCGCGCAGCGAGAAGTAATCGAGCAATCCGTCCGGGTCGCAACAGAGCTGCAGTTGCGCGCCGAAGGCGACGTCGCCGACGCTGCCGGCCGCCGCCGCCTGATCGGGAATACGCAGGCCCACCGGCAGCTCGGCGTCGAGCTCGAGCCGGTTCCAGAACACCCAGCTCACGCTGGGCGAGAACTCCAGGTCGTTCTCGCCCGGCATCTTGTCCCAGCTGGTGTCGAGCTCGAGGTTCTTCTCGACGAAGG
>CAYYWP010000046.1:23749-24447 GCA_964475125.1 uncultured Binatia bacterium (SeqCode) | reverse complement strand
CGGGAACTCCCAGAAGTCGGGCATCAGCCAGGGGTGCGGATACGACGACAGCCCATCGCCGCTGACCTCGCGGCGAAAGGCCTGCAGCTGCGCCGCCGACAGCCGCCCCTCGAGAAAGGCGCGCGCGTAGATCCCGGGGGAGGCGTGGCCTTGGAAGTAGACGTGGTCGCCGGCCATGCCGTCGGTATGGCCGCGGAAGAAGTGGTTGAAGCCGACCTCGAACAGCGTGGCGCAGGACGCGTAGGTCGAGATGTGACCACCGAGGCCCGAGTAGGTGCGGTTGGCGCGCACCACCATGGCCATGGCGTTCCAGCGGATCAGGCTGCGAATGCGGCGTTCGATCTCGCGGTCGCCCGGGTAGACCGGCTGCTCGGCCGCCGGAATGGTGTTGACGTACGGCGTGTTGACGCTCGCCGGCAGCGCCAACCCGGCGGCGGCGGCGTAGTCGAACAAGCGGCCGAGCAGGTAGCGCGCGCGCGGTCGGCCTTCGCTTTGCAGGACCGCGTCGAAAGACTCGAGCCAGGCACTGGTGTCGCTGGGGTCGGTGTCGGCATGTTTAAAGGCGTCCATGGACGCACACTATAACATGCCGAGGCGGCCGTGGGGGCCCCCCGGGGGGGGGCGGCCCGGCGGGGGGGGGGTCATTCGGGGGCGCGGGTATGGGGACGCAGGGCCGCGGAGCGCGGGAGGGAGCGCCG
>CAYYWP010000046.1:0-23739 GCA_964475125.1 uncultured Binatia bacterium (SeqCode) | reverse complement strand
GTGGTGTCGGTGGGGTGGGTGTGGGATTTTTTCACGGGGCCCATGGCCGCACAATATAACAGGGGGTGGCGGCCGTGCGCGCGCGGGGGGCGCGGCGCGCACGGCGGGTGGTTCAATTGACGGTGACCGGGATCTGTCGACGCTGAGCGCCGACGCGCTTCGGAATGCGCAGTGCGAGCGTGCCGTGGCGCAGCGTGGCGTGGATGCGCTCGGCGTCGTAGCGCGCCGGCTCGCGCAGGCTGAAGCGGCGGGCGAACTCGGTGACGACGGCGCCGCCATTGGTGCCGTAACGGGCGCGGCCGCGTATGGTCAGCACGCCGTCATCGAGCCCGACCTCGACATCCCCTGGCGCGACGCCGGGCATGTCCGCCTCGATACACAGGGCCTCGGGCTCCTCGACGATCTCGACATTCGGCGTGCGGCGGAAGGTCTTTTCGGGAGTCGTGTCAGCGGGACTGGTCATGGATTTCACTCCTCTCAACTGGATTGGATGGGGATCTGGCGCGGCTTGGCCTCGGCGCGCTTCGGGATGCGGATGGTCAGCACCCCGTGTTCCGTCTTGGCGCTGATGGCCTCGGCATCGAGATCGTCCGCCAAACGAAAGGCGTGCGACAAGGCGGCGGGCGTGCGCTCACAGAGGTGCGACTGGCCGTTTTCGCGTTTCTCGACCTGGCGCTGGGCGTCGATGGTCAGCATGCGGCCCTCGACGGACACCGTGATCGCCGCGGGATCGATCCCCGGTAGTTCGGCGCGCACCGTAACGCCCTCGGCATCCGGCATCACGGCGAGTGGGGTGGCGACCGCCGTGGTCGGGCTGCAACCGAAACCGAAGGAGCGCCGGAAGAGGTGATCGAAGTCGCGTTCGAAGCGAGCGGCATGGTCGAACGGGTGCCTATAGACGAGCATGGTCGTGTCCTCCTGGTCTGCGCGGGGTTGGTGGTGGTGAATGACGCGCGGACGAGGCACAAGCTAAGCCGGCGCGACGAGGTGTCAAGGCCCGCGTGACCGGAGCGCTCCGCCGCATCGATGCGGCGCGGCGCCCGCTCAGCGCCGCGCCGCGGCGTATCGCTGCAGGAGGGTGGCGAGCAGAGCGAACGGCAGCAGCGTCAGCGCCGCCTCGAGCCAGCCGCCGGCAGTGGGTGTGCGCAGTGCGAAGATACCGCCCAGGCCGGCGACGATGAGGCCGGCAAGGGCGACGCCGAGCAAGGCGTCGCCGGCGATCAGCCCCGAAGCGAACAGCGTCGCCTGCTCGCGGCCGCTGGACATGCCGCGGCGCCCGCGCCGCGCGATCAGGCCGCCGAAGATCAGCGACGCGGTGGTGGTGATCGGTAAATACAGACCGATGGCGAAGGGCAGACTGGCAAACCCGGCCAGCTCGACGGCGGCGGCGAGCGCGGCGCCGAGCCCGAGCAGTGCCCAGGGCAGCTCGCCGTGCATCACCCCCTCGGCCAAGGTCGCCATCAGCTTGGCCTGCGGCGCCGGCAGGTCGGGGGAACCGAGCGTATAGGCGCCGTGCAGGACCACCAAGAGCCACCCGGCGCGTACCGCGGCGACCAGCACGCCGACCAGTTGGCCAATCTCGAGGGCGCGCGGCGTGGCGCCGACCAACGCCCCGCACTTGAGGTCCTGTACCGTATCGCCGGCCAGCGCCGCGGCGCTGCACACCACGGCGGCCACCGCCAAGGTCGCCCCGACACCGGCCCGTCCGTCGTAGCCGAGCGCCGCCAGCAGCGCCGCGCTGATGAGCAGAGCGGTGATCGTCATGCCGGAGATGGGTTGCGAGGTGGTGCCGATCAAGCCGACGACCTGACCCGAGACGACGACGAAAAAGAAGCTGAAGCCGAGCGCTAGCACTACCTCGGGCAGGCGCATCTGAAACGGCGGCAGCAGCCACATCGCCAGCGCCAGCGCCGCCGTGCCGCCGAGCACCAAGAGCGGCGACAGGTCGCGCTCGGTGCGCAGGGCCGAGCCCGCCGAGCCGCGATCGCGCGCCGCGGCGATCAGGCTGCCGAGGGCGCGGCGCATGACGGGCAATGCACGCGCCATCGACCAGAGGCCGCCGCAGGCCACGGCCCCGGCGCCGACGTAGCGCACCTGGCCGCTCCAGATCTCGGCCGCGCCGCGCGCGGCGAGATCGTCCGGGAGGCCGAGCCAGGTGCCGGGGATGGTGCCGGCCAGGGCGTCGAAGAGCGGGATCAACACCGCCCAGGCGAGCAGGCCGCCGGCGAGCATGATGGCTGCGATACGCGCGCCGACCAGGTAACCGACGCCGAGGAAGAGCGGGCTCAGCTCGGCCCCCAGCGACAGCTTGTGCAGCCCCGGCAGACTGACGAACACGGTCTGGTTCCAGAGCTGCAGGGCCCGCCCGGCGAACTGGTAGGCGACGGCGATGGCGATGCCGCTGATCACCGGGCGGGCGGCGGCGCGGCCGCGATCGCCGGCGATCAAGATGGCGGCGCAGGCGGTGCCTTCGGGGAAGGGCAGGCGGCCATGCGCCGCGACGGTCAGCTCGTGGCGTAGCGGGATGAGCATCAGCACGCCGAGCAGGCCGGCGGTGGCGGCGAGCAAGAAGATGCGCAGCGCGCTGGCGTCGTAGCCGAGCAGGATAATGGCGGGAATCGTGAACGCGATGCCGGCCGCCAGCGAGTCGCCCGCCGAGGCGGTCGTCTGCACGACGTTGTTCTCCAGAATCGAGCCGCGCCGCAATACGCCGCGCAGCACGGCCATGGAGAGCACCGCGGATGGAATCGATGCCGAGGCGGTGAGCCCGACCTTCAAGGCCAGGTAGGCGTTGACCATGCCGAAGGCGACCGACAGCAGCGCCCCGAGCAGCAGCGCCCGCACCGTCAGCTCCGGCGGGGTCTCGTCGGGCGAGACGTAGGGCGTCAGGCGTGAGGGCGCGGGGACGGGTGAGCCGGAGTCCGCCACGCGCGGCCCGGTCTCAGAGCGCGTCGAAGCACTCGGCCGCGACCACGTCGGCGAGTGTCTCGCGGCGCGCCGCGAGGTAGGCGCGGCCATTCTCGAGCCACACCTGGGGGGCGCGGCCGAGCGAGTTGTACTGAGAGCTCATTTGCACGCCGTAGGCCCCGGCGTCGTGTAGCACCAGCAGATCCCCGGGCTGCGGCCGCGGGAGCGGGCGCGGGTTGAGCAGCTCGCGCTCGTCGCGGGTGAAGACGTCCCCCGACTCGCATAGCGGCCCGGCGACCACCACCGGCACGTGCGGTGCTCCCGGGTCGGCGCCGTGGATGGTGATGTGATGGTACGAGCCGTACATCGCCGGACGCACGAGGTCGTTGAACCCCGCGTCGACCATGACGAAAGTGTGCCCGCACCCTTTGTCGTTCGAGCCCGTCGCTTTCACGTCGGTGACGCGCGCCACCAGCGCGGCGCTGGGCGCTGCGAAGTAGCGGCCAGGCTCGATCTCGATGCGCAGGGGGCGGCCAGCCCGCGCCGCCAGGCGTTCGCGCGCGGCACGCAGCGTGCGGCCGAGGGGGGCGAGGTCGATCGCAGGGGTGTCGGGCCGATACGGATACGGGATGCCGCCGCCGAAGTTGACTGCTTCGAGGTCGGGAAAGTCGCCGACCATGGCGGCGAAGAATGCCTCCAGGCGGCCCATGTTGGCGACGAATTCGTCGATCGCCGGGCCGCTGCCGACGTGGGCGTGCAGGACGGCGATCGGCAAGCCGGCATGCGCCGCGGCACGGCGGATCGTCTCGAGATCGTCCATCCAGATGCCGTGCTTGGAGCTCGGCCCGCCGGTGTCGCAGGCCTGCACATGGCCGTGGCCGAAGCCGGGATTGACGCGCACGGCGATCGGGCCGCGGTAGCCCGCCTGTCGCAAGGCCTCGAGCATCGCTGGCGAGCCGATGTTGGGCAGGATGTCGTGCGCCAGGGTAACGGCCAGGGCGTTGTCGCGGAACACGTCGGCGGTGAGCATGATCGTCGGCGGGTGGATCCCGCCCGCGAAGCCTGCCGCCATGGCGCGGAGCACTTCGTTGCCCGAGACGGCGTCGATCCAGATGCCTGCCTCGCGGACTACCTCCAAGAAGCGGCGCAGCGAGCAGGCCTTCATCGCATAGCGGGCCTGGATTCCATCGCCCGGCGCGATGCTGCGCACCTCATCGATGCGCCGGCGCAGCGTCGCGGCGTCGTAGACGTAGAAAGGCGTGCCGACGCGTCGGGCGAGCTCGCACAGGTCGATGTGGTCGAGAAACGATGTGGGCATGTGCGGGCCGTCTGGCCGACGTCGACTCCGTCGCGGTCGTAACAAGGGCGCGTGGTCGGGGCAAGGCCGGCGCGGCGCCGCAACGGCTCGCCGCGCTTGCCTTGGCCGATCCGGTGGGGCGTGATGGGGTCATGACCGGCACGCTCTACGTCGTCGCCACGCCACTCGGCAATCTCGAGGACATCACCATGCGCGCCGTGCGCGTGTTGAAAGGGGTGGCGTTGATCGCCGCCGAGGACACGCGCCACAGCCGCATCCTGCTCGACCATTTCGACATCCGCGCCCCGCTGACGAGCTACTTCGACCACGTCGAACGAGAGCGCGCGCCGCGTCTGATCGAGCGCCTGAAGCGAGGCAGCGACGTGGCGCTGATCTGCGATGCCGGGACACCGGCCATCGCCGATCCGGGCTATCGCCTGGTGCGCGCGGCGATCGAGGCCGACATCCGCGTCGTACCGATCCCCGGCCCGTCGGCGGTGATGGCCGCGCTCTGTGCCGCAGGAGTTCCTACCGATCGGTTCGCCTTCGAAGGCTTCCTGCCGGCCAAGGCGGCGGCGCGGCGAGCCTTTCTGGGACGGGTGATCGCCCGGGATTGTACGGTCGTTTGCTTCGAGGCCGGGCGGCGCCTCGCCGCGGCACTGGCCGACCTGGCCGCGCTGGCGCCGCAGCGGCCGGTCGTCGTCGCGCGCGAGCTGACCAAGGTCTACGAGCACTTCGCTCGCGGTACGGCGGCCGAGTTGGCCGAGCGCGCGGCAGACTTGACGGTGCGCGGCGAGGTGACTCTGCTCGTCGCTCCCCCATCGCACCCGGAGCCAGCGATGTCCGTGGACGACTTGCGCCGCGAAGTGGCACGCCGGCGCGCGGCCGGCGCGCATCTGAAAGAGATCGCCCAGGCCCTGGCCGCAGGCAGCGGCTGGTCGGTGCGCGACATCTATCGCCTCGGCGTCGAATTGGACCTGCGCGAGCCCGAAGCCGACTGAACCGCGTCGGGGCTCGCGGCCAGGGAGCGGCGCGATGCGGCTGGCGCGGCAGGTGACACCGCCGGCGACTGCACGAAAACGTGGACAAACCTCGAAGCCGCTGCTAGCGATTGCTTGCGATGAGTCGCGCCCAGCCCATCAAGGTCCGCCATGGCACCAAGCCGGGTGAGCTGGTCATCGCCCTGCCGTCGGCGTGGGAGCTGCGCCTCCGGCGCGTGTTGCGCGAGCTGCTTGCTGAAGCCCTGCCGGATCCGCGCGCCGTCGGTTTGACGCGCGCGCAGCGTGACGCCCGCCGCCGGCTGCGTCAGCGGCACGTGCGCGAAGGCATCTGTGATTTTCTGAGCGAGTTAATCACCGCCGATATCGTCGGCAAGGAGATCGCGCTGGCGACGCGCGGCCGCGCCGGCCGCCGCGCCGGCTCGCTGCGCGAGCACGTCGCCGCCATCCTGCGCGAAGCGAGCGGGCGCTGACAGTCCGTTGAAAGACGCGCTCTGCCCACCCTCCGACGGGCTCTGGGCACGTCCCGCTTGCGGTACAAGCACTTCCCGCTCATGCTTCGACTCTTCGACGGGCTCTGGGCTCAGGACGAGTCTGAGCCCGTCGAAGGATGAACGCGGCCTGTTCGACCGACTGCAAACCCCAGTCCGAGATGCTCGCTGACCGGGCTACAACCGCTCCGCGGCGCGCAGCTTGGCGCTGGCGGCGCGTGAATTGGCGGCGATCTCTGCGGCTTGCGGCGTCACGGGCTTCTTGGTCAACAGCCGCAGGCGACCCTGGGCCACCTCGTGACGGAGGTAGTGCTTGACGAGGCGATCCTCCAGTGAGTGGAAGGCGATGACCACCAGGCGCCCACCAGGGGCGAGGGCGGCGGTGGCCTGGGGCAGGGCGGCTTGCAGTGCGTCGAGCTCGCGATTGGCGGCGATACGCAGTGCCTGAAACACGCGCGCCGCGTCGCGCGCCACTCGCCAGCGCGCGCCGGGCGGCAGCGATTGTTCGATCGCGGCGAGCAGCTGGTGGGTGGTGCGGATAGGGGTCTGGCGCCGCCGAGCGACGATCGTGCGGGCGATGCGGGAGGCGAAGCGCTCCTCCCCGTAGGTGCGGAATATATGGGTCAGCTCGCCCGCGTCGCTGCGCGCCAGCAGATCTGCGGCGGATTCACTGTTCGGCTCGGCGACGTCGAAACGCATGTCGAGCGACTCGTCGGCGGCGAACGAGAAGCCACGGCCGCTGGCGTCGAGGTGATACGAGCTGAGGCCGAGGTCGAAGAGGACCCCGTCGACCGCTGCCCAGGTGGGACGGGGGAGCGCGTCGGTGAGCGTGGCGAAGCTGGCGTGGACGAGGACGATGCGCCCGCCGGCGACGGCGTCGGGAAAGCGCTGGCGGGCCGACGCGAGCACGGCCGCGTCGCGGTCCATGCCGAGCACCAGACCATCCGGTGCGCTGGCGGCGAGCAGCGCGGCGGCGTGGCCGCCGCCATTGACGGTCGCATCGACGTACCGTCCGCCGGCGCGGGTGCCGAGGTAGTCGAGTACCTCGGCGGTCATGACCGGGATGTGAACGGGGGGGGACGTCTCTTGCATGGCGTGCGAGCGTGCTCAGCCTGCGGCGCCGGCGGGCGCTGCTGGGCTCAACGCTTCAGCAACTCCTCGTAGAGGGCGAGGTAGGCACGCGCGCTGCCCAGCCATGAGTGGTCGAGGCGCATGCAATCCCGCATCAGGCGACGCCACGTGCGCGGTGCGGTGCGGTAGAGCCGCCAGGCGCGCAGGATCGCCTCGGCGAGGTGGGCGGCATCGAAGGTGTCGAAGCGGAAGCCCGACGCCTGGCCGGCCGCCAGGCGCGCCGGCGTGTAGTCGACGACTGTATCCTTGAGGCCGCCGGTGGCATGGACGATCGGCACCGTGCCGTAACGTTGGCTGTACATCTGGTTGAGTCCGCACGGCTCGTACACGCTCGGCATCACGAAGGCGTCGGCGCCGGCCTCGATCTGGTGCGCCAGGCCCTCGTCGAATCCGACGGTGACGGCGACTTGGGTGGGATACGCCTGGGCGAGGGCGCGCGCTTGGGCTTCGATATCCGACGCGCCCGATCCCAGCAGGACGAGCTGCACGTCGAGCGGCGCCACCAGCCGAAAGGCGTCGGCGATCAAGGGGATGCCCTTCTGCCAATCGAATCGGCTGATGGCGGCGAGCAGAAACGCGTCGGGGTCGACCGGCAACCCGCTGCGCTGCTGCAGCGCCCGCTTGCACACCGCCTTTCCCGCCAGGCGGTTGACGTCGAATGGGGCCGCGAGATGGACATCAGCGGCCGGATTCCAGCGCGCCACGTCGATGCCGTTCAGGATGCCGCGCACCCGGTCGCGCACCGAGCGCAGCACGCCATCGAGTCCCCACCCGGCGGCCGGGGTTTGGATCTCCTCGGCATAGGTGGGCGAGACCGCGGTGACTGCGTCGCTGAACAACACCCCGCCCTTGAGGAGGTTGAGGCCGCCGTAGAACTCGAGTCCGCCGATGTGGAACCACGACGGGTCGAGTCCAGTCGCAGACAACTCGCTGGCGGCGAAGCGGCCCTGATAAGCGAGGTTGTGCACGGTGAGGAGCGTTCGCGCCCGCGCCCGCGGGGCGGCGGCGCGGACGTAGACGGGGATGAGCGCGGTCTGCCAATCGTTGCAGTGAATGATGTCCGGTGGCTCGCGCCGCGCGTAGGCGAGGGCGGCGCGGCAGAGAAAGGCGTAGCGCGCCAGGTTGTCGGCGTAGTCAGCCCCGCGCGCGTCGACGTAGAGGGTGGGGCGGGCGTAGTAGCCGTCGTGCTCGACGAAGACGTAACGGCAGGCATGCCGCGTCAGGCTCCGGTAGCGGAGCGGCTGCTCAATGCCACCGACCGAGAGGCGCGGGCCGGCGGTGATGTCGGCCGCAGGGCCGGCGGTCGCCAGCTCCCCGGCGGCGCCGCGATAGAGCGGGCTGACGACCGTCACCTCGCAGCCGAGCGCGGCCAGCGCCGCCGGCAGGGCCTCGGAAACGTCAGCCAGCCCACCGGTTTGGCTGAACGGGTGCACCTCCGAGGTCACGAAGGTGACGCGCACGGCGTCAACCTTCTGGACCTTCCGGTGTGATCTTCACCGAACCGGGCTCGTGAATGCGCGGCTGTATGCTGCCGGGTGGCGGCAATGAGCTGGTTTGCAAGATGGGGCCCTCGCGCGGGACGACTGCGCCCTTGGGGATGACGACCACGCCGCCGGCGCTGACATGGAAGCGCGTGGCATCGAGCGCCGAGTCCTCGCCGATCACCGTCCCGTCCTCGATGGTCACGTACTTGTCGCAGATGACGCGCCGCAGGCGTACGCCGCGACCGATGTTGCCCCCCTGCATCAGGATCGACTCGTGAATGTCGCAGTAGCTGTGGACGAAGACGTTGTTGAACACCACCGAGTTGCTCACCAGACCGCCGGAGATGATGGCGCCGTTGGCGATGATGCTGTCGACCGCGGAGCCGCGGCGGCCCGAGGTGTCGAAGACGAATTTGACCGGCGGGTACTGCAGCAGCGCCGAGCGCACCGGCCAGGCGTGGTTGTAGAGGTTCAGCATCGGGGAGACGCTGCGCAGATCCATGTTGGCGTCGAAGTAGGCGTCGATCGTGCCGACGTCGCGCCAGTAGCCGTGCTCGCGCTCGCCTTCGCCGGGCACCACGTTGTCGAGGAAGTTGTAGGCGTAGACCGGATAGCGATCGATCATCGCCGGGAGGACGTCGCGACCGAAGTCGTGCGTCGAGGCCGGATTGACGTGATCGGCCTGCAAGACCTCGACGAGGGTGTCGGCGACGAAGACGTAGTTGCCCATCGACACCAGGGCTTTGTCCGGCTGACCGGGAATCGGGCGGGGGTCGGCGGGCTTCTCCTCGAAGCCGACGATGCGCCACTGCTCGTCCACCTCGATGATGCCGAACTGGCCGGCGGCGGCGGCGCGGTCGTACGGCAACGCGGCCACCGTTACCGCGGCGCGGTGCTCGCGGTGGAAATCCATGATCTGGCGGACGTCCATCTTGTAGATGTGGTCGCCGCCGAACACCGCCACGTCTTGTGGCAGCTCGTCCTGCACGACGCTCAGGTTCTGGTAGATGGCGTCGGCCGTGCCGACGTACCAGCCCAGGTCGCCGACGCCCTGCTGGGCGGGAATCGGATCGACGTAGTGCTCGGAGAGGGAGCCGAAGTTAAAGCCGCGCGCCAGGTGGATGAGCAGCGAGTTGCTGCGATATTGCGACAGCACCTTGATGCGGAAGAAACCGCTGTTGATGAAGTTGCTGAGCACGAAGTCGATGATGCGGTAGCGGCCGCCGAACGGCACCGCCGGCTTGGCGCGATCGCGGGTCAGCGGGAAGAGCCGCTCGCCGCGCCCGCCGGCCAGGATCATCACCAGGACATCGATCATCGACGGTCGTCCGCCTGCCGCGGGCCAAGGCGGGTTTCGCAGGTGGAGGGGCGCTTTTCAAGCGCGTCTCAGTCGGCGTCGCGCGTCTTCGGCGGGCCCGGGGCCCGTCCCGAGCCGGTCGAGGATGAGCGCGGCCTCGATCAACAGGCTTTCCGAAGCGGCCAACGCCACCCGGGCCCGAGCGATAGGTGGCGAATTTCGGGACAGGACACTAAGCGGCGCGCCGGGCGCGACGCCCTGGGCTCTGCACCTGGTGGCGGCCGCGGCCGGCTTGTACGCGCGGCCGGCGGAACGCCAGGCGGCGCTCTTGCCAGGAGGCGAGGAGCTGGCGCACGCGACCTGGCTCGAGACCGAGGATGTCGCAAATGGAACGAAAGGCGAAGGGAGCCGCGCAATCGTCACTGGCAAACCAGCGATCGGCTTCCGCGGCGACGGCGACTTGCTCACTGTGCTCCGACCCGACCCCCGCCATGGAGGCGGCAATGGCTTCCTCGAGCACGGCGACCATCAGGCGCTTTTCCGGCTCGCCGCGCGGATCGGCGGCGGAGGAAAAGAACTGGCACGGCAGGATGACGTCATCGACGCCGTCGACCGAATACTCGTCAACTTCCTTGCGCAGCGGCTCCGGTTTCCCCATGTCTACGCTCCACCTCTCCTCACATAGGATGAAAGCATTCGTCAAAAATTGCTCGCGTCTGTTGTTACGCGGCATCTTTTCGCTCGGATGAGGAGCTGACCGGCTTCTGCGAGGATTGAGAGGAACCCAGAGACGCTAAACGGACGAGTCGCTGCGCGGAGGTGGGAAGAGAGGAAAACCGGCCGCCAGCGGAGGGAACGCGGGCCAACCACCCCCCTGCAGCGGAGTGAATAGCCTGCAGCAAACGCGCGCTAGGGGTGCTATTTGCAGCCTTCGGCGATAGCGCGCAGTTGAGTCGGCGCGAGGAACCACTCCAACAGGGCGGTGGAGCGCGGCGGCAGCGTGTCCAGGCTCAAGGCAGCAACGCCGGCTTTCTTGAAGGGCAACGGTGTGAGCCCGGCTGAGCCGGTCATCAGGTAGGAAGCCAGGTAGCCGAGGTCGGGTTGATGGCCGACCAGCAAGAGCTGGTGGATGCCGCGGGTCCGAGGCAGACTCCCGAGGACGGTTTTCGGCGCGGCGCCGGCGGCCAGTGCCGGATAGATCTCGACGGCTGGGGAGGGGCGGAGCGCCTCGGCGACCAGCCGGGCAGTTTCCTCGGCGCGGCGCAGAGGGCTCGACAAGATGAGGTCCGGCCGCACCTCCAATGCGTGCAGGCCGGCGGCAACGCGCGTCGTCTTGCGAATGCCCTCGGGCGTCAGGGCCCGATCGGCGTCGCGCGTCTCGGGGCTCGGTTCGGCTGCGATGCCGTGTCGCATGAGGTAGAGGGTGACAGCCATTATGGGACACTCGCGGCAGATCGGCGTGACTCGCTACGCCGCTGTGGTGGCGCGCGGTCTTCGTCTGGTGCGCCGGCGGCGTCTGCCAGGGCAGCCAGGATCTTGCGGCGCTGCCGGCGAGCAGTCTTGTTGGCGAACTGCTTCCAGGCCCGGCCGAAGCCGGCCTGTGCGCTTCCGGCGCGGCGAAGCTGGGCATCGGCGAAGCGATCGAGGGCGGCGCGGACCACGCCGGCGTTTGCTGCCGCGGTATCGCAACTGTCGCGGTACTGGCGCACCGTCTCGACCGCTACCATGCTGTCGTTGAAGCCGCCCAGGACATCCTGCAGGGCGACGAGGGATTTCAGGACCTGCCGGGTCTCCCGGCCGGTTATGGGCGCCACGGCTTCCAGAACATAGCGCAGACGTTTGCTGCGGATGCGCAGCGTGTGCAGGGTGGCGGCATCGGTCAGCTCGGTGATGGCCTCGCCGGTAGCCAACAGCCGGCGGGTGGCTTTCTTGAGGACGCGGCGGGCGCGCTGCGACACCGGGGTTGCAGCGCGTCCGCGTGGTGGCTGCGCCGACGCGGTGCTCGCGCGCTCGAGCGCCAGCAGCAGTCGCTCGTAGCGCCGCGATGCAAGGGTGACGAGAAGAGCGGTGCGCGCTGCCCGACGTCGCCGGAGCAAGAAGCGCTGGTAGCCGTCGAGGTGTCGGGCGTCATCGCGGGCGAACTGCCGGACGTAGCGGCTGAGGATCGCGCGTTGGACGTCGAGGTCGCGCACCCCCCCGAGCTCGCTGCGCAGCCAGCCCAGCTCGCGCGCCAGGGCCCGGTGCTGGTGAATGGGCAGGGCGTCGCGACCGAGTTGGAGCGCGGCGCGCAATCGCCGGATCGCCACGCGCATGTCATGCAACGCTTCCGCATCAAGGCCGCGCCGCGTGCCGGGATCGCTCGCCCGCACGCGCATCAGTTGCCAGGCGATGCTCTTGCGTGTCGCCTCGACCAGTGTGTCCGTCGGGCTAATCGGCTGCGGGTCGATGGTCTCGCGGCTGACGTTCTCCCCATAGAGCACTGCGAGGCCGCGGGCGAACTTCGTCCGTGCCGTTGGGATCAGGTTGAACTGGCGTTGGAGCTCGCGGGCGGCGGCGAGGCAATCGCGGGTCGCACCGAGGCGGCGTTCGATTTCCACCTCCCAGTACGTTTCGAGCGGCGGGGTGTCGTCGGTTCCGCGCACCATGACGCTGTCCAGTGCCAATTCGGCGAGCGGCCCGCCGGTCACAGCCCCGGTGGGGTAGAGATCGCGGCGGCGGCGTTCGACCTCCGTAATCAGCAGCGGCTGCAGTGGGCGCCGCAGCACGAAGGGGCGCAACTGCTCCTGCAAGGGGCCCTCGGGAAGCGCGAACGGGAAGGTGGGGGCCTCGGTGAGCGGCACGGTGAGCTCGGGGCGTTCGTGCAGCGAGCCGGCCACGCGCCCGGGCCACTTCGCCGTCGCCTCCCAGCGGGTGCCGGCACGCCGCACCCGCAGGGCGACGCCCCCGCGCGTCAGTGCGCGGGTCGGCGTGTCGAGGTAGACCGTGTAGAGCTGCTGGGGCGGGCGACGTCGGAGGCGATAGGGTCCCAGCTGACGCAAGCGACTGATCAGGTCGAGCCTGTCGCGGCTCGTTGCCTCCAGCTTGACCTCGACCTCGTCAGGAATCGAATCGGCGCCCATGTCGGTTGCCTACAGCCGCCCGCCGCGACGTCTCGTGTCCGCGCAGTCGCGCCTGTGGCCTTTCGTCCGAGCTTGCGGAGGCGGAGCTATGACCCAACCCGAAACTCGACGTCAAGGCCCAGAACGTCCGACAGCGGGGCGGCGCGCTGGCGGGCCTCCCAGAGCTCGAGTTGCGCATCGCCACTGGCGGTCAATTGCATGATCAGGCGCCGTTCGCGCCGCGTCACCGCGACATCGCGGACGACGCCGTAGTGCGACCGATCGAGGGCGTCGGCGACTCGCAGCACGGCGCTCAACACGCGCACGGTGCGCTTGGCCTTGGCGGGCAGGGCGCGGAACTCGGCGTCGCCGGCTTTGGGCGGTGCCTTACGGTGATAGCGCGCCAACAGGGCCATCATCGCCACCTCATCGCGCGTGAAGCCGAACAGCTCGCCGTTGGTGATCAAGTAGTACGAGTGCCGGTGGTGGTTGGCGTGGTCGATGTGGTGCCCGACATCGTGCAACACCGCGGCATACTCCAGCAACTCACGCGTGGCCGGTTCGACCCGCAGGAGCCCGGCGAGCTGGTCGAACAGGCGCAACGCCAGGCGCGCCACGCGTGGCCCATGCTCGGAGGTTTCACCGAGATGGCGGGCGAGGCGGGCGACGCTGCGCCCGCGCGGGGTGCCGTAGCG
Source organism: uncultured Binatia bacterium (SeqCode) (assembly GCA_964475125.1). Taxonomy (GTDB): domain Bacteria; phylum Desulfobacterota; class Binatia; order HRBIN30; family CADEER01; genus CAYYWP01. Next base: position 10,341 of record CAYYWP010000046.1, on the reverse strand, counting down.
CTCGTTTTCCTCGATGTGCTTGCGGTGCCGGGCGATGAAATCGAGCAGGACCCCTTCGCGCAGCGCCCAGGTGCAGGCGACGAGCTCGCGCACCCCGAGGCGCTGGAGGACGAAATCGGTGAGCACGGCCCCGGCGACGATGAGGTCGGCGCGTTTGACATCGACGCCCTTGAGCTTGAGACGCTCGGCGCGCGTGGCTCGGGTCAGCACGCGGCGCAGCTTGGCGATCTCGTCCGCGTCGACCGCAAAGTTGTTGAGGTGCAGCTCGGGCGTCTCGCCGCGCAGGAAGCCGGCGACGGCGATCAAGTTGAGCACCGTGCCCGACGTGGCGACGACGCGGCGCACGCGGTGTTTGCGAAACTCGCTCAGCATCGGATCGAGTTGATCGCCGAGGTACGCCTCCAGCGCGTCGATGTCCTTCGAGGGCGGCGGGTCGGTCGGCAGGAAGCGTTCGGTGAGACGGGCGACGCCGATTTTGTGGCTCTCCAACGCCACGGCCTCGCCGCGCTCGACGAGGATGAACTCTACGCTACCCCCGCCGACGTCGATGATCAGCGTCGGCTTGTCGCTCAGATCGATGGCGTGGCGGACGCCGAGGAAGATCAGTCGCGCCTCTTCGCGGCCGGGGATGACTTTGACGCGCAGACCGACATCCTCCTCCACGCGTTCGATGAAGTCGCCGCCATTCGCGGCCTCGCGCACAGCGCTGGTCGCCACGGCGGTGATGCGCGAGGCACCCTGGCGCTCGGCCAGGGTGCGAAACGCCGAGAGCGTCCGGACGCCGGCATCCATCGCGGCGGGTGACAGGCGCCCCTTGTTCAGCGTCCGCCGGCCCAGGCGCACCATATCTTTGGCTCGGTCCAGCACGCGAAACCGGCCGTCGGCCTCGACCTGTGCCACGACCATGTGAATCGAGTTGCTGCCGACGTCGACAGCCGCTATCCGCATGTCCGTCCTGTCTACCGCCTCCACCGCTCCACCCGAACCGCCCCGCGTGCCGAGCGGGCCTATAGCATGTCTGTGGGCGCGCCGCAGCCGCGGCTAGGGGTCGGTGTAGCGGCCGGCGGGATCCTCCCGCCGGCCGCGTAGCCAGGACAGCACGCTCACGGCACGCTGACGGTGCACGTGCAGCCGGTAATCGGACCCGCCCCGCCCGCACACCCCTCGACGATGCAGCCGAAGTCAGCGGACAGGGCCGGGGGGGCGCCACTGCAGGTATCGAATCGCGCCGTGAACAAGTGGCCCAGCGTGGTATTGCGGGTGATGACGACGCGCACGGCGTAGTCGAGATCGTTGACCGAGAAGGACTGCGGCAGGGGGGCCGGCGGCACCACCCGCTGGCGGACGGACGCGGCGTTGCCCGTGCCCGGGATGCTGACCAGTGCACTGTTGTAGCCCATCAACACCGTGGCGCCGGTGGGTGCCTGGCCCGGGGGCGGAATCAGATCGACCCGGAAGGAGACGGTTGGTGCCGGCGTGGCCACCGAGCAGGACTGGACGACACAATCCGCCGGACAGCTCACACAATCCTCCCCGGCCTCGAGGAACCCGTTTCCACAGGCCGCCCCCGGTGGCGTCGGCGTCGGGGTGGTCGTGAAGGTGGCTGTCGGCGGTGGGGTGTTGGTAGCGGTGGGGGTCGACAGCGAGAGGGTCGGGGTTGGGGTGGCGGCGCCGGCCAACTGGACGACGCAGCTGACCTGGTTGGTGACAGTGTTGATGTCAATGTCCACCGCGTCGGTCACCGTGCAGGTGAAGTCGCTCGGCTGCGGCAGGGGAGCTCCCTGGCAGCGGTCGAAGGTCATGGTGGCGGCCACGGTGCCGTCCTCGTAACCGATGAAGAGGGGATCGAGCAGGAGGATTTTGGTGCCGTAGTCGAAGTCGGTCGGGGTGACGGCGAAGAAGTCGGAGAGGATGCTGTTGATCACCGCCTGATCACCGCCCAGCCCGGGTACGTCGACCACCCCGTCGGGGTACTCCACGAAGACGGTCAGGCCGATTAAGAAGAGCTCTGGATCAGTGGTGTTGAAGATCACCTGCGCGGTCAGCGGCTGGCCGGAGGGCTGGCAGGGCTCGATGCGGCAGTCGGCCGGGCAGGCATCGCCGTTGAGGGTATTGCCGTCATCGCAGGTCTCGCCGCCGCCTACGTTTACGACGCCATCGCCGCAGATCAGCGGCAGCGGCGTGGGCGTAAAGGTCTGAGTCACTGTCGGCGAGGTGGTGTTGGTATGCGTCGGGGTGTTGGTCGGGGTGAAGGTGGCCGTGGGGGTGTCGGTCGGGGTGGAGGTGTCGGTCGGCGTGTTGGTCGGCGTGTCGGTGGGGATCGGCGTGTCAGGTGGGGTGTCAGTCGGGGTGGTGGTGGCCGTGGGGGTGTCGGTCGGGGTGTTGGTGGCCGTCGGGGTCGGGGTCGGCTCGCAGCCCAGCTGCACCACGCAACTGACCTGGTTGGTGACGGTGGTGATGGTGGTGTCCACCGCGTCGGTCACGGTACAGGTGAAATCGCCCGCTTGCGGCAGCGGCGCTCCCTGGCAGCGATCGAAGACCATCTCGGCGGCCAGGGTGCCCGAGCCGTAGCCGAGCTGGAGGGGATCGAGCAGGAGAAGGTTAGTGCCGTAGTCGAAGTCGGTCGGGGTGACGGCGAAGATGTCGGAGGTGATGCTGTTGAGCACCGCCTGATCACCGCCCAGCCCGGGCACATCGACCACCCCGTCGGGATACTGGGCGAAGACGGTCAGACCGATCAGCTGCAGGTTGGGATCGGTGGTGGTGAAGAACACCTGGGCGCACAGCGGCTGGCCGGAGGGTTGGCAGGGCTCGATGCGGCAGTCGGCCGGGCAGGCATCGCCGTTGAGGGTATTGCCGTCATCGCAGGTCTCGCCGCCGGTGAGGTTCACGATGCCGTCGCCGCAGATCAGCGGCAGCGGTGTCGGCGTGAAGGTGCGCGTCGCCGTGGCCGGCGGGGTGTTGGTGGGGGTGGTCGTGGGGGTGTCGGTCGGGGTGGTGGTGGGTGGGTCGGTGGGGGTGGTGGTCATGGTGCTGGTCGGCGTAGCCGTTGGTGTATCGGTCGGGGTGTTCGTCGCAGTCGCGGAGGCGGTTGCTGGCGGTGTATGAGTCGGAGACGCTGGCGGCGCACTGGTAGTGCTACTGGCCGTGGCGGTGGCCGTGCGGGTGGTTTTGGGGGTCCGAGTATTGGACGGGGTGCGCGAGACCGTAGGGGTTCGTGTCACCGTGGGGACGCGCGGCGTGCGCGTGGCTGTGGCGGTGCGGGTCGGTGTTGGCGCCGGTGGGTCACCGCTGTCCTTGAACCGATTTTCATCGTTCTCGATTGCGGGCGCGCTGTATACCGCCTCCCAGCAGCGTCCCCCGTCGAAGTCGTTCTGTAATTGTACGATGACGCGGGGATCCTGTGGCAGGGGCAAGGGCGGCGGATCAAAGGCCGGTCCAGCGCCGACGACGACGATGCGGTCCTTCTGATGGCTGGGAGATTTCAGCGAGATGGAGGTGATCCCGGTCGGTACGGAGAGCGGATTGCGATATCGAAAACTGCTGAGCGTGCGCGACCAGCACGGCTGCCCGTTGCATGTGCCGCCGGGCGGAATCGTCACCTGAAGGCGAAGGTCGGTCTCCCCGGCACCCTCGCCATACACACACAGGCTGTAGGCGGTGGATTCGAGCGGATTGCCGAAGTCGCTCAGCGACTCCGCGGAGTCGTTTCTCCAGCGCCACAGCAAGCTGTTCGGCAAGACGCGGGCGCCGGCGTCGCGCACGCGAAAGCGCGACCACTCAGGTTCGTCGGAACGCGTACAGGAGAGACGTGGGGTGGCGGAGCAACCCGAGCCGACACCCGGTGATGCGGCGGGCGCAGGCGCTGCGGGTATCGGCGTCAGCAGCGCGATGAGAATGAGCGCGAATCTCTGGGTTCTCATGGTCTCCTCCCTGAGTAGGTTACGATCGCCTTGCTGGCGGCGGAGGGGTCCCCGCCACGCGACGGCAGACGTATCAGTGGGGAGGTAACGGCGGCGTTGCGTCAGCGTGACAGTTCATGCGAACGACGCGGCCGACGCGAGCGTCGCGCAAGCTTCACGCGACTGTCATCCTACTGCAATACGTCGAGCCTACTCTGTACCGACGTGTGAGGGCGAGGCATGGAGACCCCCTTTATCTCCGCATTCGTCCCCGCGCGTAGGGGAGGGGTGTTGGTCACCCCTCCCCGTCCCCCTCATCCAAGGTGCGGGGCGGTGCCGGTACTAGGCGCGGTGACACGAAACGGCAGCCATACTGTAACCGATTCGTAACATGCGCCCGGTAATGATGGTCGTGGACCAAAGGGGGTCTCCACATGGCCGGACGGGTTGTTCGAGCTGCGGCGGCGGCGTGTATCCTGGCGGTGGTCGGCGCACATCGGAGCCAGGCGGAGGAGCGTCGCGTGGTCGACGAGTTGCTCGATATCCTGCGCGCTAACGGGCAGATCACGGAGCAGCAGTACCGCCAGCTCAAGCAGCGGGCCGAAGCCGAGCGCCAGGAAGACATGCGCCGCCAGGTCAGCGCGCCGCCCACGCCAGCCGCCCGCGCGGCCGCGGCGCCCACGCCGAGCCCGGATCCGAAGACGATGCGCGCGTACTTCAAGGAAGGCTACAACGTCGAGACGGCGGACGGGAACTTCAAGCTCAACGTCGGTGGGCGTGCGCAGATCGACTGGAACGTCTCCGACCCCGGGGGGGGCGTGAAGGAGCGGTTCGGTCTGGCCGGTACCTCGACCGGGGTGGAGTTCCGCCGTGCCCGCCTGTCGCTGGCCGGCCTCGTGTACGGGTGGGTCGATTACAAGTTCGAGTATGACTTCGCCGAGGGCGATCCGGCCTTCAAGGACGTGTACATCGGGTTCAGGAAGATTCCGTACCTGCAGTACGTACGCGTCGGCTTCTTCAAAGAGCCCTTTTCGCTCGAGGAGCTGAGCTCGGACGATTTCGTCACCTTCCAGGAGCGCGGATTGCCGAACGCGTTCGCACCCTCGCGCAACACCGGCGTGGCGTTCATGCCGGTCTTCTTCGATGAGCGCATGACAGCCAGCGTGGGCGCCTTTCGCGATACCGACGACTTCGGCCGCGGCTTTGGGAGCGAGCAGCTGTACAACGTCACGGGGCGTCTGACGGGCCTGCCGTGGTACGAGGAAGACGGCCGCCGACTGCTGCACCTCGGCTTCTCCTACGCCCATCAGTTTCGCCACGACGACGTGATCGCCTTCTCGGAGCAGCCCGAGTCAAATCTGTTTCCGGTTGAGCTGGTCGACACCGGGGATATCGTCAGCGACGGGGCGGATCTGATCAATCCGGAGCTCGCCCTGGTATACGGACCGTGGTCGCTGCAGGCCGAGTACATGCGTGCGTTCGTGGCGCAGAGCGACAACGCCAACCTGCAGTTCGACGGGCTCTATGCCTACGTGAGCTACTTCCTCACCGGTGAGAACCGGCGCTATCGGACGAGTACGGCCGCCTTCGAGAAGCCACTGCCGATTCGCGACTTCGTGCCCGACGGCAGCGGGTGGGGGGCCTGGGAGCTCGCGGCGCGCTTCTCGCGACTCGATCTCGACTCGCAGAACATTCGCGGCGGTACCGAGGATAACGTCAGCGGCGAGGTGAATTGGTATTTGAACCGCAACACGAAGATCGGGGCCAACTACGTTTGGGCTCACCTCGAGTCGGTCGGCGACAGCAACATCGTGCAAGGGCGATTTCAGCTCACGTACTGAGCCGGTTGACGCACGGCGAGGAGGAGGCACGGGATGACTGGGAAGGCATTCAAGAGCTTGGTGACGCTCGCTGGGGGCTTCTCGCTGGCGTTGATCGCGCGCAGCGCCACGGCGGCGCCGGTGCAGGTCGATGCGGCGGTGCCGCCCTACCAGAAGGTCGGCGGCGTCTCCGGCAACCTCAACAGCATCGGTTCGGACACGCTCAATAACCTGATGACGCTGTGGGCGGAGGGCTTCAAGCAGTTGTACCCGAACGTGCGCATTCAGATCGAGGGCAAGGGCTCGTCCACCGCGCCGCCGGCGTTGATTTCCGGCACCGCGCAATTGGGGCCAATGAGCCGGGCGATGAAACCCAGCGAGGTGGATGCCTTCGAGAAGAAGTTCGGCTACCCGCCGACCAGGATCCGCGTCGCGATCGACGCCTTGGCCGTCTTCGTGAACAAGGACAATCCGCTCGAGAGACTCACGTTGCCACAGATCGACGCGATGTTTTCCAAGACCCGTGCCTGCGGGTTCGGCAAGGATATCGCCACCTGGGGGGAACTCGGGTTGCAGGGCGCCTGGGTGCAGAAGCCCCTCAGCCTCTACGGGCGAAATTCAGCCTCGGGCACCTACGGGTTCTTCAAGGAGCACGCGCTGTGCAATGGCGACTACAAGGATACGGTCAAGGAGCAGCCCGGCTCGGCCTCCGTCGTGCAAGGCGTCGCGAAGGATACCTATGGCGTCGGATACAGCGGTATCGGTTACAAGACCTCGGGAGTCAACGCGGTGGCGGTGGCGGCGAAGGATGGGGATCCGTTTGTGTCCACCGAGCCGGAGAACGTCTACGCCGGAACCTATCCGTTGGCCCGCTTCCTCTACGTTTATGTCAATCGAGCGCCGAACACGCCGTTCGACCCCTTGGTGAGCGAGTTCATCGCTTATGTGCTCAGCCAACAGGGACAGACGGTCGTGGTGAAAGATGGCTACCTCCCGCTGACGAACAAGATGATCGCGCAGGAGCTCGACGGACTGCGCTGAGCGACCGGTGACGACGCGCGACATCACGACCTCGGCCGCAGCGCTGGCCTTGCGACGCGCCCGGGAGCGAGCGCCAGCGCGGACACGGCGGCGGGTGGCCCTTGATCACCTCGGGGCGTTGGTAGTCCGTGCCGGCGGCCTCGCCATTATCGTCGGAATCCTGGCCATCCTGCTCTTCATTCTCCTCGAGGTCGCCCCGCTGCTGCGGCCGGCGACAGTCTCGCTCGAGGGCTTCCTGCCATTACCCGGGGCCGCACCGGTGCGAGCGCTCGTTGGGGATGAGTACGGGACGCACGTGGTGACGCTCGATTCGGACGGCATCGTGCGAGCCGTGCGTCTCGACGACGGTGCCGTGGTGGCGCAAGAGTCACTGCTACCCACCGGCGAGCACCTGGTCGCCGCACAGGTTCCGCCGAGCGGCGGCCTCGTCACCGGCGCGACCATGGTCGGGCGCGTCGTCTTGGCACCGGTGCGCTGGCTAACTGAATTCCAGGCACAGGAGCGGGTGGTCTCTCCCGTCTTGGCCGCACCCGTGACCATCGCTGTCGACCCGAAGCGACAGCCGGTAGCGGTATATACCGCCGACCTTGACGCCCGCGCCGCGGCCGCTGTCGCGGCGCAACTCGGCGATGGGACGCTGACCGTGATCCGCCACACCAAACAGGAGAACGAGTTTACCGGGGAGATCAAGGAGACCCAGACGCGCCTCACGGCGCCGCTCGAGCGGCCACTGACAGGTCTGGTGCTCGACCCGGCGCAACGCAACCTCTTCGGTGCCGACGAGGCGGGCAACGTGCTGTGGTGGACGCTGGGCGAGCACCGCATTGGCGAAGCACAGGTGGTGGCCGCCGGCCCAGCGGTAACGGCGCTGAGCTTGTTGCTCGGTGGCCGCTCGCTGGTCGTCGGCCAGGCCGACGGCGGCCTCAGCGTGTGGTTCGCCGCCGCACAGGCCACTGGCGAGGCGCGCCTCACGCGCGTGCGCGATTTTCCCCGTCGCGGCGCCCCGATCACCGCCATCGCCCCCTCGCAGCGCGACAAGGGATTTCTCGCCCAAGATGCGGCCGGGGGGTTAGGGCTTTATTACTCGACATCGCGGCGCACGCTGTGGACCGGCACGACGCCAGTGCCGAGCACGGCCCTCGCCTTCGGCCCGCGTGGGCACGCCGCCTATCTGGCCGGCGCCGGCCGACTCGCCGTGCTCGAGGTCGTCAACCCGCACCCCGAAGTGAGCCTGCGCGCGCTGTTCGGGCGCATTTGGTATGAGGGCTACGGCGACCCCGAGTACGTCTGGCAATCGAGCAGCGGTAGCGACGACTTCGAGCCCAAGTTCAGCCTGACGCCGCTACTGGTCGGTACCCTCAAGGGCACGGTGTATTCGTTGCTCTTCGCCGTGCCCTTGGCGGTGTTCGGTGCCATGTACTTATCGCAGTTCATGCATCCGCAGCTGAAGACGGTCGTCAAGCCGGTGGTGGAGACCATGGCGGCTTTGCCGAGTGTCGTGCTCGGATTCCTTGCTGGCCTCTGGCTCGCGCCGCGCCTGCAGCGCTTGATGCCCGCGCTCGTGTTGATGGCCGTGCTGTTCCCTCTCTTGGCGATTGCCGCTGGGGCACTCTGGCGTCTGGTGCCGCAACGCTGGCGGGCGCCACTGCCGCTGGGCAGCGAAGTCGCCCTGTGGGTCGCGATTCTCGCCTTCGGCCTGTGGCTGAGCCTGGTGCTCAGTCCCACGCTCGAGGCGGCGCTCTTCGGCGGAAACTTTCAGGCCTGGCTGCTGCAGACCACCGGCCTGCCATACGACCAGCGCAACGCGATCATCGTCGGGTTGGCCATGGGCTTCGCGATCATTCCGATCATTTTCGCCATCGCCGAAGAGGCCTTCTCCAACGTGCCTCGCGACCTGGTTTCGGGGTCTTTGGCCCTCGGCGCCAACCGCTGGCAGACAGTAACGCGCATCGTCCTGCCGACCGCCAGCCCCGGAATCTTCTCGGCGATCATGGTCGGCTTCGGCCGCGCCGTGGGCGAGACGATGATCGTGCTGATGGCCACGGGCAACACCCCGATCCTCGATTGGAACCCGTTCAACGGCTTTCGCACACTATCGGCCAACATCGCGGTCGAAATACCCGAGGCGCCGGTTGGCGGTACGCTCTATCGCGTGCTGTTTCTCGCGGCGCTGCTCTTGTTCGTCGTCACCTTCACCGTCAACACCGCCGCCGAACTGGTGCGCCAGCGCCTGCGCCGGCGCTATGCGCAACTCTGATGCCAGTCGTGATGCGCCCGCGGAGCGCGGATCTCCTCGGCCAGTCGCTCACCTGGCTGTGCGGCGGCGCCCTCGCGCTCAACTTGCTCCTCGCCGTCGGCCTGCTGCTGCTCATCGCCATCTATGGGCTCGGGTTCTTCTGGCAGGCGCCGGTGACACTGTTCACGCTGCGCGATGGCACGCAGGTGCTCGGCGAGGTGGAAGAGCGCGAGGCGCGACCGGCGGCCGAGTACCAGCGCGGTGCGGAGGGGATGCGGACGCGCGTGAAAGTGGGCAACCGCGATCTCTATGGCCTGGATTTCCGCTGGATCGATGACGCCGACATCGCCACGCACACGCAGCCCGTCGAGGCGGTGCGCCTCGAGCGATTTGAATGGGGCGACTTCTACGGCGCGATGCGCGAGTTGCGGCGCGGCGATACGGTGCTGGCGAGTGGTCCGGCGGCCGTGTGGACTGCCCTTGCCCCGCTGCACGCCGCCAAGCAGCGCCAGCGCGCCGAGATCGAGGCCCTCGAGAAGGGCGCGATCGGCGACGTGAACTACGCGCTCGAGGCGTTGCGCTTGGAAGAGCGCCGCCTCATGCTCGACGAGCCGCCCGCGGAGGCGACTGCCAGCCGCCTGACCGCGATCGCGACGCAGCGGGCTGTGCTGGAGGCCGAGTATGAGCGCCTGGCGGCTGAGCTCTTTCGCCAGCGCGAGGAGCTCGCGGCCGAGGTGGTGGTCATGGAGTCGATCGACGGACAGCGCAAGGTCGTTCCCGTCGGTGATATCGTGCGGGCCGTCCAGCCGAACCTCATGGGGCCATGGGCGAAAATGCGTCTCTACGCCGAACGGCTATGGGAGTTTGTCGCTGACGATCCGCGCGAGTCGAATACCGAAGGCGGCATCTTCCCGGCGATTTTTGGCACCGTGATGATGGTCTTCCTGATGTCGTTTGTAGTGGCGCCGTTCGGCGTGCTGGCGGCGCTCTATCTACGCGAGTACGCTCGCGAGGGGTGGGTGGTGCGCACCGTGCGGATTGCCGTCAATAACCTCGCCGGAGTGCCCTCGATCGTATTCGGCGTCTTCGGGCTCGGTTTTTTCGTTTACCTGGTCGGCGGGACGATCGATCAGCTGTTCTTCCCCGCGGCGTTGCCGACACCGACCTTCGGCACCGGCGGCGTGTTGTGGGCCAGCCTGACGCTGGCGCTGCTCACCGTGCCGGTGGTCATCGTCGCCACCGAGGAAGGGTTGGCCGCAGTGCCCCGTGTGGTGCGCGAGGGGTCGTTGGCGCTGGGCGCGACGAAGCTGGAGACGACCTGGCGTGTGGTTGTCCCCGCCGC
>CAYYWP010000045.1:0-24618 GCA_964475125.1 uncultured Binatia bacterium (SeqCode) | reverse complement strand
CTGCCCGGTTTGCGGTGCGGCGGGGGAGGCAAGCTTTATGACACAGTAGTACTAGGAGCAGTGCGGGCCGAAGGGGTTGAGGGTGAACTTGCACTGGTTTGACTTGCACTCCTTCTTGGTCAGGCAGGGCTGGCCGCTGTCCTTCTTGGCGCGGCATTCGTTGTCGGCGGCGGTGAGCGGGTTGCGCAGCTTGCAGTACTGGCCCGACGGGCAGCCGAGGTCCTTGCCGTGGCACACGCAGGTGCCCTCCGGCAGGCCGCAGAGGGGTTGGAAGCCGCCGCATTTCAGTGGCGCGACGCATTCGCCGTCGAAGCGGCAGGGCTCGCCGAGCTGGGAGCTGTCGGGGCAGTAGCGCGGCTTGAAGGCGCCGAAGACGCAGGAGGCCTGCGGGTAGTTGAGCTCGCGCTGCGCCTTGGTGACGTAGGGCTGGATGCCGCTCAGGTCGATGTCGTTGGCGAGATCGGCGGGGCCGTTGCGCGGTTGCGGCAGGTCGTTGGCGCGTAGCCACATGCGGATGAAGGCCTCGGCCGACTGGTGGCGCAGCGGGGCGACCTCGGCGGCGCCGAGGCCGACGGCTTCGAGGTCGTCGAGGACGTCGATCGTATACCCGGTGTCGGCCAACCCGCGCGTGTCGTAGGCGGTGCCGAGGCGGTTGGTCTGCGCCTTCGCCTCGCAGATGCCTTCGGCGCGGAAGCCGGCCGCGCAGGCGCCGTTCGGGTTCTGCCGCGGGACCCCGGGCAGGCTGCGATCGGTGAAGCGCGGCCGCGTGTTTTGGGTGAAGGCGTTCAGATCGGTGCCGAGCGCGATCGGCACCTTCAGCCCCTGGCGGGCGAACTCGTAGGCCTGGGCCAGCGAGCGGCTCGATCCCTGACAGGTGTTGGCGACGCCGGACGGCGCGTAGGTGCGCTGCTCGAGGTAGCCGATGCGCAAGCCGATGAGGCCGCCGCTGCGGCGGATCTTCTGCACCACCCACGCCGGCACCGAGTGCTCGATGACGTGGTGGTTGTCCTGGCTGTTGCCGCCGTACGTCACCTCCAGCTCGCGCGGCTTGGTGTGCGAGTGGAAGAGGGGGTAGTACTGGTTCTGCTTGGCGAGCTGATAGGTGCGCAGGATGCCGCGCTCGGGCAGGTGGGCGAGGTCGATCAGCATGCCCTTGTCCATCAGCGCCTGCACCAGCAGCTCGCCCTCCGGCGTCAGGCCGCGGGCGTTCTTGCACACGCCGTCGGCGTCCTCGTAGACGTCGAAGCCGAGGCGCGTGCGCGTGCAGTCGCCGTCGATGGTGCACGACGGCCCGTAGCGGTTGTCGGCGAACTGGAAGACCTCGAAGAGCGGGTTGATGAGTGCCGCGCCGGCAAAGCCGTTGTCGGTCTCGTGGGCGAGCTGCACCGCGCGCACGTCGTAGGGCGGGTCGTAGTACTTCTGCACCATCGCCTGGATGGCGGCGGCGTCGGGCGGATGGGCCGGATCGGTGAAGAGGGTGTTGAAGAGGTCGGTGGTCTCGATGGCGAGCACCATGGCGAGCTTGCCGCTGTTGATGATGTTCACCGCGTCCTGCGGGCCGAGGGCGATCTGCACCCAGCTGGCGTTGGCGGCGGCGAACTGATGGGCGCGGGCGAGCTGGCGATCGACGTCGTCCATCTCGTCGCAGCCGTGGTTGTTCGACACCGGCAGCAGCTCGCAGAACGGCGTGAAGCCGCCGACCGTGACCACCAGCAGGTTCAACCCCTCCTGGTGCGCCTCGAACACGGTGTCGCGCTGGCCGCGTTGATGGACCATGACATCCCAGCGCGGCCAGCCGAGCGCCGGCGAGCGCCGCTTGAGATGCACGCCGGTATCGCCCCAGGTGCCCTCTTCCTTGCCGATCAACTCCGAGAACGCCACCGGCGCCCAGCCGCTGGCGAGTCCGAAGGCCACCAAGCCGCTGGGGGTGCTGGCGAGCAGCGACGGTGGCAGCGCCGGCACGCAGGCCGCCAGATCGCCGAGCACCGGCTGCAGCGTCGCGACGCGTCCGTGCGCGGGCAGCGACAGCCCGGTGCCGTCGCAGGTGTGGAGTGATCCGCTCACCGTGCCGTGTCGCCAGCGCGCGCCGAAGGCCTCCTCATCGAACAGGTGGTGATGCACGTCGGCGCTGCCCGGACGGAGCTCGAGCGGCCGCGGCGCCGGCGGGCAGTCCTCGCCGGGCTGGCCGGGCACGCACTGGATGTCGCACAGCCGCGCTTCGGTCGAATCGTCGACGCACGGCGAGGGCGGCACGGGCGCGACCGGTGGAATCGGAGACAGCGCACATTGGGCGGGGTCGAGGGCCTCGAAATAGCAGCGGTGCTCGCTGGCGACGCAGACGTCGTGCGTGCACGGGTCGCCGTCGTCGCAGTCGCTGCTCCCCTCGCAGCACGGGCTGATGTTCGCGCCGCTCTGATCGAAGGCCCAGGCACCATACGCGGCGCCCGTCTTCCAGTCGTGCTCGCAGCCTTTCTCTTTCGGCGGCGTGTAGCCCGGCGTCGGCGTCGGCGGCGGATCGAAGTCGGCCTCGGGCTCGTACTCGACGACGCGATCCTCGGTGCAAAAGAGGCCGTCGTCGCAATTGAGCGGTAGCTCGGCGTCGTCGGGAGGATTCTTTTGCGACGGCACGCAGAGCTCCTCGACGTCGACGAGCTGCAGGCGCTCCGGGCCGAACTGGTCGTTGGTGTACGCGGCCGCCACCGGGCTCTGGAAGGTCTGGGCGATGACGGTGGGCGGACCCTCGCCGCCCGGCGACTGCACGACGAGCGGCGAGAGCTGCGCCCGGTAGCAGAGCAGGTGCGCGCCGTGCTGCGGCGCGCCGGGATCCTCGCCGCGCTTGTCGGCGGGTGCACACAGCCGCGTCGGCTCGAGCACGTCGATGCGGCGGGCGCCAAACTGGTCGGCGACGCGCACGCCGGGGATCGGCTCGAACGGCGGCGCGCCGCGCGGCCGCTGCACGGGGTGGCAGAGGAAGTGATCGACCGCCGGCGCCGGCGGCGCGGCGGGAATGGCGCTGAGATTCTTCGCCGTGGGGACGAACAGCGCAGTCGGCGAGAGGACGTCGAGGAACAGCGTGCCGAACTGGTTGAGGATCTTCTGCCCGACCGCCATCGGCAGCTCGCCGCGCGGGCTGACCGGATAACGGCGCAGGTGATCGGCGTGCGCCGGCGCCTCGGGGTCTTCGTCGTTCTTGTCGACCGGCGCGCACAGCGCCACCGGCGCCGCGACGTCGACCACGGCGGCGCCGAACTGGTCCTCCACCGGCACGCCGGGCACGGGATCGAACGGCGGCTGGGCCGGCAACGGCTGCGTGCGGTAGCAGAGGAAGTGATCCAAGGCGCGGCATTTCCCGGCCGCCCGGGCGGCGAAGATACCCTTCACCTCGGCAGCGTCGAGGGCCCGGTCGAAGATCTCCAGCTCGTCGATCCAGCCGTCGAAGAACAACCCGGCGACCTCGCTGCGGGCAATGAGCAGGTCGCCGTCGTTGTCGAGGTTGCCCGGGCGTGGATCCGGATCGCTCAGCACCGCCACCCCGTCCACGTACAGCGTCAGGGCGCGGCTGCCGGCGCGGCGCACCGTCACGGCGATGTGATGCGGGCGGCCGTCGGCGATGTCGGGGCCGCCGGCGACGTAATTCGTGCACGCCGCGCCGCTGCGGGCGCAGATATTACTGCCGGTTGCGGCGTCGGCCAGTTGCACGCCCAACCGGCCGTTGAACAGGAAGAGCTCGTAGCCGCGCACGCCGCCGCCGGCGGTGTCGCGCTTGTCGACGATCGGGCGCACGCCCGCGCCCGCGCCGGCGGCCACCCGCACCCAGGCGTCGATGGAGAAATCGCCGCGGCCGAAATCGAGGTTCGCCGCGTCGGCGACGCGCACCAGGTTCGAGGTGCCGTCGAACGTCAGCGCGTTGCCCACCATGCCCGGCCCCGGCGACGGGCCAGCGGGAAATCCGAGCAGTCCACTGCCGGCCACGCCGGTGTTGTCGTTGCCGGCGTCGTCCGCGACCTCAGCCCCGCTCGCATCGTCCATCGGGTACCAGGCCACCATGCCGGCCGGCGGCTGGACGCATCGGTCGGGCGGACAGCCGTGCAGCGTGCGGTTCACCGCGGTGAGGATGTCGTCGACGGTGATGCGGCCGTCATCGCCTACGTCGCCCGCCGGGCAGCGCGTCACCGGGGCGGTCTCGAGGGCGACGTTCACCAGGATCAGGAGCTCGTCGACGGTGACCGCCCCGTCGCTACCGCAATCGCCCGCGCAGGTAGCCGAGGCCGGCGCCGGCAAGAGCCACCACAGCAGCCCGATGAGCCCGATGACGAGCAATCTGCAGGTGCGCATTCCTGACCTGCCTCAATACTCCGCCCGGCGAGCGCAAGGAGCAAGCGAAATGTAGGACGGGTGCAGTGGCGACGAACTGCCACTGGATAGACGCGACGAGCTGTAGCCGCGGGACCTGTGCCCGCCGGCAGCGCCGCGCGCTGCCCGGTGGGGTGGGGACCCGGCAATGATGCCCCGACGCCGCCCAAGTACCCCTGGTCACATCGCGCCACGCCCCCCACCACTCGGCGACGCGCCGCGTCGCCGGCGGGCACAGGTCCCGCGGCTACGGCTCGTGCGCGTGCGCGCATCACGTCCGACGGCATGGTCTGGCACTCAGCGCTGCGGGGCGTACGCCACCACGTCGACTTCCAGCAGCATGCCTTCGATCGCCAGCCCCGCCACCCGCACACCGGTGCTGGCCGGATGATGATTGCCGAAGTACTCGCGGCGGACGCGGAAGAATTTTTCCCGCTCGGCTGGGTCTTCGACGTTGCCGACGAAGTAGGTGGTCATGCGGCAGATGTCGGTCAGGCTGGCGCCGGCCAGGCCGAGCAGCGTCTTGATGTTCTCGAACACCTGGCGCGACTGGCTGCCGAGATCCGTCCCCATCACGTTGCCGTCGCCGTCGAGGGGCACCTGGCCGGCCAGGAAGACGAAGTCACCGCACCGCACCGCTTGCGAGATTGGCCACGGCTCCGCCCACTTCCACCCGGGGTTGAACTTCTGAATGTTCGCCATCGTTGCCTCCTTTGCTGGACCCAGACGTCCCGCGCTCCGCCCGTCGCGTCGCGCGCACCGCCAGGGTCTGCTGTTCGTCGACTGCCATGGTGTCGGGATCGATGATCACGCCGTAGTCGCGCCGGGCCGCTTCCATCGACACCCACTCGTTGCACACATCGTCGGCGACGAGCGCCGGGTCGCGGTCGAGAGGATCGCCCCAGCCGCCGCCGCCGCCCGCCTGCGCCATCAGCACCTCGCCGGGCTGCTGCACGTAACCGAAGGCGAGATCGCGCACGACGCGCTCCGTAGGGCCCTGGTGATCCAGCACACACCAGTTGCCCGCTCCGGGTCCGCCGCCGGCGAACCCTTGTAAGGGATGGCGGCAGCCTTGCACGTAGATGTGATTGTTCACCGCGTCCGTGGTCGCCATGCGCCGCGTCCAGAAGGCGCCATTGCCGCGCCACCGCCCCGGCGCCGCCGTGTCGGCAACCCACTCGGCCTGCAGGTAGAGCACCGGGTACAGCACCTCCATCAACTCGACGGCTGGAATCTTCAGCGAGGCGTGTGGCGCCGCGTACGCCCCCCAGCCGTCGGTGCCGTAGGCGCCGCCGGAAGTCCCCGGCTTGGTGTAGTACTCGCCGGTGATGAAGAGTTGGCCGTCGTGGCGCGAGTCGCGGCCGAAGATCACGTCGACGGTCAGGTCGATGAACGCCGAGCCGGTTTTCTCCGGCACGATCCCCTCCAGCGCCTTCATCACCGCCTGGCCGATGTCGCTGCCGATGCAGATCGTCGAGTTGCCCACCGGCGCCGGTGCGATCGGGTTCACCACCGTGCCCTCGGGAATGTGGACGTCGATGGCGCGAAAGAAGCCGGAGTTGATCGGGATGTCCGGCATGACCACGGAGAACTCGGTGTACACCCACGACAGCGTGTTGCCCGGCACGCTGTTGACGAAGCCGCGCGTCTGCGGGTGCGAGCCGGCGAAGTCGACCGTGCAGCGGTCGCCGCTGACCGCGATGGTGACGTCGACGTTGACGTCGTCGGTGCCGGCGAAGTCCTGATCGAGCACGCTGCGCCCGTGGTAGACCCCGTCGGGCCAGCGCGCGATCTCCGCCCGCACCCGGCGCTCGCTGTACTCGAGCATGTGCTGCACCGCCTCCAGCACCGTCGCCAGGCCGTACTTCTCGACCAGGCGGAGGATGCGCTCCTCGCCGACCTTGCAGGCGCCGATCATGGCGTTGAGGTCGCCTTCCATGACCTCGGGAACGCGGTTGTTGGCGGCCAGCATGCGCAGCACGTCGCGGCGCATCTCGCCCTTCTCGCAGATCTTCACCGGCGAAAGCCGAAAGCCCTCCTGCCAGACATCGCGCGCGAAAGAATTGTAGCCGCCCGGCACCGGGCCGCCGACCTCGATCATGTGGGCGCGCACGGCGGGGAAGAACACCGGCTTGTTCTGGTAGAAGACCGGCTTCATCAGCGTCCAGTCGGGGATGTGGCTGCCGCCGTAGTACGGGTCGGTGGCCAGCACCAGGTCGCCGTCGTTGAGGTTGTACTTGAAGAACTGCAGCAGCGCCTCGACCGAGCGCACCGAGGCGTAGATGTGCACCGGCTGCGAATTGGCGCGCGACAGCAGGTTGACGCGCTTGCCGTCGTAGTGGAACACGCCGGTCGAGTAATCGTGTGCCTCGCTGAAGATCGGCGACACCGAGGCGTTCTCCATCGTCTTGCTGATCTCCGTCGAGACCGTTTCCAGGTACTCGCGGATGATCTCGGCGGTGATGGCGTCCAACATGGGCTCTCCCGACCCCTCACTCGGCACGGCGGCGGCGCGCGGCCGCGGTGGCGGTTTCGTCGACCTTTCGGGAGTCCGCGTCGACCACCACGCCGTAGTCGCGCCGCGCCGCCTCGACCGAGACGTAGTCATCGAGGACGTCCGCGAGCACCGCGCTGGCCGCGCGCTCGTGCGGGCGGCCCCACCCGCCTCCGCCGGCCAGGCGCAGCGTGATGGTGGTCCCGGGCGCCACCAGCGTGTCGATCACACTGCCCTCGACCGCTTGGCCTTGCGCGCCGCTGCGCACGGAGAGCGCATTCGGCTGGCCCGCCCGGCCACCCGCAAAGCCGTCGACGCTGCCGGTCTCGGCACAGGCGCTCAGATGGGCATCGGTTCCGTCCGCCGCCAAGGCGATGACCGTCTCCGTCCCCAGCCCGCCGCGCCAGCGCCCTGCCCCGCCCGAATCGGCGACCAGTTCCATCTTGGCGATCGTGTCGCCAACCGCCGCCTCGTAGAGCTCGACCGACGGCAAGGGGGACTCGGCGAACACGCCGGGCATCCCCCAGCCATCGCGCCCGTGCGCGCCGCTGCAGCCGCCCTGCCCGAAGATGCCGTAATCGCGCACGCCCACCTGCTCGACGGTGCCGCCGTGGCGGACGGTGCGCTGGACGATGCGCAGCAGCGGCAGCGGCGACGCCACGCTGGCGGCCCGTTCCGGGCGCATGGTGGCCAGCGCCGCCGACACCGCTCCCGCCACCTCGGCGCCGGCGTGGTGCAGCGACCAGCCGGTGGGGGCCGGGAACGATGGCTCGACGAGGCTCCCCTTGGCCGTCACCAGGGCTACCCGGCGCAGGAGGCCGGCGTTCTTCGGCATGCTCTCGTCCATCGCCGAGAGAATCGGCAACAACGCGAACGCATGAGCGACGGTCGGCGTACAGTTGACGAAGCCGCTCGACTGTCGATCGGTGGCGCCGAGGTCGATCGCGATCCGCCCATCGCCCACGCGCACGGCGGCGCGCACCGTCAGGTCGCGCCGCTCGTGCAGGTCATCGGGGATGCGGCACTCGCCCGTAAAGGTGCCGGCCGGCCAGGTGGCCACTTCCGCAACCAGGCGGCGCTCGGCATAGTCGATGGCCCAAGCCATGGCGCCCAGGACCGCATCGCGGCCGTAGCGCTCGATCATCTCGGTCAATCGGCGCCGCCCGATCCGCAGCGCCGCCACCATGGCGTCCAGGTCGAGGCGAAAGGCTTCCGGGGTGCGGCTGTTGAGCGCCACGGTGGTCAGTACGTCCTTGGCGAGCTTGCCGTCGCGCACCAACTTGACCGGCGTGATGCGCACGCCCTCCGCCCACAGCTCGGTGGCGCGCGGGTTGAGGCCGCCCAGCAACTCGCCGCCGACATCGGCCATGCGGCCGCGCACCGCGAGGTAGAGCACGATCTCGTCTTGCCAGCCGAGCGGCGCGACGACGGTGAAGTCCTGCACGCGCGTCCCGCCGCCGTAGGGATCGTTGGTGATGACCACGTCCTCGGCGGTGAGATCGAACTCGAACTGATCGATCACGGCGCGCACCGTCGCCCCGAGCGAGCAGAGGTGCAGCGGATTGTCGGTCGCGACCAGATCACCGGCTTCGGTCAGCAGGGCGCTGGCGCACTCCTTGGCCTCGCTGATCGCCGGCGAGCAGGCGGTATTGACCAGCGTCGCCCGCATGTCAGCCACCGCGGCGCTGAACATCGCGCGCAGAATCTCGGCATCGATCGGATTCAGATGCGGCATCCGGGCACCCTACCCAAAGAGCGAAGAAACACGCCACAGATGAACACGGATAAGCCGCGATGAGAGGGGGTCGAGACGATGGCCGCGCCGGCTGCGAAAGGTCCTCCGAACACCAGCGTCCGAGCACGCTCCCAACCGGCCGCCATCACGGCCCGTTGAACAAGCCCGCGCTCATGCTTCGACGGGCTCAGCATGAGCGGGAACTGCTTGCGCCACAAAGCGTTCCGCTCACCCTGAGCCCGTCGAAGGGTGGGCGGAACGCGTCTTTCAACGTTATCGCTGCTCATCTCTGCCCATCTGTGTTCATCGTTCACCTGTGTTCATCTGTGGTGGCGGATTGCTCTCGCTCCAGCGTCTACAGATTCTCGATCACGTAGGTTTCGTAGTGGTCGAGCATGGCTTCCTGGCCGGGGTAGATGACGATCGTCGTCGCCGGCTCCTCGATGATGGCCGGGCCGCTGATCAGGTTGCCGGCGCGCACGCTCGGGCCGTCGTAGACGCGCGTGTCGATGTACCCCTGGCCCTCGAACTCCACCGGCCGCGTGCCCTTGAGCGCGTGCGAGGCGTCCTCGCTCTCGAACGGATGGCTGCGGAACTTGACCGCCTCGCGCACCCCGATGAGGTCGGAGCGCAGGCTGAGGATCTCCACCCGCTGCTCCGGCCGTTTGAAGGAGTAGAGCTTCTCGTGCAGGTTGTGGAAATCCTGGATCGTCGCGGCCAGGTTGAGCTCGGTGACGCGCTTGGTGCGCGAACGAATGGGCACGGTGACTTCGTGCGTCTGGCCGACGTAGCGCATGTCCATGGCGCGCTGGGTCGCCGTCTCCATCAGGCGGCCGCGGTCGCCGAGCAGGCGATCGGCCTCCCCCTCCATGCCGGCGAAGACGTCGTTGAGCTGCTCGAGGTCGACGCGATCGGCGCGGGTGATGAAGCTGCGTACCTTCGAGATCTTGAAGTTGGAGATCAGCGCGCCGAGGGCGCAGAACACGCCGGCGTTCTTCGGCACCAGGATGGTCTTGATGCCGAGGTCCTTGGCCTGGATGCCCATGTGCACCGGACCGGCCCCACCGAACGCCATCAGGGCGTAATCGCGCGGGTCGCGGCCGCGCGCCACCGAGACGTAGCGGATGGCGTTGTTCATGGCGCTGTTGACGATGCGAAAGATGCCGCTGGCGGCGGCTTCCACCGACAGGCCGAGGGGCTCGGCGATCCGCTCCCGCACGGCCGCGCGCGCCGCCGCCGCGTCGAGGCGCAGCTCGCCGCCGACGAAGAAGTCCGGGTTGAGATAACCGAGGATGAGGTTGGCATCGGTGACCGTGGGCTCGCGGCCGCCGCGCCCGTAGCACGCCGGCCCGGGGGTGGCACCGGCGCTGCGCGGGCCGACGCGCAGCGCGCCGCCGTCGTCGATCCAGGCGATCGAGCCGCCGCCGGCGCCGATCGAGTGGATGTCGATCATCGGCGTGGCGACGCGATAGCGGCTGACCCAGGAATCGACCCCGATGTCCGGCTGGCCGCCGGTGATTAGGCAGACGTCGTAGCTGGTGCCGCCCATGTCGACGGCGATGATGTCGCGGTAGCCCGACAGGCCGCCGACGAAGACCGCCCCCATGACGCCGCCGGACGGGCCGGACTGGATGAGCTCGACGCCGCGCTCGCTGCAGAACTCGACGTCCATCATGCCGCCATTCGACAGCATGATGAACAATTGGCCGCCGAAGCCGCTCGCCGTCAGCCGCTCGGCCAGCGCGCGCAGATAGGCGCGCGCCTTGGGGCTGACGTAGGCGTTGATCATCGTGGTGCTGAAGCGGTCCAGCTCGCGCACCTGCGGCAGGACCTGCGAGGAGAGCGAGACGAAGGCACCCGGGTACTCCTCTTCGATGATGGCGTGGATGCGCCGTTCGTGGGCGTCGTTCTTGAACGAAAACAGCAGGCACACCGCGATCGACTCGACGCCCTGGGCCTTGAGCTTGCGCACCGCCTCGCGCACTTCGCCCTCGTCGAGGGCGATCGCCACCGCGCCGGTGTAGTCGATGCGCTCGGTCACCCCGAGGCGGTGGCGGCGCGGCACCAGCGGGTGTGGCGCCGGCAGGTGGATGTCGAAATGACTCTCCTTGTAGCCGCCGCGCAGCTCGATGACGTCGCGGAAGCCCTTGGTGGTGATCATGCCGGCGGCGGCGCCCGAGTACTCGAGCATCGTGTTGGTCACCACCGTGGTGCCGAGCACCACCGTGTCGACGGCGGCGAGGAACTCGCGCACGCCGCGGCCGTGGTGATCGGCCATCGCCGCGATGGCGTCGAGGATGCCGGTGGCTTCCTCGCGCGGCGTGGTGAAGACCTTGCCGCTGAACATCGCCCCGTCCGGGCCGCAGACGACGTAATCGGTAAAGGTCCCGCCGACGTCGATACCGATCTGGAATTCTCGTGCCATGGGTCTCCTACGCAGCGGCGCGCGCGGCGCCGTTCAATCCCACGCCAGCAGGCGCGCCGTGAGGGCAAAGCGCGGCCGCACCAGCGACACCGTCGCCGGGATGACGAGCAGCGCGCCCAGCAAATTGACCGCCAGCACCATGGCGAGCAAGGCGCCCATTTCGGCCATGAAGCGGAAGGAGGAGAGCAGGTACCAGACGCCGACGCAGGCGATCATCACGGTGGCGGTGAAGAACACGGCGCGGCCGGTGGTCCGGACGGCCGTGGTGATGGCGCGATCGTAGTCGCCCTGGAGGCGAATCTCCTGGACGATGCGGGTCAAGGTGTAGATGCCGTAATCGATGCCGACGCCCATGCCGACGGAGATGATGGGCAGCGTGTTGACGTCGAGGCCGACCCCCATGAGCACCATCACGCCGGTGACGATGAAATTGGTCGCGATACACGGCACGGTCAGGATCGCCGCCGCCCACAGCGAGCGAAACGCCGCCCAGCAGGCGGCGCCGATGATGGCCGTGGCCAGGGCGAAGACGAGTACCTCCTTGTGCTCGACCTCGGCATTGGTGGCGGCGCGGACGCCGGCCGGGCCGCTCGCCAGCTCGAAGACGACCGGCGCCGCGGGGTCGTCGAGGTAATAGCGCTGGATCCAGCCCACGACGTCCTCGAGCGTCTCGCCGCGGTGGTTGTCGAGCCAGACGATGATGTTGGCATGCCGGTAGCGCGCATCGACGAAGCGGCGGAAATCGCCCGGGTCGGTGCCGCGCAGCAGCACGTTCGACAGCTGGGCAGCGGCGTCGTTGCTCTCCGGCAACTGCGCCCACTTCACCTCGTTGCCGTGCATGCGGCGGTTGAGGACGGGAAAGAAGTCGGCGTAAGAAAAGGTCCGGCGCACCAGCGGGTGGCGCTCGACGTAGCGCTGGAAGTCGTCGATGCGGGTCAGAATCGGGACTTGGCGGACGCCGAGGAGCGCGGCCTCGCCATCGCCGTTGGTGGAGGTGCTCTCGGCCGGCTGGTGGTCGCGCACGCGCGCAATCACGTACAGCTCGTCGGTGCCGACGAAGCTGGCATTGATCGCCGCACTGGTGCGGTTGTACGGCGAATCGGGCCAGAGCAGGGCCGAGCCGGCCGTCCGATCGCCGACGCTGACGCGCGTCGACAAGCCGAGGGCGCCCAGCGCCACCGCGATGCCGCCGAGCACGACCCAGCGCGCGCGGCCGCCGGTGACGAGGTGCGCTACTCCGCGCATCGCCGCGCTGGTGAAGCGACCTTCGAGGCCCTCGCGCACCCGCCAGGTAGGGGGCAGCCCGAAGATCGAGATCACCACCGGGATGAAGATCAGCACGGTCAGCAGGAAGGTGGCGGCCCAGAAGCCGCAGAACACCGCCAGGTGCTCCATCACCGGAATGGAGGAGATGCCGATCACCAGCAAGCCGAGCACGTCGGTGACGATGCTCAGGCTGCCGGAGCCGAACAGCGCCAGGATGAGCAGGCGCGCCTTGGCGGGGGCGTCGAGCGTCTCGTCGACGAGCTCGGAGATGCGCACGATCTTCTGGATGCTGTGGCTCAGGCTGCGCGCCATGAGCAAGGCGGGGATGAGAATGATGAGCGGGTCGAGGGTGTAGCGCAGCCAGCCGGCGAAGCCGAGGCCCCACACGGAGCTGACGACGGTGGCGATGATCGGCAACAGCGTGAGGTGCAGATTGCGGATGTAGAAGTACAGCAACAAGAAGCTCACCAGCAGGCTGAGCGCGAGGATGCCGATGATCTCGCCCTGATAGGTTCGCACCCACCCCATCAACACCGGTTCGCCCGACAACATGACCTCGTGACGGCCGTCCGACTCGGCGGCCTGAATGGCCTGCAGGCGCTCGAAGACCTGCGCCAGATCGGTGCGCGCCTCGATGAAGTCGCCGCGGATCAAGCTGGCGGTGCCGTCGGGCGACACCAGCGTCCCCACCACCCCGGCCGCGGCGGCGTCGTCACGCAGGCGCTCCCACTCCTCGGGCGACGCCGGCAGCGTCGCCGGCGTGAGGTTCTCGACCGAGACGTTGCTGCCGCGCAGGGTGATGCGCTTCACCTTGCGCGAGGTCAGCGAGGCGACCGAGTCGTGATTGACGCCCGGAATGGCATCGATGGCGTCGGTGATGCGGCGGATCTTGTCGAAGCTGTCGCGGTCGTAGATCGTCCCGGTGCGCGCTTGCACCATCACGTACACGGTGAGCGGGCTGCCGTACTGATCGCCGTATTGTTGATGGACCGCGAGGAAGGGATGCGCCGCCGGCCAGAGGTCGGACAGGGTGATGCGAAAGCGGACGTACGTGCACTGCCAGGCGAAGAACCCGGTGATGGCGACGACGCCGATCAAGATCGGCCACCGACAGCGAACGACGGTGCGCGCGAACCACTCCATGATCGTCGCCGCCTCGCCCTTAGCCCTGCCCGCGGGTCTGCCGGCCGGGCGCCGCCAGGCTCTCGAGCGGTTGCCGCTGAGCGCCGAATTGCCCCAGCAGGAGCACGTCGGGATCGACCCACAGGCCACGCCCCCACCACGGCCGCTGCCCCGGGCTGCCGAAGGCGCCGGCGTCCTGCCAACTGCCGGGGGCGCCGGCCCGGGTCGAGACCATCAGCGTGCCGAGATCGCCGAGCGCCAGCACGGTCTGGCCGCTGGGCGTGATCAGGTCGTACACATCGCGTCCAGTGCCGCGCTCTTCTGTCCAGGTCGCGCCGCCGTCGGAACTGAACAGCATCTGCCCGCCCTGCCCCGCCGCCACCACCGTGTCGGGCGCGCTACACGCGACGGCGAAGAGATGCGAGTCGAATGGCCCCCCGCCGCGCTGCTTGCTCCAGGTGCGGCCGCCGTCGGCCGTGGCCAGCACCAGGCCGTACTCGCCCACCAGCCAGCCGCGCTCGGGACCGCAGAAGGCGAGGTCGTACAGGTGCGGTTCGACGACGCCGAACGCCTCGGTCAGCTCGGGCAACAGCGCCTCCCAGGGTAACTCGATGGGTGTCCAGGTCGAGCCGTGGTCGGCGGTTTGCCAGAAGGTGCCGAAATCGCCGGCGATGACGCCCTGGCCGCCGCCGGTGAAGCGCACCAGACAGCGCTGGCGATCCGTTCCCGTGTCGCGCCGCGTCCAGCTCCTCCCGCCGTCGGCGGTCTCGAGCATCAGCCCCTGGCTGCCGACCGCGAAACCGCGCTGCGCATCGGCGAAGGCGACGCTGAACAGCGGCCGCGTCTCGCCCGAGGCGAGCGGCTGCCAGTTCGTCCCGCCATCGGCGCTGCGCATCATCTTGCCATAGCGCCCGACGATGATGAGCCCGCCGTCGCCCGCCTGCGCCACGTCGTAGAACGCGTCACGCGCTTCGATCGCCACCGGCGGGGCCAGCGGTGCCTCGGCATCGCTGCGCGGGCAGCCGCTGAGCCCAACCACTGCGAGGCAGCCGGCGAGCGCGCCGAGGCCAGCCGTGGGTCGGCCAGCTCGCCAGCCTCTCCTCATGTCGCCCGCGCCTTGGCGCTGCAGTGCGCATCGGCCAACCCCGTGACGAGACGGAGCCATGCCGCGGCCGCCCCAACCCGCAAGGCCTCGCGCCCCCCCGCAGCCCCGCCCGGCTCCTCGACGAGCCGGCCGAGCGGTGCGAGCACCTGGGCCTGGCAGCTCCTGCCGAGGTAGGCCATGGCCAGCAGCCGCCGCACCAGCTCGGCAGCCGGATCGCCGGCCAGGGCCAGCAGGCGCAGCGCCGCCGCCGCATCGTACTCGGCCAGCACGCCCTCGGCGGCGGTGCGCAGGCGGTCGTCGCGTTCGTGGCGCACCACGACCTCGGCGAAGTGCTCGACGTCGGTGGCGGGCGCCGCCCCGCGCCGGCCGAGCTCGCCGATCGCGTTCAGGATCTCCAGCCGGAGCTCGGCCGACTGCTCCGCCTCCCACCGTTGCGCCAGGATGGCCAGCGGCCAGCCCGGCGCCGTCAGCGTCATGTCCGGCAGCACCGCCAGCGCCGCGCCGCGCACCAGCGCCGAGGGATCGCTCAAGGCCCGCGTCACCTCGGCCTCCGAGCGGGCGCGAACCGGCATCTCGGAGAGCACGTAGAGAGCGTTGGCACGCACGATCTCGTCGGCGTTGTCGAGTGACCCCCGCAGCACCTCGGCGACGTCGCCGGTGCGCTGCTGGTCGACCGCCGCCAGCAGCCGCGCGGCCTCCAAGGCCAGCTCGGAATCGGCGCTGCGCAAATCGCGGCGCAGCACTTCAACTTGGCCGCGATCGCCGAGGCGCGCCAACCCGCCGGCGGCGAACTCGCGCGCGAGCGCATCGTCGCTCTGCAGCAAGGCCGTGAAGACCTCGCGATCTCCAGCGACCGCCTGATCGGACAACAACTTCGCCGCGGCGCGGCGCACGGCGTCGTTGGCATCGCGCAGGGCGGCGCGGCGCGCCATCGGACGGCAGCGTTCGGACGGCAAATCGGCGCGCACCGCATACGGCAGCGCCGCCAGCCGAATGCGCCAATCGCCGTCAGCCGCGGCGGACTCCAGCAGTGCCAAGCACCGCTCGTCCACCCGCGCGGGTCGGCAGCGGTACTCGATCAACGCGGCGAAGGCCGCGCGCCGCGGGGCATCGCCAGAGACCCCCAGCGCCTGCTCCAGGGCGGCGGTGGCAGCGGCGTCCGACGGGGGCTCGGCCGCCGCCGCGCCGGCGGCGTGGCAGGCGATCGCCGCGCCCAGGACAGCCCGCCACCCGCATCGAGACCGGCGCGGTCGCATCACGCTACACCTCATCGCCTGGCGTCGACTCAGTAGTTGTAGGAAACCGAGATGTTGACGCCTTGCATCCACGTTTGGGAACCCCACGTGGTGTTTCGATCACCGAAGAAGGAGTTGTACCACAGGTTGAAGCGCCAGTGATTGCCCGGCTCGTAGCGCACCAGGGGCACGAAGGCGAAGGAGTTGTCGAAGTTGGCCAGAAACGCCATGTCCAGGAAGAACTCCTCGTAGCGACCACCGAAGCCCTGGAACGGTTGGGAAAACAGCACGGTGAACTGCTCGGCCGTCTGCGGCACCGGTTGGGCAGCGGCGCCCAGGCAGCGGATGCCGCCCTCGCGGATGCGCTGCTCGAACTGCACCGTGATGTTCGCCGTGCGGTCCTTGCGCAACAGGAAGGTCGGCCGGTCGAAGGCGATGGCGTAGCCGTACTGCGCCCGGCGGATGTATCCGAGGTTCGGCTGCCCGGGGGCATTCTCCCATGGCCGATCGATGTCCCAGATGGCCTCGAGGCGGCCGACGACTTTGCTCAAGGCCTCGAAGTAGTTCATCGAGAAGCCGACCGTGTTGAAGCGCGGGTGGACCTGCTTCAGGTTGAGGATGCCGCCGATCGGCGAGGTGGGATCGGGGACGAACGACTTGAAGACGGTAATGCCGTCGGCGATATGGCGCTGCACCCAGTTGAGGGTGAAATCCAGGCCGGCGACGCGGCCGAGAAAGCGCAGCCCGCCGCTGGCGCCGCGCTGCCCGTTGCCGATGTCGTCGCGCAGGGTGATGAACGGCGGCAGGTTGATCAGGTTGAGCGGGGACGGGGCCTGCGAGCCGACCAGGCCCTTGGTGGGGTTGCGGGCCGGCAGCTGCGTGGACACGAAGGCGACCGCATCCGGGCTAATGTACCCCTCGAGCTGAAAATCGGGCGCGAACGGCAAGCTATAAGCCCCGCGCGCCGCCCAGATCGGGATGCGCAGGTTATCGAAGGCCTCCTTGCCGAGCGGCTCGAGGACCACGTGCCAGCTGAGATCGAGCGGGTTGATGTCGTCGAGCAGGCGGGTCGGGGCGACGTCGCCCCAGACGATCGTCTGGCGCCCGAGGCGCAGCCAGAAGTCGCCGGGATTGTAGTCGGCCCACAGCTCCCAGAGCTCGGCCGCGACGTCGTCGCTGGCGGTGCGCATGAACCAGCCGTCGCGGCGGAAGCGGGTCGGAAACGCATCGTAGGAGGGCGTGTTCGAGTCCGCATCCGAGGTGGTGTCGAACCACACCCGCGTGCGGGCGAACAGCCGCAGGTCCTTGACCGGCGTGTTCCAGGTGGTGTCGGTGAGCAGCCACTGGCGAAACAGCTGCAGGACGGCGCGATTCAAGCCCGGGTTGTTCGGGTTCGATTCGGCCGTGTGGATGTCCGCCTGCACGCGCGCGAATCCGGACATCTCCAGCTCGCCGAATTCCCCCTCGTACAGGTGGATGGTGCCCGCCGCGCGTTGCGCCAGCAACGCAACGGCCAGGGTGCTGCCCAGCATCGCGATCGTCCGTTTCATGCTCCCCCCCGATGCCCCGCTCCCACGGGGCCGCTGGTGGGCGCCGCGCTGGGGGGTAGACGCCGCGGCGGCGCCTGCCGACCCATCGCTGCGCGCTCCCGGATACATGATGCGCTCCCGACCTATCGGCTCCGACTGGTCAGTCTCTTGAGCGTGAAATCGTTGATCGACAGAACTTTCGGCACGTTGAAGTCGAAGCGGTACAGATTGTAGAAGCTGCCGCTGTTGGTCTGGTAGTTGTACAGCCGGAACAAGGTCGAGCGCGCATAGCTTCCGCACGGGCAGTTGTCGCGAACGAAGTGCGTGTGCCAGCCGATCCACAGGTTGTTCTGGCGATCGAAAAAGTCGCCGACCGTGTAATACGTGCCGGCGTCGACGTAGAGGATCTTGCGCGAGTAGATGTGCGCCGGATCCTTCGGCTTGGCGTCGATGATCCAGGTGTCGCGCACCTCGGCCTTGGCTTCAGCCGGGTAGCGGCCCTTGATCAGGGCGATGTCCTTGCCCTTGACCGGAATCGGACCGTCCGACGTCACCGTGGAGAGCATGGGCTTGCGTGCGATCAGGGTGAAATCCCACAGGCCGAGCGGGTCGGAGAAGGCGCCCAGATCCCCGGAGCGCAGGTCGGAGCCATCGGCGGAGTCGTAGCGCTGAGCGGAGGAGAAGCGCTGCACGCGGCGCAGCACCGGAATGTAGCCCCACGCATCCGGCAGCTTGCTCTGGTCGACGTAGAGGATGCTCAGCACCGACAAGCCGCGCACGTCGTAGGGGTCCAAGTCGTGGATCATGCTGCGCAGTTGCTCGCCGGCGAAGCCGGATACGACCGGCATCGGCTGCACACAGACGCGGCCGTCGATGTTGTACTGGCTGACCTGACCGACGATGGTCTTGTACGTCTCCCCTGCCGGGTTCACCCAATAGTTGTCGTACTCGTCGATCACTTCGTCGACGAGAAAGTAGAGGCGGCTGGCCATCACCTCGAGCGCGGTCTGCGGCTGCATGATCGGAAAGCCGCCGATCCACGGCGAGCCGTCGGCGCTGGTGATGGTGCCATCGCTGCCCATCTTCGCCTTGCCCTGATTCTCGATCGTCGCCTTGATCATCGGCGGCACGACCATCAGGGTGGTCGGCGTGGTCGGATTGATGGTCAGCACGGCGCCGTCCTTGATGTTGCGGATCCACGACTCGGAGAGGAGCTCGCGCACCGTGTCGACGTTCGCCGCCGTGATCTGCCCCCCGGTCTTGATCACGCCGCCGGTCAGTTCCTCGATCGTCGGCACGGGTTTGACCCACGGCACGTCGGCGTCGGCCGCTGCCCCGGTGGCGGCGCAGGCGACTACGGCAAGGCCCGCGACCACACTTGCGATCACTGATGATCTCATCGTTCGCCCTCCTTCGGCGGCTAGCCCGCGCTCAGACGGGTCGTGCCGCGCTGGAATCGTTCACTCGTCAACCGCGCCTCAGCGGCGCTTGGTGTACATACGGTCTGCTCCGCTCACCGTCCGCAGCCGTGGCTCGCCGACGGCGGTCGCGTCGGCGCCGAGCCGGCTGGGGAGGTCGGCTGCCGCCGCCGCTCCGGCCGCGGTCATCAGCGCCACCGCCAGCGGCTCGAGGTCGGCCAGGTAGTCGTGCACCGAGGCGTACTGCCGGTAGGCCCAGTGCCGCACCGTCCAGGCATGCGCCAGGACGATCAGCGTCTGGACCTTGAGGTCGAGCGCCGCGCTGGAGAACCGCCCGGCCTCGATGGCCGGTTGCGCGGCCCGCTTCAACAGCTCGCCGAAGCGGCGCTCGCGATCGAGCAGCGGATCGCGCATCTCCGGCTTCAGCGACTTGGTCTCCTGATAGGCGAGCAAGGTGAAGCGCCGAATCCCGTCGATGGCGCGGACGAAGACGCGGTACACGGCGAGAAAGAACTCGACCGGGTCGCGCGCCCGATCCGTCGCGCCCAGCGTCGCCTGCACGTCGATCACGGCGCGCTCGGCCTGCTCCTGGCTATGATCCAGGATGAACTGCAGGATGTCCTCTTTCTCGGCGAAATAGTTGAAGATCGATCCGACGCTCAGGCCGGCGGCCTCCGCGATCGCGCGCACCGGCGTGGCGTGGTAGCCGAACTGCGCAAACAGCGGCAACGCGCAGCCGGCGATGCGCTCGCGCCCTTCCGCCCAACGCGCTGGATCGAGGACGCGCTTGACGCCGAATGCGGCGTCGACGGTGATCATCGCCCGCCGCCCGCCACTCGCCCGCCCTCGGGCGCGCGCCCTGCTCGCCATGCGGTCCCCCCTGTGTGGGTAAGCGCTTACTCAGCGCCGCGCCGGGCGTCAACCCGCGCGGCGCGGTCCAATCAGCCGCCAGCCGGCAACTTGAGGGTGGCGAAGGTGACGATCGTCTTGGTGTCGCGGATGTGCGCGATGCCGTGCAGGCGTTCGGTGACGACCTGGCCGAGCTCCTGCAGGTTCTCGACGTAGACTTTCAGCAACAAGTCGTAGTCGCCGACGATCGAGTACATCTCCGAGGCCACGTCGAGCCGCGCGATCTGGTCCGCCTCCTCGTACAGCTGGCCGGGCGCGACCCGCAGCATCACTATCATCGCCTGCATCGCCGTCCTCCTTTCCGGCCGCGGCCACCGCACCGCCGGCCAACCTCGCCGGTCCTGCTATAGCGCGTGCGCCGCCGCCCCCCAACTCGCGGCGCAGCGCGCCGAGCCGGGACTCACACGCCGAGGTCATAGAGTTGCTCGTACTGCAGGTCGAGGTCGGTGACCACCTGCCAGAGGCAGGCGAGCGCCTTGCGGACGTTGCGCGCCGAGCACGGCGGCAGGTCGGGCTCGGCCGCCAGCGCCTTGAGGGCGCGATAGAGGCGCAGCGCCTCCGCCTCGTGAGCCTGCAGCGGCTGCCCCAACAGATCGCACTCGTCCATCCCTCACTCCTTGGCGCTGCCCACCGCGGCATCGGCGTAGGTCGCGGCCGGGCGCGCATCGACCAGCCGCCGCGCCTTGAGCTCGAAGCGCGGCAGGCTCCCGGCCGGCATGCGCTCGACGTGAAAGCGCAAGCCCTCGTGGGCGGCGCTGAGCTGGTGCGCCAAGCCGCTCGCCACGCTGTCCCAGTTGCCCGACCAGTCCGGGCGGGATTCCACCCGCACGCTGATCTCGTCGCGCTGATCCTCGTTGCGCCACAGATAGATCTGAAACTCTTCGATGGCGTCGCAGGTGCGCACGATCTCTTCGACGCTGCGCGGGTAGACGTTCGTGCCGCGGACGATTTTCATGTCGTCCCAGCGGCCGCGGATGCCGCCGCTGTAGAGGTCGCTGGTGCGGCCGCAGGGACAGGTCGTGTGCGGCACGCGCACCACCATGTCGCGGCTGCGGTAGCGCAGCAGCGGCAGCAGGCCGCGGCCGAAGGAGGTCACGACCCGCTCTCCGAGCTCGCCGTACGGCACCGGCTCGTCACCATCGGGGTCGACCACTTCTTCGATCAGGTGGTCCTCGATGATGTGCAGGCCGCCCGGCTGCGCCGCGCACTCGAACATGGCGAGCGTGCCGATCTCGGTCATGCCCGCCATGTCGCCGCATTTCGCCCCCCAGATGCGCTCGAGCTGCTGCTTGGCGCTGGGGATGGAGCCGGCCGGCTCGCCGGAGACGATGAGCTTGTCGACCCGCCCGTCGCGCGCCAAGTCGATCCCGAGCTGGGCCGCCTCTTGCGCCAGGCGCAAGGCGTAGGTCGGGGTCGAGCAGACCGTCGTCGCGCCGAGCTCGACGATCTGGCGCACCCGGCTTTCGGTGTTCTGCGCGCCGCTCGGCACCACCAGCGCGCCGATCTTCTCGCTGCCGTAGTGGGCCCCCCAGAAGCCGATGAAGGAGCCGTAGCCGAAGGCGAGATAGACGATGTCGGCCGGCCGCACGCCAAACGCCCACAGCCCGTAGCACCACATCTCGGCGATCCACTCCCAGTCCTTCGTCCCGTCGAGGACGCGCACCGGCATGTTGCCGCTGGTGCCCGAGGTGAGGTGATAGCGGGTCGCGACCGCGGGATCGGCGGCGAGCAGATCGCCGTACGGCGGCGCGGCGCGCTGCGAGGCCATCCAATCCTCGCGCGTCATGAACGGAATCCGGCGCCGATCCTCCCAGGTGCGCAGGCTCTCGGGGTGGAAGCCGGCGGCGGCGAAACGGCGGCGGTGGAAGGGGCTATGGGCGAAGGCAAACGCGCACAGGCGGCGCAGCTTGATCAGTTGCAGCGCCTGCAAGGCCTGCCGCGGCATGGTCTCGTTCTTCGGGTTCCAGTACGGGCTCATGGCAGTCCCTGCGCTCATGACGGCCGGCCGACCAGCTGGCGCGCAATCACGATCCGCTGGATGTGACTCGTCCCTTCGTAGATCTGCAGGCCCTTGATGTCGCGGTAGTAGCGCTCCACCGGATACTCGTTCGAGTAGCCGCGCCCGCCGTGCAGCAGCACCGCCTCGGAGGCCGCGCGGACCGCCGCCTCGGTGGCGTACAGCTTGGCCATCGAGGTCTCGCGCGTCGCCACCCGCCCCTGCTGCTTGAGCCAGGCGGCGCGGTAGGTGAGCAGGCGCGCCGCGTCGACCTCGCAGGCCATGTCGGCCAGCGCCGCCTGCACCATCTCGAAGTCGGCTAGGCGCTGGCCGAACTGGCGGCGCCCGGTGGTGAACGCGACCGAGGCATCCAGGCACGCCTGGGCGACCCCGACCGCGCCGGCCGCGACCCCGATGCGGCCGTGATCGAGGGCGGACATGGCGATCTTGAAGCCGTCGCCCGGGGCGCCGAGCAACGCGCTGCGCGGCACCCGGCAGCCGGCGAGGGTGATGTGGGCGTGATCCGAGGCGCGATGGCCGAGCTCTTCGCCGGGCATGCGCTGGCGGCGAAAGCCGGGACCCGCCGTCTCGACCAGGAAGGCGGTGATGCCCTTGTGCCGCAAGGCCGGGTCGACGGTGGCGAAGACGAGCGCCAGGCCCGCCAGGTTGCCGTTGGTGATCCAGATCTTCTCGCCGTCGAGCACGTAGTGGTCGCCGTCGAGGCGGGCGCGCGTGCGCAGCGCGGCGGCGTCCGAGCCGGCCTCGGGCTCGGTCAGGCAGTAGCAGCCGAGCAGCGAGCCGGCGGCCAGGCGCGGCAAGTACTCGCGGCGCTGCGCCTCGCTGCCCCAGTCGCGGATACAGAGGCTCACCAGGCCGGTGTGCACGGCGAGAAAGCCGCGCACCGAGGAGTCGGCGCGCCCGAGCTCCTCGTACACCAGCGCGAAGGAGAGATAGTCCATCCCGCTGCCGCCGGACGCGGGCTCGAGGGGGCCGGCGAGGAAGCCGAGCGCCGCCAGGCGCTCGACCAGATGCACGGGAAAGCGGCGGGTGGCGTCGGCCTCGCGCGCCAGCGGCGCCACCTCGCGCTCGGCAAACTCGCGCGCCCGCTGTTGCACCGCCCGCTGCGCATCGGAGAGCGCGAAGTCCACGGCGGTCCCCCCTCACGCGCGGTCGGGAATGACCGCGATCCCGACCAATTCGATCAGCGCCTCGGAACGATAGAAGGCGTTCACCTCGAACAGCGCCATGGTCGGGTAATAGCCCTCGAAGTAGGCGCGAAAGACCGCGCCGAGCGCCTTCTGCTTGGCGACGTAGTCGGCGCGGTCGCGGACGAAGATCGTCAACTGGACGATGTCCTGCACGCCGCCGCCGGCCGCCGCGGTGACGGCGCGCAGGTTCTCCAGGACCTGGCGCATCTGCTCGACCACGTCGCCCGGCGCCACGATGCGGCCCTGCGCGTCGCTGGCGTCCTGCCCGGCGAGGAACAGCAGCGTCCCGCCGCGGGTGGCGATGCCGTGGCTGAAGCCGCGCGGCGGCGCCAGACTGGGCGGATTGATGATGCGTTTCACCGGCGTGACCGTCATCGCCCGACGAAGCGCACCGGCTGGCGGTCGCGAAAGGCCTCGTAGAAGCGGCGGAAATCCTCGCCGCGCATGAGCAGCGCCTGAGCCTGCGCTTCGAGCTCGATCGCGGACGGCAGATCCATGCTCAACTCGGCGTTGAGCAGGCGCTTGGTCGAGCCGAGGGCGAGCGTCGGCCCCTGCGCCAGGCGGCGCGCCAGCGCCATGGCCTGCGGCATGAGCTCGGCCGCCGGCAGGACGCGATTGACCAGGCCGTAGCGTTCGGCGGTGGCGGCGTCGATGGTATCGCCGAGCAGCAACAGCTCCAGCGCGCGGCCCATGCCGACCAGGCGCGGCAGCAAGTAGGCGGCGCCCATGTCGGCGCCGGCGAGGCCGACCTTGATGAACAGAAACGCGAAGCGCGCCGCCTCGCTGGCCAGGCGCAGGTCGGCCGCCAAGGCGATCACCGCCCCCGCGCCGGCGGTCATGCCGTTGAGGGCGGCGATGATCGGCTTGTCGAGCGCGCGCATGTGCTGCACGACGCTGCCGGTCATGCGGGTGAACTCCAGGTGCCCGCGCGCGTCGCGTTCCAGCAGCGGGCCGATGATCTCGTGCACGTCGCCCCCGGAACAGAACGCCTTGCCGCGCCCGCTGATGACCACGACGCGCACCGCCGCGTCGTGCTGGAGCCCGGCGAACAGGTCGCGCAGTTGCGCGTAGACGTCGAAGGTCAGCGCGTTGAGCACCTCGGGGCGGTCGAAGGTGATCGTGGCGACACCGTCGTCGACCTCGTAGACGAAGTCGTATCCCATCGCGCCCTCCCTCGCGGTCACGAGCCGCCGCCCCCGCCGTCGATCTGCAGGTTCTGTCCGCTGATGCCGCGGCTCAGCTCGCGGGCCAGAAACAGCACCGCGGCCGCCACTTCCACCGGATCGATCAGCCGTTTCTGCGGGTTGAGCTTTTCCAGTGCCAGGCGCGCCTCGCTGCGGCTGCGGCCGGTGCGCGCGGCGATGACCTCGATGGTGGCATCGGTCATCGGCGTATCGGCGTAGCCCGGGCTGATCGCATTCACCGTCACCCCCGTGTCCGCCAGCTCGGCGGCCAGGGCGCGGGTGAGACCGAGCAGTCCGTGCTTGGCCGCCGTGTAGGCGGCGACGTAGCGCGCGCCGGTCGAGGCGGCCACCGAGGCGATGTTGATGACCCGCCCCCAGCGGCGCTCGATCATGCCGCCGATGCAGGCCTTGGTGACGTGATAGGCGCTGCTGAGATTGACCGCCAGCATCTCCTCCCAGAGCGCGTCCGGATGGGTGCGGAAGGCGTGGCTGCGGCCGCGCCCGGCATTGTTCACCAGGATGTCGATGCCGCCGAGCTCGCGCTCCACGGTCTGCACCAGGCCGGCGACCGCGCCGCCATCGGTCACGTCGCAGGCGACCGGCAGGCACGCACCGCCGTCGAGCGCCGCCGCGGCAGCG
>CAYYWP010000044.1:14841-24624 GCA_964475125.1 uncultured Binatia bacterium (SeqCode) | reverse complement strand
GCACCGTGATCGCCGTGGCGCTGCGCGGCAGCGACAACAACGTCTACACGCAGATCGGCGTCGTGCTGCTGGTCGCGCTGTCGAGCAAGAACGCGATCCTGATCGTCGAGTTCGCGCGCGAGCAGCGCGCCCGCGGCGTCGCGCTCGCCAGCGCCGCGGTCGAGGCGGCGCGGCTGCGCTTCCGCCCCATCCTCATGACCTCGTTCGCCTTCATCCTCGGCGTCTATCCGCTGGTCATCGCCGACGGCGCCGGCGCCGCCAGCCGCCGCGCCCTCGGCACCGCCGTCTTCGGCGGCATGATCACCTCGACCGTGTTGGCGGTGCTGTTCGTGCCGGTGTTCTACGTCGTCTGCGAGGGGCTCAGCGAGCGCTGGCGCGCCCGCCGCGCCTCGCCAGGCAAGGAGAGAGTGAATCCCAAAGCCCATTGACGACGACGACGAGTCAGCGCTCGAAATCGTGCACGCTGCCTCTGTGCTCTCTGCGGACTCCGGGTCTCTGCGTTGAGGTGGTTGTCACATGCACTGGTGGACCGGCCTGGACGACCGGACGTCACCCGCCTATGAGGGATTGCCAAGGTCCCTGCAGTGCTTGAATCGATCCTTGACCAACAAGAGGGGGAAAACCCATGCGCAACGCACCGACCGACGTGAGCGACTATGAAGCCATCGCCGCCACCGTCCAACACTACATCGATGGCGCCAGATCCGGCAGGGGTGACGACATGAGACCCGCCTTCCACCAGGACGCGACGATCTACGGCTACAACGGCAACCAGCTGACCGCCGGCCCGATCCAGCAGCTGTTCACCTGGAATGACAAGAACGGACCGGCAACCGGACTGCGGGCGCGAATCGCCAGCATCGACCTCGTCGACACGGTCGCCACCGTACGACTCGAGCTCGACAACTGGACCGGTCATCGCTTCACCGACATGTTCACGCTGCTCAAAGTCGACGGCCAGTGGAAGATCATCAACAAGGTCTTCCACGCCCACTCCTGAGGCGCGGCGAGCAAACCGGTTCCCGGGCGCGACCCGGGGACCAGACGGGAAGCTCCTCCGCGTCCCGGTGCGCAACTCGGCGGTCCTCGTCCAGCGCGCCGGGGCGTGGCAGGACCTGGTCCGACCCGTCTCGCAAGCGGTGCCGCCACCGGGACCGGCGTGGACGACCGGACATCACTCGCCTATGAGGGATCGCAGATGTCCCTCCGATTCTTGAATCGATCCGTCACCGGTCTCGGTTGATGGCGCGATGTCCCAGCCGAGCGGACGGGCGTTCGGTATCGAGCCGAGTTACCCGGCGTACAGCCTGCGGCAAGCCCGCTACTACGAGCTCGGGCTCGACGTCGCGCGGTACGCGCAGCAGCACTTCGAGCGCACCGGAACGCCGGCGCACTTGCTCGATGTCGGGGTCTACGACGGCGTGTCGCGCCGCTACATAGAAGCCCAGGCGGGCGGCCAGCATGTCGTCTATCATGCGGTGGACAACTACCCGCACGGCGAGTCCTTCGTCTACCGACACACCGACTGGATCCACTATCACTGCGATCTCGAGCGCGGGCTGCCGAATCTGCCGGAGGGGCGCTACGACGTCGTTCTCTGCGAGCAGGTTCTCGAGCATCTCCATTGCTTTCGCCGCACCCTCGGCGATCTGCAGCGGGTGGCAAGACCAGGCGGGCTGGTCATCGTCGGCGTGCCCATCTTTCCGCACGGGCTCCACCTCGTGCGCCGCCACGTCGTCCCCGTCACCGACCGCCTGTTGCGCGTGAAGAAGCAGCGCGGCCACGTGCAAGCCTTCTCCAGCCGAACCTTTCTGCGCCAGCTGCAGGCTTGCTGTCCGCGCCTGACCATCGAGCAGACGCGCGGCTTCCGCATCGTCTCCGGGGGGCTTCTGCTGCCGCTGGAGCGTTGGCGGTGGTGGTGGCGCTTCAACCGGCGCCTGGGGGCGTTGGTGCCTTCCTTGTGTACCGAGATTCAGGTGCTGCTCACGAAGACCCCGTTGTAACGTCGGCCCGGCTCGGCGAGGACTGGAACGGCATCCCGCCCGCTGCATCTGAACTGCGTGGAGGGATGCCGATGCACAGGCTGATGCTGACGCTGATCGTGGGCGCGGTCGCCGCCGGAATATCTCCGACTGTCGCTCGGTCACAGGATCCGGTGCCCATGTATCCGGAGAACTACAAGGTCTTGTTCGAGAACGACCGCGTGCGGGTGTTGGACTTCCGCCTCGCCAAGGGCGCGCGCGAGCAGTCTCACGCCCATCCCGCCAACGTCGCCGTGTTTCTGGGGGAGTTCACCATCCGCTTCACCTTTCCCGACGGCACCACGGCGATCCGCGAAGGGCGCCCCGGGGTGGTGGGCTACAGCGAGGCGGTGACGCACGCCTCGGAGAACATCGGCGACACCGATGCGCACGGCGTGCTGGTCGAGCTCAAGGCGCCGCCCGCGCCGGCCAAGTAGCCGCGTACGCAGGGGCGATCCATGCACAGCCGCAGACGGTTCCTCGGCGCTGCCGCTGCACTGGCCGCCGCCTGGCCCGGCCGGCGCGCCTGGGGAGCGGCGCCGCCCCCCTCACCTCAACACCTCACCGCGACGACGCTGATTCACGGCATTCCGGGTCAGGAAGCGGCGCTCAAGCAGCATCTGCTGTCGCTGGCGGCGCCGACGCGCGCCGAACCGGGATGCATCAAGTACGACCTCTACCAGTCGCCCGACCACGCCCACGAGTTCATGCGCCTCGAGGTCTGGGAGAGCCCTGCCGCGCTCGAGGCGCACAAGCAGACGCCGCACATCAAGGCCTCGTTCGCGAAGCGCCAGCGCGAAGGCTGGACGACGCAGATCCTCACTTGGGTGCGCGTGCCCGACTGAGCAGGAGCCCGATGTCACGCTGCGACCGACGCCTCTTCGTCACCCTGCTCGCCAGTGTCGCGCTGGTCCTGGCGTGCATCCCGTGTCGCGCCGCCACGCCGGCGCCGGCGCCCGGCCACATCGAGCGCCTCGATCCGCGCCTCGATGCGCTGATCCCGAACGGGGCCGTGCTCGAGCCGGTCGTGGACGGCCAGGATTGGACCGAAGGACCGGTCTGGGATGTCAGCGGCGGCGCGCTGCTGTTCTCGGACGTGCCGCGCAACGCCATCTTCCGCTGGCAGGCCGGCACGGGCGTCAGCGAGTTCCTGAGCCACAGCGGCTACACCGGCAGCGCCCCCTTCAGCGGCCGCGAGCCGGGATCGAACGGGCTGGTGTTCGATCGCGACGGCCGGCTGGTGCTGTGCCAGCACGGCAACCGGCGCATCGCGCGGCGCGAGCGCGACGGCGCGATCACGGTGCTGGCCGACCGCTACCAGGGCAAGCGGCTGAACAGTCCCAACGACCTCGTCTACCGCTCCGCCGGCGACCTCTATTTCACCGACCCGCCGTTCGGCCTGCCCGGTTCGTTTGACGATCCGGCAAAGGAGTTGAGCTTCCAGGGCGTCTACCGTCTCGCCGCCGATGGCGCGCTCAGCGCCGTGGTGACGGACCTCGAGGCGCCGAACGGTATCGGCTTCTCGCCCGACGAAAAAACGATCTACGTCAGCAACGCCTTCAACCAGCGGCCGATCTGGATGGCGTATGCGGTGCGCCCGGATGGCTCGCTCGGCGCGGGCCGGCAGTTCGCCGAGGCGAGCGCCTGGGTGAAAGAAGGCGAGGGCGTTCCCGATGGTCTCAAGGTCGACCGCGCCGGGAACGTGTTCGCCGCCGGCCCAGGCGGGATTCACATCTTCGCCCCGGACGGCACGCGGCTGGGCCGCATCATCACCGGCGTCCCCACCGGCAACCTCAACTGGGGCGAAGACGGCAGCGTGCTCTATATCGCGGCGAATCACCGCATCTTGCGCCTGCGCACGGCGACGAAGGGAGCGCTCGGCGTCGCCGACCGATGAGCCGCGCCACCGGCCTGGTGCTGGGACCGCAGACGGCGCCGAGAATCGCGCCCGCCGGCCTCGTGCTGGCCGTGCTCCTCGCCGGCACACAGCCAGCGCCGGCAGGTGAGTTTCAGCTCTGGACGGAGCTCGGCGTCGAAACGCCGATCGCGCCCAATCTACACGTCGGAGCGCGCAGCGAGGTGCGCTTCACCGACGGCGCCAGCCGCGTCGGGTTGTACAGCTGGAACGTCGGCCTGGCGTACGCCTGGCGCGAGCGGTTCATCGGGGCGCTCGAGTTCCTGCGGGAGTACACGTGCGCCGGCGGCGGCTTCGCGACCGAGAACCGCCCGCAGGCGACCTTCACCTGGGCCGACGTGTGGCGCGGCATCGAGCTCTCGGACCGCAACAAGTTCGAGGGCCGCTGGTTCGAAGGGGCCGGAGAGCGTTTCCGTTACCGCAACCGCGCCCAGGCGGTGCTGCCGCTGCGCCTGTGGCCAGAGGGCCCGCGCCCGTTCGTCTCCGAGGAGATCTTCATCGAGACCGGTGCCGGCTTCAATCAGAACCGCTTCTCCTCCGGCCTCGTCGTCGTCGCCGGGCCGCTGGTCGGCACGGTCTACGGCATGCTGCTGTCGACGAACAACGACGGCTGGACGCAGTCCGGCGTACTGGGCTTCAACTTCACCTACTCCTTCGGCGCCCACGTCATGATGCCGGGAGACGGCGGCGTAATGATGCTCTCCACTCCGCAGTGATCCATACGAGGTCCTGAACCAGCACCATCAGGAGGACCGGAATCAGGCCAGGCGCGAAGATTTCGACGACCGTCATTTGTCTTCTCCTTTCTTGATCAGCGGGCTCCATCGCCCTGCTTGCACATCACCGGCGTAACTCGCGCAGGGAACACTGTTCCGTGACGAGCGGGTGTCGGCGACACCCACCAGCGCGACCGCCACGCCTGTTGGGCGGGGCGGCCATGCCCCGCCCCTCTCCGCCGCGGACCGCGCCCGACAACGTGGCGCTGCCCAGCTACGCCGCCGGTGCGCTCCGCGGCGCGGCTCCGTGGCGCGCCGCGAGGGAAACTTCTCCCCGCTTCGCGATCCACACGAGCTCCTGAAGAAGCCCCATGACGAAGGGTGGGATCAACCCGACTGCGAGCACTTCGAGTACGGACATCTTTCTGCTCCTTTCCGGCTTGGCGGGCCCCATTGCCCTGCTTTCACCCCCAAGGCGTAACCACAGCAGGGAACAATGTTCCGGACTCGTCACACCGGTCTGAAGGAGCAGTACGTTCCCGTTCTCAGCGCGTTATCCAGGTACTGGCCGGCATCGGGCAGGCGCGCGCCGATGCGCGTCACCGCATCGCGCAGGCGGCGCTGCACGTTCACCCGCGCCCGTTCCGCCGCCGCCCCCATCGGGCGCGCCCGACCGCCCAAGCCGAAGGCCCGCGACAGCTCGCTGGTGAGGAACTCCATCTCGTGGCGCGCCCGCTCGGCGCGGCCGAGGTCGGCCATTTCCTCCGCCTCGGCCAGCTCGCTTTCGAGGTCGACGAGCTGCTGCCGGTAGGCGGCGCGCGCCGTGTCGTCGAGCGCGGGGCCCAAGTCGTCTGCGCCGGCCGCCGCGCCGCCGTGGAGATCGAGGACATGGAACTCCCGGCCCGGGTGCGTCAGCAGCTCGTGCAGCATCTGCGCGCCCTTGGTCTGTTTGATGACGGTGCTGCGCCCGCGGAACTCGACTCGCCACACGTCGCCATCGAGGGTCATCTCGACCCCCTCGCGGCGCGCGCTCGCCGCGGTCGTGGGCGGACCCGCAACGCCGCGCAGGTTGGCTTCGATGCGGGCGGCGAGCGCGTTCATGCCGAGGCTCCGCGCCAGTGCCAGCGCCCCTTCGCCGTGCCGGCGGGCGGCATCCGCGTCGCCCCGCGCCACGGCGATCGCGGCGAGCCGGGCGCCGGTGCGCGCGAGCACGGGGCGCGCCTGCATGCGTTCGGCAATCCCGCGCGCCTGCTCCAGCAGGCCGAACGCTTCCTCCAGGCGGCCGAGGTGCTCGGCGAGCAGGGCCATGAAGTAGGCCACCGGGCCGTCCCAGAGCATGCCCATCAGCCCGGAGTGGCTGCAGTGTTCGCGGTGGGGGACCAGCAGGTCGTAGACCCGCTCGACGAGCGCCCGGTCCTGCCTCAAGACGCCGATCTCGCCGAGTGCGCACAGGCTGGAGGGGTCGCCGCTCGTCAGCGTGCGCTCGATGAGGTTGGCTTGGAGGTCGGGGCGGAGGATGCCACGCGCGGCTTCGTAATCGCCGGACTGGTAGAGGAAGCTGGCGACGTGCGGCATGATGAACAGCTCGGCGGCGGGGAAGCGCACGAACGCCTTGACGAGATCGGGCTGAATCTGCGGCAAGGAGAAGGCGCCATCCAGGGCAGCGTCGCGCAGCACCCCGAATCGCTGGATGGGGAGCGTCAGCCGTGCGCTCGTGTCCTCGGCGCGCGACCCCAAGCGCTCCGCCTCCTCGATGTGCGCCGCCGCATCGGCGAATTCACCGCGTAGCGTCGCGCGCATGGCGCGCGCCGACGCCACCTTCCACGCGTAGTGGGGCAGATCGAGCCGGCGCGCGATCTCCTCGCACGCCGCGATGGCGAGATCCATGCCCTGGCGGTCGCCGAGCTCAGCCGCGTCGATCATGGCGCGCAGACTGCCGCGAAACTGCTCGGGCAGGTCGCGAAAGCGCTCGGCGAGCGTCTTGTACTCGCGGTTGAGCAGCGCGCGCTCCTCGGCCGGGGCGAAATCCATCAGGGCCGACACCGCGGAGCGGAGCGTCTCGTACAGCACGCGCTCGTCACCGGTGGTGCGCGCCAGGGCGATGGCGTCGCGCGCCATGGCCATCGGCGCCGTCGGATCGGGGGCCGGCTGCAGGGCGGCCGCGAACCGCGCCGCGACCCGGGCGCGCGTGGCGCGGTCGTCAGCCGGGACGCGGGCGAGGGTCTCGCGCAGGAAGTCCACCAAATCCAGATCGACCTTGGCGATGACGAACGCGCTGCCATAGGTCAGCGCGGCGCGCGCCATCAGCGTCACGTCGTCCAGCCCGGTGGCGACGCGGTACACCTCGGCGCAGCGCGCGCGTCCGGCCGCGACCTCCCCCTTGACGAGCGTCGCCTCCGCCAGCTCGAGCAGGAGCTCGCAGCGCCCGGCGGGGTCCGCTCCCGGCTCCTCGTCGCACAGCGCCAGGGCGCGCTCGAGCGCGTCGACCGCCGCCGCGAACGCCAGCCGGGCCCGCGCCTGGCGCGCGGCCATCCGCCAGGCCTCGACGGCGGCGGCGCGATGCGCCGGACCGGCGTGCTGCAGATGCATCGCCAGCTCGGCCCAGCGGTCGTTCTCGCCGCGCTCGATCAGCGCGCCCAGCCGGTCGGCGCGCCGCCCGTGCAGCGCCTCCCGCTGGGCGCTGCCGAGGCTCTGCTGCAGCACGTCGCGAAAGAGAATGTGCGCGAAGAGGAATCCCGCCGCCCCGCTCGGCCGAATGACCTCCGCGGCCAGCGCGGGCTCGAGCAGCACCGCGATGTCCTCCGCCGTGCGACCGACGAGCGGCGCGAGATCGGCGAGCGTGAAGGTGCGGCCGAGCACCGAGGCGACGCCGAGTATCCCGCGGGTATCGCCGGGCAAGCGGTCGAGCTGCTGGCGGATCACCTGCGCCATGGTGTCGGGCAGCAGCGCCACATCGAGATCGAACTCCCCGCGACTGGCGAGCAGATCGACGAGCTCGCTCAGGAAGAGCGGATTGCCTTCGCTCGTGCGCAGCAGGCGCTGCATGCGGCGGTCGTCGGCCGGCGCGCCCATGCCGGCGACGAATTCCCGCACCTCGGTCTCGTTCAAGCGCGGCAGGCGCAGCAGGCGCGCGTGGCGCGCCGCCTGCTGGAGCGGACCCATCGCCGCCGACGCGCGCGCCTCCGCCTCGCGGAACGTGCCGATCAGTGCGAGCGGCAAATCGGCCCGGTGGCGGGCCAGGTAATACAGCAGCTGCAGCGAATCGCTGTCCGCCGCGTGCAGATCCTCGAGAATCAGCAGCGCGGGCGCGTCGGCGGCGAGCAGGCGCAGCAGGGCGTGGACCGCTTCCATGAGCTGGAAGCGCGCCTCCTCGGCCCGCAGACTCGGCTGTCTTACGTCGGTCCCTTCGGGCGTGAGCTCCGGAAGGAGCTGGGCGAGTGCGGCTCTCAGGTCCGCCCGGTCGGCGACCGGCGCGCGCCCGGCGGGTGCCGCGAGCAGGGAGCGCAACAGCTGAATCCACGGCCAGTAGGAGGGCGCCCCGCCCGCCTCCCAGGCGAATCCCCAGTGCACCGGGACATGCGCCGCCGCCGCGCGGTCGGCCGCCCATTGCGCCAGCGTGCTCTTGCCGATGCCCGGCTCTCCGCAGAGGAGGACAACCTCGCCGCGGCCAGTCCGAGCCGCCGCAATCGCCGCTGCGATGGCCTCGCGCTCCACCGAGCGTCCGACGATTGCTCGTCCGGTCTTGCCTTCAGACATCGTGAGGACCCCGAGCGGGGCGGCGACCACTATGACGAATCGTCGACTGCGCAACAATCGAAGGGCCGGCTCCGCGCTGCGCCCGCCACGGCTCACAGCAGCGCGGGGTAGCTCAGCTCGCCGTCGACGACGCGGGCGAACTCGGTCAGCGCGTGCGGCTGTCGGTGGTCGGCGTCGATCAGGTGCACGACCTGCCAGCCGCGCACGGTCAGCGCATCGGAGATCAGGCGGCGGTGGCAAGACCACCAGACCCGCTCGGCGCACATGAAGGCGGACGGCCGCGCGGCCGCGTGGCGTTCGAGCGCCGCGAGACCGCGCCGAAAAGCATCCCCGGGCATGGCGTCGGCGTAGGCGCGAAAGGCCGGTACCTGCCAGGCGGCATTGCGCGACTGCTCGACCGGTACGCTCGGCTTGACCCGCCCGCCCAGCTCCGCGCCGAGCCAGTCGTAGCCGATGCCGGCCTGCGGCAGGGCACCTTCGAGGGCGGCGCGATCGAAGTGCGGGTGGCGGCGCGAGGCCGGAAACCGGCGCACGTCGATCAACTCGGTCACCCCGGCCGCGCCCAGCAGGGCGACCAATTCCTCGAAGGAGCGGGTCGAGTGGCCGACGGTGAAGATGACGCCGCTGGGCATGCTGCATCGTAGTCGTCACGCGGTCATTTTCGTAGCGGCGCACGGCGTGCGCCCGGGGCGGGGGCGTGGGCCGCCGTACGGGCGCCGGCGCTCGCCCGAGCCGATCAGCCTTTCGCCGCCGCCGGACCTTGGCTATGGAAAAAGGCATCCGCGTGTGCCGCCGGGCGGCGAGGAGTGAGGCGCATGATCGAGTGGAGCGAGCAGCATCTGATGATCCGCGACGCGGTGCGCAAGTTCATCGAGGCGGAGATTCGCCCCCGGTTGGACGAGTTCGAGCACGGCGACACCCCGCCGTACGACGTGCTGCGCAAGCTTCTGCGCACCTTCGGTATCGACGAGCTGGGGCGCGCGCGCTTCGCGTCGCAGATCGCTCGCGACAAGGCCGGCAGCGGGTCGCGCGGGCGTGACCCGAACGAAGCGGCCGAGAACCTCGCCCTGTCGCTCATTCCGACCATCGAGCTGTGCCGCGTCTGCCCGGGGATGGTCACCGCCCTGGGGGTCAGCATCGGCCTGACGCCGGCGGCGATCCTGTCGCGCGGCACGCTGGCGCAGAAGGAACGCTGGGCCTTGCCGCTGCTGACCA
This sequence comes from uncultured Binatia bacterium (SeqCode), assembly GCA_964475125.1. Classification (GTDB taxonomy): domain Bacteria; phylum Desulfobacterota; class Binatia; order HRBIN30; family CADEER01; genus CAYYWP01. Next base: position 15,001 of record CAYYWP010000044.1, on the reverse strand, counting down.
TGGAGAAGATCGGCGCCTGGGCGATCACCGAACCGGACTCGGGCTCGGATGCCTTCGGCGGCATGAAGGCGACGGCTCGGCGCGACGGGCGCGGCGGCTACCTCCTGAACGGCAGCAAGACCTTCATCACCAACGGACCCTACGCCGACACGATCGTCTT
>CAYYWP010000044.1:0-14831 GCA_964475125.1 uncultured Binatia bacterium (SeqCode) | reverse complement strand
GCGCGCGCAAGCGCAAGATCCTGAGCTTCATCCTCGACCGCGGCATGCCCGGGCTCACGCAGTCGGCCCCGCTGCGCAAGATGGGCCTGCACTCCTCGCCCACCGGCGAGCTGTTTCTCGACGACGTGGCGGTCGGCAAGGACCGCCTCATCGGCGAGACCGAAGACGCGCCGGCGCGCTCGGGCGCCAAGGACACCTTCTCGATCGAGCGCAGCGGGGTCGCGGCGATGGCGCTCGGCATCGTCGAGGAGTGCCTGCGCCTCTCGCTCGACTACGCCCGCACGCGCGTCTCCTTCGGCCGTCCGATCGGCGAGTTTCAACTCATCCAGCTCAAGCTGGCGCAGATGGAGGTGGCGCGCATGAACATCCAGAACCTCGTCTTCCGCCAGATCGAGCTGGTGCGCCAGGGCCGCACGCCGACGCTGGCCGAGGCCTCGGCCGGCAAGCTGTACGCCGCGCAGGCCTGCATGGCGGTCTGCCTGGAGGCCGTGCAGCTCTTCGGTGGCAACGGCTACATGGCCGAGTACCGCGTCGAACAGCTCTGCCGCGACGCCAAGGTGCTGCAGATCTACGCCGGCACGGATGAGATCCAGGTCTCGCAGATCGCTCGCCACCTGCTCGCCACCGCATGAGCGCCGGCGCGGGCGCCGCGTGATGGCGGCGCCGGGCGCGGGAGGCGCGCCGGGCTGGGCGAGGGGGCCGCGGTGACCGTTCCGGCGCGCTTCGCCGACCTCGAGCGACGCACCGGCTTGCTCGACGCAGCGGGATATCTCGACCGCCATCTGCCCGCGGCCGCCGACCCGCAGCGCGCCGCCGAATTGGCACCGGAGGTTCTGGAAGCGAGCGCGCCCGCGTTGCTCGAGCGGTGGACGAGCCATGGCGAGCAGGCGACGCGCATCGCGGTCGCGCTCTGCGGCGCGGCGCCATTCCTCGCCCCGCACCTGATTCGCCATCCGGAGTGGTTGGCGTGCTTGGTCGCCGACGACCTCGAGCAGCCGCGTGGGCGCGAGGCGTTCGCCGAACGGCTCGCCGGCGCCGTGCACGGCGTCGCCGACGCCGGCATCGCCGGCGCCTTGCGCGCTTTCAAGTATTACGAGCTCGGGCGCCTCACCCTGCGCGACCTGTGGGCCGACGCCGACGATCCGTCCAGTACGGAGGCAGTGCTGGCCGAGCTGGCGCACCTCGCCGATGTTCTGCTCGACCGCGCCTGGCGCTGCGCGCTGGCGCGCGTCGGCTGCCGGCAGGGCCCGCCGCGCTGGGCGGGGCCCGACGGTGCGACCGTGACGCCGCGCTTCGTCGTGCTCGGCCTGGGCAAGCTCGGCGGCGAAGAGCTCAACTACTCCTCCGATGTCGATCTGATCTACGTCCTCGAAGAGCTGCCCTGCGCTGCCGGCCCCGCCGGGCTCTCGCCCGCCGAGTACTTCGGGCGCGCCGCGCGCGAGTTCTCCCGCCTGGTCAGTCAGCCCACCCCGCACGGTTTCCTCTACCGCATCGATCTCGACCTGCGCCCGGAGGGACAGTCCGGCCCGCTCGTCGTCCCCAGCTCGATGCTGGCCGAGTACTACGACGCCTGGGCTGCCACCTGGGAGAAGGCGGCCTTCATGAAGGCGCGCCCGGTGGCCGGGGACGAGCGCTTCGGCTGGCAGCTGATTCGTTCCCTCGACCCGATGATCTATCGCTCGAGCATGGACTACGCCGCCGTCGAGGCCATCCGCGCCATGAAGGACCGCATCGAGCACGAGGCCGAACGCCGCGACGCCACGTTCAACGTCAAGGTCGGCACCGGCGGCATTCGCGACGTCGAGTTCGTCGCCCAGGCGCTGCAGCTCCTGCACGGCGGGCGGATTCCGCAGGTGCGCGGCCGCTCCACCCAGCGCGCCCTGATCGCGCTCGCGCAAGTCGGCGTGCTGCCCGCCGGGCAGGTCGACGACCTGCGCCGCGCCTACGCTTTTTTGCGCCGCGCCGAGAATCGCCTGCAAATGGTCGGCGAGCGACAAACCCACCGTTTGCCCGACGAAGTCGCCGATCTGCACCACCTGGCGCGCGCGCTCGGCTATCTCGGCGAGACGCCCGAGGCGTTCGCCGCCGCCCTCGCCGCGCACCGCCGGCGCATCGGCGAGATCTTCACCTCCCTGTTCTCCGCCGACGGCACCGTGCGGGTGCTCGATCTGTTCCAGCGCAACGCGCCCCAGCTGCTCGCTCAACCGGCGACGCGCACACAGATCGAGGAGCTCGCCGCCCGCTTCGCGCGCGCCATCGCCGCCAGCCCCGATGCCGAACGCGCCACCAACAACCTCGATCGCTTCATTCGCGGCGTCGGCGCGCGGCGGTTCTACTACGGCCTGCTGCTCGATCGACCCGAGTTGGTCGAACGCCTGGCCGGACTGTTCGCCGCCTCGGAGTACTTGTCGGGCTATCTGGCGACGCACCCGCGCCTGATCGAACCGATCTTCAGCGACCCCACCGTGCTGGTGCTGGGGCCACCCGAGTTGCAGGAGGCGCTGGCGCGCATCCGCGCCGACCTCGCCGGCGCCGACGGCAGCGACGAGCCGGAGCTCGACCTCGCGGCGCTGCGCCAGTTCCACAACCGCGAGCTGGTCAATGTCGGCCTGCTCGACCTGGCCGAGAAGGTCTCTCTGCGGCAGGTGGAGACCGGCTTGACGGACCTGGCCGAGGCCTGCATCGACGCCGCGCTCGCCCTCGCTCGGCGCGAGCTCGGCAAGCGCGCTGCGCTGCCACCGGCGGCTGCGCAAGGCGCCTTTCTCGTCGTCGGCATGGGCAAGCTCGCCAGTCGCGAGCTCACCTATGGGAGCGACCTCGACGTCATCTTTCTCTATGACGTGCCAGGCCGCGACGAGGCCGCGCTGCTCGAGGCCCAGGAGTACTACGTCCGCCTGGCGCAGAAGCTCATCTGGGCGCTGCAGACCGTCACCCAAGACGGCTCCTGCTACCAGATCGATGCCCGCCTGCGGCCGTCGGGGAACCAAGGCCTTCTGGTCAGCGCCCTCGCCAGCTACGCCCGATACCACGCCGCCGGCGCCCAGGTGTGGGAGCGACAAGCGCTGCTACGCGCCCGCCCCATCGCCGGTGACCGCGCGCTGGCCGCCGCCTTCGAGGCCCTGCGGCGCGAGATCCTCGCCCAGCCGCTGCCCGAGCAAGCGGCCGCCGAGATCCGCCACGTGCGCCAGCGCATGGAGGCAGAGTTGGCGCGCGAGGGCGGCCCGCGGCGCGATTTCAAGCTCGGCCGCGGCGGCCTGCTCGACATCGAGAGCGTCGTGCAGTTCCTGCAGTTGCGCCACGGCGCCACCCAACCGACCCTGCTCGACGTCGAACCGATCGCCGTCCAGCTGGCGCGGCTCGGCGGCCTCGGCTTGCTGGCCGACACCGCGATCCTGCAAGCCGGCTGGACCTTCCTCCAGCGTCTGTCCAGCCGCCTGCGCATCATCGAGAACCGTTCCATCTCGGATCTCGACGAAGAGCGCGGCGATCTCGAGGGCGTCGCCCGTCGCCTCGGCTACACCTCACCAGGCCGCGCCGGTGGGGCGCGCCGGGCCCTGCTCGAGGACTACCGCCGCCACACCACCGCCATCCGCGCCATCTACGACCGCGTGCTCGGGCCGCCGGCGGCCTGAGTCATCGCGCGGTCGTAGTGCCCGCGCCGGCGCTGTTGGCGGATGCGCCACACCTCGCCGAGCACCTGGAGGTAGGCGCTGCGCGGCACTGTGCTGGCGGCGTGATTGCGCCACACGATCGGCACCTCCTTGATGCGGTAGCCGCGGCAGCGGGCCGCTACCAGCAGCTCGACGTCGAAGCCCCAGCGTTCGATCGTCAGGTGCGGCAAGAGATCGTCGATGCAGGGGGCGCTGAACGCCTTGAAGCCCGCTTGCGTATCGGCGATGCCCGGCGCCGCCAGCCAGCGCACGATCACGTTGCCGACTTTGCCGCCCAGCTCTTTGAGCCACGGCTGGTGGACGACGATCTCGGCGCCGGCGATGTCGCGCGAGCCGATCACCACGTCGTAGCCCTGGGCGAAGAACGGCCAGAAGCGCTCGACGTGATCGAGGGTCGTCGAATTGTCGGCGTCCATGAAGAGCCGGTAGCGACCCGTCGCCGTGGCCAGACCGAGGCGGACGGCCGCGCCCTTGCCGTGATTGCGGCCGTCGGGGTGGGCGACGACGCGTAGCGGCACCGGCGGGGCGGACCAACCGCGTACGAGATCGGCGGTGCGGTCGGTCGATCCGTCATCGACCACGATCACCTCGGCGGCGTAGTCCTGGCGCGCCAGATAGGCGAGCGCCTGCTCGAGGGTGGCCGGCAGGCGCGACGCTTCGTTCAGGGCGGGGATGACGACGGACAAGTGGAGATCGGCGGCGGCGGACATGCTGGCGGGCACGAAGCCCCATTCTCTACCCCGGATGACTCGTCGATGCACGTCACCGCGTCGAGGAACCGGCGCAGACCGCAGCCTGCGGCGTTGGATCACTTCGAGTGATGCCGGGAGGTCAGGTTAGCCAAGCTTGATCTGAAGAAAAACCTCAACGCAGAGACCCAGAGTACGCAGAGGACCCAGAGGCAGCGTGCATGAGTTCGAGCGCTGACTCGTCGTCATCGTTAATTGGGTTTGGGGTTCACGCTCTAGTGCTAGCAGGATGCTGAAAGACCCGCCGCTCACCCAGAGCCCGTCGAAGGGTGAGCGGCGGGTCTTTCAGCATCTTGTCCGCCCCTCTGGGTTGAATTTCTCTTGTCCGATCAAGGCTAACTAACCCTTGAGGCGGGACCAGAAACCGGAACCACGGATCAACACAGATGAACACGGATACGGTCATGACAGCTGACAACCGGTACCGTACGGCCTCTGGACATGACTGGCGTGCGGGCCGATCATGGCATCGCCGAAAGTCACGGAGGGTCGCCATGGCGGATGACAATCCCAGCATGCTGTCGCACGTCTCGATCGGCACGAACGATTTCGCCCGTGCCGTGCGGTTCTATGACTCCGTCCTGGCGACGCTCGGCTGCCGGCGCATCATGGAGCACCCCGGGGCGGTGGCGTACGGCAAGCTCTACCCGGAGTTCTGGGTGCAGACACCGATCGATGGCCGGCCGGCCGGCGTAGGCAACGGCGTGCACATCGGTTTTTTCGCCCCCACGCGCGAGGCAGTGCAGGCGTTCTACGACGCCGCCGTCGCCGCCGGAGCGGCCGGCGACGGCGCACCCGGTCCGCGGCCGGACTACGGCGAACCGTACTACGGCTGCTTCGTCCGCGACCCCGACGGCCACAAGATCGAGGCGACCTTCTGGGATCTGACCAAGTAGCCGCGCCTCCGCAGTCGAGAATCAGTCGGCCGGCACAGCCGGCCTACGGGCACCCTCGCGGCTCCGGTTCAGCCGTGCCAGCGCGCAGCAAGTCCTCGATCGCACCGAGATCCGGGACGCTGGTGCGCCCGCCGAGCGTCATGCAGGCGAGCGCCGCCGCGGCGCTGGCGAAGCGCAGGGTGCGGTCGAGCGGCCACCGGCGCAGCAAGCCGAACAGGCAGGCGGCGTGAAAGCAGTCGCCGGCGCTGGTGGTGTCGACGACCGGGACGCGAAAGGCGGGCACATGGCAAACGCGGCTGCCCCGGCACGCCATGGCGCCGCCGGCGCCGAGGGTGGCGACGGCGAGCCGCGGCCCGCGCGCGACCAGGCGTCGCAGCGCGACGCCGATGTCGGCGCCTTCGCCGGCGCGCTGCGCAAAGCCGTCGGGCACGATCGCCACGTCGGTATGGGACAGCAGCTCGGTGGCGCCCGGGCCGGGCTCATCGACGTCGAGCATGACGAGCGCGCCGGCGGCGCGCGCCCAGATGGCCGCCTGCAGTGCCGTTCCGACGTCGTCGGCGTCGAGCAGGACGGCGCGCGCGGCGGTGAAGAGTGAGCGATCGAGCTCGGCGGCCCGCAGCGCCGCGCTCGGCGGCCGATGCCAGAGGATGGAGCGCGCGCCGGTGACGGCGTCGACGATGATCACCGAGGTCGCGCTGGCGGCGCCAAGGCGGGCGCGGCAGTGCGACAGATCGACGCCGGCTTCGGCCAGCGACGCGCGCTGCAAGGCGCCGCCGGCGTCGTCGCCGAAGGCGCCGGCGTACGCCGTGCGCAGACCCCAGCGTTGCAGCGCGACCAGTGCGGTCGGCACCTGGCCGCCCGGCAGCGTTCGGTAGGCCAGCATTTCGGTCTTGCCGTCGCCCACCGGCGGTCGGGCAGCGAGGCAGACGTGATCGACCGTGTTCGTCCCTACGCCGACGACGTCGAAGGCGCGCCGGTGGCGCGGGCGCGCCGCCGTGCGCCCGCTCGGCTTGGCGGGCGCCGGTATCACGGCGGCGCCCGCGTCGTGCCGCCCGCCGCCGGTGGGCCGATGATGCCAGCCACGCGCACGTCGACCACCGGGCGCGTCGGCGCCGTGGTGTACACGTGCACCACGGCATCGAACGGACCGGGCGCGGCGTCCGGCGCGGTGCCCAAGGCGAGGGCGCGCCCCTCGGGCGTGTCGACCAGCCGAACGCTGAGCTGCGCGGCGTCGCTGCGCGCGCCGACGAAGCGCAGGTTGTCACTGCCCGACCGCAACGCCACCTGGCGCACGGCGCTCGCTCCGGGTGGCACCGTGCCGAGGTAGACCTGCGCCGGCTCGGCGACGGCCTCGAGCGCCACGGTGCCGGTGAGCAGCAACAGCGCGGCCGGGGTGTCGGGATCGTTGCTGTAGACCGTGACGGTGCGGCGCTGCGGGCCGGCCGATGCGTCGGTTCGGCAGCGCGCGCGCACCGCGGTGCTCGCCCCGGGCGGCACGTCGCTCGCCCCTTCGATGGTCACTTCGCATTCGCAGGCGCTGCGCACCGTGCGGATCGTCAACGGGGCACCGCCGCGGTTGTACACGGTGAAGGCGTGTTCGATCGGCGCGCCCTGGGGAAGCCGGCCGAAGTCGTAGGCGGGCTGCTCGACGTGCAGGCGCGGCGGGGCGCTCGGCGGGGCGGAGTCGGCGCCGCGGCAGGCGCTCAGGCAGGTGGTGGCGAGCAATCCCAACAGCGCGCGGCGAGTGCACGGCGGCGGGCGGTGCACGTGACTCAGGGCAGCACGGCGATGGCGCGCAGCGGCCCGCCCGACCCGCCGGCGATCGGCATCGGCAGCGCGACCAGCGTCGCGCCCGCGGCGGGCAGGCGATCGAGGTTGGCGAGGTTCTCGAAGGCCGGCTTGCCGGCGCCGTTGATGACGCGGTGGACGATGAAGTCCTGCGACGGCCCGTGATCGATGCTCGGGGTGTCGACGCCGATGGCGTTGATGTCGCGCTCCTTGATCAGGAATTCGGCCGCGTCGCGCCCGAAGCCGGGGAAGTGGAGGTTGGCGACATCGCCCGGAACGTCGGTGCCGAGGTAGCGTTTGGCATCGGGCCAGCGCGCTCCCCAGCCGCTGAACATGACGACGATGGCGCGGGCCGGAATGCGCCCGTGCGCCGCCTCCCAGGCCAGCAGATCGGCGCGACTCACGCGGTAGTCCGGATCACGCGCCACCTGTGCGCGCACGTCGACCAGTACCAGCGGTCCGATCCCCGCCGTGACCGGCACCTGCTCGCTGGTCGCTTTCCCCTCGGCGAAATGCGCCGGCGCATCCATGTGCGTCCCGCCGTGCTCGGCGGCGCAAAAGTTGTTGGCCTCGTACCAGAAGTGCGCCGGCGTCTCGCCGTGGTGGACGACCTCGAGGCTGAAGCCCTTCGCCGTCGGCCAGTAGATCGTCCGCGCGTCGAACGGATGGGTCAGGTCCACGACCTTGGCCGGGTCGATGTCGACGGCACCGGCCACTGCCGCCCACAGGCCCAGCGCGAGGGCGATCATCGCGCGTCTCATGGCCGTGTTTTCTAGCGAGTATTTCGCCATGGGTCCACGTCGCGGATCGGCCCCCCTCTCCCCTCAACTGGTGCGGGAGCGGGAAGTGCTTGTGCCGTTTTTCACCGGGCTGTTAACGACCGCGGCGCGCGCGGCGGCGTGCGGAGCGTGGGGTCGCGGCGGTCGCGACCGGGGCCGGTGCGGGAGGGGTGGAGAAACGCGCCGGCAGCAACTGGCGCAGGTGGATGCCGGCCCAGATGGCGAAGGGGAAGAGCTGCGTGTCCCAGCTCTGCACGAAGGCGTCGAAGAACTGGTACAGGCGCGCCGCGAACGGGCTCCAGGCATCGCGGAAGGCGGTGGCGTAGAAGGCCTTGATCGAGACCACGACGTCGAACACCTGCAGCGCCAGGGCGATGCCCAGGGCGAGCCCGAGTCGCCCGAAGCGAGCCCGCCAGCTCGCCGCCGGCGTGGCCAGCATGAGCGGAATCAGCAGCACCAGGTTGGCCATCACCCACTCGGCGGGAATGCCCTGGGGAGGAATGCGCACGACGTCGGGGTTGGCCTTCAGCCACGGCAGGATGGGCGCGCCGGCCGGCGGCGGGGTGGTGAGGAAGAGGTTGCGCTGGACGTAGAAGATCGCCGTCGCACTGCGCTGTCGATCGATGAACAACGCCGTCGGGTGTCGCCAGGTTGGATCGGTGGAGAACTCGCTCAACCACATCCCGACTTGCGCCGCGCGCAGCAGGAACTGCGCGTAATAGGGGGCGACCGGCTTCCAAGCGAGGTAGGTGACGACCAGGAACGCGACCAGCAACAGCAGGAAGCGCAGCGGGTTAATGCGCAGGCGCATCGGCGTACCGCGTGGCCCAGAACAGCCAGAGGGCGACGGCGACGCAGACGACCAAGGCCTGCGCGACGTAGACGTGGGTGTCGTGAAAGACCTCGTGGAAGAACAAGCCGATGAAGAACAGGCCGCTGACGCGCACCACGTTGACGAGCTGGATGACGCCGATGCCGATCGCGGTGCCGATGGCGCGCGCGCGCCAGCTGGTCGGGTAGGCGTACACCGCCGCCAAATAGATGCTGGTCGGGACGGCGCCCGAGCAGGCGGGGGCGACATCGACCTCGAACGCTCCCGAGCCCATGATCGTGCCTTCGCGATGCACCGGAAATCCGCCCAGCAGGCTGAACACCTTGATCACGGCGTAGCTCATCCAGGCCGACAGCCGCGCCAGACCGGCGCCGATGTCCAGCACCCGCAGGATCGGATCCCAGGTGAGGATGAAGAAGAAGGCGGTGATGAGCACCAGGAAGGTCCCGATCACCCGCACGCCGACCCAGGTGGACACAGGCTTCGTCGCTATCCGCGCCTCAGCGGCGAGTCAAGTTGTGTCCGGTCTGACGCACCGCGGCGCGCTCCACTCCGGCTGCGAGACTCGGCTATAAGGAGCGACGTGCGGCCGCGCGATCTCCTCGCCCTCGAGTTCCCCCGCGTCGCCGCGCGCATCGCCGACTTCGCCGCCTCCAGCGCCGGCCAGGCGCGCTGTCAGGCGCTGGCGCCGACCGCCGACCGCGCCGCCGCCGAGTCGGCACTGGAGCGCGCCGATCAACTGGTGCGACTGCTCGAAGCGCGCGGCGATCCGCCGCTTGGCGCCTTTGCCGACGTGCGCGCCAACCTGCGCAGCGCCGCGCACGAGGGCTTTACGCTCGACGGCAAGGCGCTGGTGGCGGTGCGCGCCACGCTGACGGCGATCCGCGGCGTCGCGGCGTTCTTCCGTCGCGCCGCCGACGAGGCGCCCGCGCTGGCCCCACTCACCGCCCGGCTGGTGGCTTTTCCCGCCCTCGAGGCGGCGCTGACGCGTGCCCTCGACGAGGACGGCGCGGTGCTCGATGCGGCCAGCGAGGCGCTGGCCGCGGTGCGCGCCAGCATCCGCCGCCTGCGCGCCGCGCTGACCCGCAAGCTCGAGGAGCTGGTGGCGCGTCAGGGGATGGCCGAGCTGCTCGCCGACACCTACGTGACCCTGCGCAACAACCGCTTCGTCATCCCGCTGCGCGCCGCCGCCGCGGCCCGACTGCCGGGGGTCGTGCAGGATCGTTCGGTGTCGGGCGAGACGCTGTTCGTCGAGCCCTTGTTCGCCGTCGAGCTGAACAACGAGCTGTTGCTGGCGGTGCGCGAGGAGGAGCGTCTCGTGCAGCGCATCCTCACCGACCTGACCGCGCTGGTCGGCGCCGACCAGGCGGCGATCGGCGACGCGGTGGCAGGCCTGATCGAGGTCGACTGTGCGCTCGCCGCGGCGCGTTTCGCCCGCGCCTATGGCTGCACGCGGCCGACCTGCAGCGACTTGGCGATCGAGCTGCGCGGCGCCCGGCATCCCGGCCTGCTGTTCACCGGACGCGCCGTCACGCCGATCGACCTCGTGCTGCCGGCCGACCGCCGGGTGCTGGTCATCACCGGACCGAACACGGGCGGCAAGACGGTGGCGCTCAAGACCCTCGGGCTGTGTGCGCTGATGGCGCACAGCGGCCTGCTCATTCCCGCTGCCGCGGGCGCGCGGCTGCCGTGTTTCACCGCCATCTACGCCGACGTCGGCGACGAGCAGGACATCGAGCGCAATCTGTCGACCTTCTCCGCGCATGTCGCCAACCTGTGCGAGATCGCTGCCGCGGGCGTGCGCGGCGCGCTGGTGCTGCTCGACGAGCCCGGCGTCGGCACCGACCCGGAAGACGGTGCGGCGCTGGCGCTCGGCTTGCTGCGCTGGCTGGCGAGCCAGGGCGCGCACCTGGCGGTGACGACGCACTACACGCCGGTGAAGTTGGCGGCGCTCGACGATCCGCAGTGCGCGGTCGCCGCGGTCGAGGCGGACGCGGAGACGCTGCAGCCGCGCTACCGGCTGCTCTACGACTCCATCGGCCGCAGCCTGGCGCTGCCGATCGCCCGCCGGCTCGGTCTGCCGGAAGAGGTGCTGAGCGCCGCCGCCGCCGCGCAGTCCGACCACACGCGGGCGCTGCACGCGGCCCTCGAGCGCATCGAGCGCCGACGCCTCGAGCTCGAGCCGGCGCTCGCCGCGGCGACGGCGCGCGCGACGGCCCTCGCCGCCAGCGCGGCCGAGGTGGAGCGGCTGCAGCAGACGCTGCGCGAGCGGCGGCGCGACGCCTGGCAAGAGACGCTGCGCGAGGCGCGCGCTTTCCTGCGCCAGCTCAAAGCCGACGGTCGGGCCCAGCTCGCCGGGCTGCGCGACGTCGCGGAGGCCCGCGCGGCCCTGGCGCGTTTCACCCGCGAACAGGAAGCGGCGATCGCCGCCCGCGACCCGGCCGCTGCCGAGGCGAGTCCGGCGCCGCTCGGCTCCGGTGCAGCGCCGGTGCAGGTCGGCGACACGGTGGCGCTCGGCGACCGCGGCATCCAGGGCGAGCTGCTCGCCGTGGATGGCGCGCGGGCCTGGATTCAGCGCGGGGCACTGCGGTTCGAGGTGCCAACCGATCAGCTGCGGCGCGTCGCCGGCGCCACCGCGGCAGCGCCGAGCCCGGCGGCGGTGGTGCCGCCTGACGACGGTGTGCGCGCCGAGGAGATCAGCCTGATCGGTTTGCGCGCCGCCGAGGCGCTGACACGCCTCGAGCCCTTCCTCGATCGCGCCGTGCGCGTCGGCGCCGACTCGGTGCGCATCGTGCACGGCGTCGGCAGCGGCGCCCTGCGCCGCGCCGTGCAGGAGTATCTCGCCGCCTCGCCCTACTGCGCCGGCTTCCGCACCGGCGAGAGCGGCGAGGGCGGCGCCGGCGTGACCGTGGCGACGCTGCGCGGATGAGCCCGGCGGCGCGGCCTCGGCACGCGCCGGGGTTGGCGCGGGGCGGCGCGCCGCGCTAGTGTCCTGTGTCCGAAATTCGCTGCCTATCTCGGCGAGGCATCGGCGGCCCTGGCCAGGCGGGCGAGGCAGGAATATCTGGCTATATTCCGAGGAGGCCAACGCCGCCAGGGGCGCTGAGGGCCGCCGAGATAGGCAGCGAATTTCGGATACAGGATACTAGCGTCTCGGCAGCATCCACTACACGACGAACGGGGAGGGACCGATGGCCACTCGCGTGCAACAACAGATCGACCGCCTCATCAGGGATCTCGAGAAAGCCGCCAAGCAGCTGCGCAGCGACATCCGCCAACGCGCGCAGGCGGCCCCCAAGCAGTTGCAGCAGCTCGCCGACCGCCTGCGTCAGGGCGGCGCCGACCTCGCCCGCCAGGTCGAGGACTACGTACGCGAGCTCCGCGTCAGCCTGGAGAAGAGCGCGAAGCCGGCCAAGTCGGCCCGGGCGCCGAAGCGCAAGCCCGCCACCCGACGCCGCGGCGCGTAACCGCCCAGCAGAAGGCCCACGCGTCAGTTTCTTTGGCGATAACGAGGGCTGCCTCACGAGCCGTAGCCGCGGGACCTGTGCCCGCCGGCGACGCGGAGCGTCGCCCGGGGGCGCGGGGCATGGCGCGGTGTCACTGTCGGGGCGGGGGTGCTGCGGTTGGGGGGCTGTCGCCGCGCCGCGCTGCCGGCGGGCACAGGTCTCGTGGCTACGGCTCGTCGCCTGCGCTGATTGTTCGAAGAAACGGGTCAGACGATCCCGTTGCCCGCTTCGGCCTGCTAGCCTGTCGCCATGAAGCGCGAGATCTTTTCCCCCGATCACGAGCTGTTTCGCGCCCAGTTCCGCAAGTTCGCGGAGCGGGAAGTCGCGCCTAAGGTGGCGGAGTGGAACGCGCGCGGCATGAGCGACCGCGACACCTGGCGCCGGCTCGGCCAAGCCGGTTTTCTCGGCGGCAATCAACCGGTCGAGTTCGGCGGCGCGGGCGGCGATTTTCTCTACGACGCGATCGTCACCGAGGAGCTGTGCGACCTGCGCGCGCACGGTTTGCAAGCCTCGCTGCACGCCGGCATCTGCCTGCCCTACCTCTCCACCTACGCCACCCCCGCCCAGAAGCAGCGCTACCTGCGCGGCGCCATCGCCGGTGAGATCCTGCTCGCCATCGCCATGACCGAGCCCGGCACCGGCTCCGACCTCGCCAACGTGCAGACGCGGGCCCGCCGCGAGGGCGACTTCTACGTGCTCAACGGGGCGAAGACGTTCATCTCCAACGGGCAGATCGGCGATCTGTTCATCGTCGTGTGCAAGACCGACCCCGAGGCGCAGCCGCCGCATGCGGGCATCAGCCTGGTGCTCGTCGAGGCCGGCACACCGGGTTTCATCAAGGGCCGCAAGCTCGACAAGCTCGGCCTGCGCGGCCAGGACACCAGCGAGCTCGCCTTCGAGGACTGCCGCGTGCCGCTCACCAACCTGCTCGGCCGCGAGGGCGACGGCTTCAAGATGCTGATGCGCAACCTGCCGCAGGAGCGCCTGTGCATCGCGGTCGGCTCGATCGCCTCGTGCCGGCGTGCCCTCACCGACACGATCGACTACGTGCGCCAGCGCCACGCCTTCGGCCAGCCGATCGCCGCCTTCCAAAATACCCAGTTCGCACTGGCCGAGCTCGCCACCGAGGTGGAAGTCGGCCAGGCCTTCGTCGACAAGGTGCTGGCGGCGCACGTGCGCGGCGAGGACACCGTGGTCGAAGCCAGCATGGCGAAGTGGTGGGCCTCCGACCTGCAGAAGCGGTTGACCAGCGACTGCCTGCAACTGCACGGCGGCTATGGCTTCATGCTGGAGTATCCGATCGCCACCGACTACGCCGATGCCGCCGTGCAATCGATCTACGGCGGCACCAACGAGATCATGAAGGTCATCATCGCCCGCCACCTGGGCCTCGGCTGAGGGCGCGGCGCGGGCGCGACGACATTGTCCGCAGGTGCCCTCCGTAGTAACAGTCCGCCCATGAAGCTGAGCGACTTCGTGACCGCAGAGCAACTCGCCGCGCTGCAGCGCCCGACGGGGCTGGCCGAGGGCCTGCCGGCGAGCGTGTACACCGAAGAGTTCTATCGACTCGAGAACCAGGCGCTGTTCGCCAAGACCTGGGCAGCGGTGGCGGTGAACGGCGACATTCCCGACCCCGGCGACGTCCTGCCGGTGATGCTGGCGGAGTGGCCGATCCTGCTGGTGCGGGATCGCGATCGCCAGGTGCGGGCCTTCCTGAACATCTGCCGCCACCGCCGCATGCGCGTGGTCATGGCGCCCGCCAAGGGGCTGCGCACCCTCAACTGCTCGTGGCACTGCTGGACGTACGGGCTCGACGGGGCGCTGCTGGCGACACCGAACATCGGCGGCATGCACGTCCACCAGGCCGAGGGCTTCGACCGCGCGACGCTCGGTCTGGTCCCGGTGCGGGTGGCGCTGTGGAACGATCTCATTCTGGTGAACGTCAGCGGCGACGCGCCGCCGTTCGAGCAGCACCGCCAGCCGGTCGACGACTTGTTGCGCGACTACGACCTGAACGGTCTCTACTACGCCGGCAAGCACGAAGGTCGCTACGAGGGCAACTGGAAGGTCGCCATCGAGGGCGGCATGGAGGAATACCACCTGCCGTGGGGACACCCGCAGACCATGGTCGGCGTGGTCGACGCCCACGACGAGCAGATGATGCACGGCACCTGCTTCACCAGCACGTACTATGTGCCGAAGTTCGAGGCCGATGGCGAGCACGTCGAGCAGTTCGCGCCGCTCGATCTGCCGAGCCTGCGCCGCCGCTGGACCGACGGTCGGCCCTCACCCGATTCGCTCTACGTCGTCAATCTCTTTCCGACCGTGATCGTCGCGCTCAACGCCGACCACGTGCTCTACGCGCTGTTCATGCCGGACGGGCCGGCGCACTCGCGCATCGTCTTCCACTACTATTTCCATCCCGATGCGGCCGCCTCCGCGCACGAGCCGAAGCGGCAAGCGACCCTCGACGCCTGGGCGAAGATCATGCCGCAGGACGAGGACTACGTCCGCTACGTCCATCGCAACATGCAGCCGGCCGAGGCGGCGGGCGTGTGCGTGCGCTTCTCCGGCTTCTGGGAGGGCGCGGTGCACCACTTCCAGAAGATG
>CAYYWP010000043.1:0-24700 GCA_964475125.1 uncultured Binatia bacterium (SeqCode) | reverse complement strand
TTCGGGGTGCTGGTGGCGATGTTCACGCTCTACTGGGCGCTGGGCACCCTGGAGTTCACCGAGATCGCCGAGCGGGCCCCGACCGGCCTGGTGCTGGGGGGCGGGATCGTCACCCTGATCACCATGGCACTGTTCGTGGGCTGCACCGGCAAGTCGGCCCAGATCCCCCTCTACACCTGGCTCCCCGACGCCATGGCGGGCCCGACCCCGGTCTCGGCGCTGATCCACGCCGCCACCATGGTCACCGCCGGCGTCTACATGGTGGCGCGCCTGTCGCCGCTCTACGTCTTGTCGCCGCCGACGCTGGAGGTCATCGCGATCATCGGCGCGGCCACCGCCTTCTTCGCCGCCACCATCGGACTGGTACAGCGCGACCTGAAGAAGATTCTCGCCTACTCGACCATCTCGCAGCTCGGCTACATGTTCCTCGCCCTCGGCGTCGGCGCCTTTTCGGCCGCCATCTTCCATTTGATGACGCACGCCTTCTTCAAGGCCTGCCTGTTCCTGTGCGCCGGCAGCGTCATGCACGCGCTGCATGGCGAGCTCGACGTCTTCAAGATGGGCGGGCTGAAGCGCCAGATGCCGATCACCGCGCGCACCTTCCTCATCGCGGCGCTGGCCATCGCCGGGTTCCCCGGCTTCGCCGGCTTCTTCTCCAAGGATCTCATCCTCGAGGCCGCGTACATGAGCGGCCACATCTGGCTGTGGCTGATCGGCGTCGTCGCCGCCGGGATGACGGCCTTCTACGTCTTCCGCGCCTACTTCCTCGTCTTCGAGGGGGCCAGCCGCGTCGCTGCGGAGCACCAGCACCACCTGCACGAATCGCCCAGCACCATGACCGCCCCGCTCATCGTGTTGGCGCTGCTCTCGGTGGTCGGCGGCTTCATCGGCCTGCCGCACGGCTTCCTGTGGGGCGATGAGATCGGCCACTACCTCGAACCGTCGCTGGCCATGCTGCCGGGCGGCTTGCCCCACCCCTCGACCGGGACCCTGCTGTTCCTCATCGCCGTCGCCAGCGGCGTCGGCCTCGCCGGCATCGGGCTCGACTACGTCATGTACGGCCGGACCTCTGACCTGCCCGACCGCCTCGCCGTGCGCTGGGCCGGGCTGTACCGATGGCTGTGGAACAAGTACTACGTCGACGAGCTCTACGACGCGCTGGTCGTGCGACCGTACGTCAGGCTGTCGCGCTGGTTCTGGACCGTCGTCGACGACGAGATCATCGACGGCGCGGTGAATGGGGTCGGCGAGCTGCTGCGCGGTGCCGGCGGGCGGGTGCGGCGACTGCAGACCGGCAACGTCCAGGCCTACGCCCTGGCGATGCTGATCGGCGCGCTCTGCGTCGTGGCCGCCATGGCACTGTAGGGGCGGCGATGCCGATCCTGTCGCTGATCATCTTCTCGCCCATCGCCTGCGCGCTGATCCTCGGTCTGCTGCCGGCGCAGCCGCTGCAGATCCCGCGCCGCGCCGCCTTCATGTTCTCACTCATCCCGCTGGCCCTGGCGTTGATCATGCTGGCCCAGTTCGATCCGGCGGTCGGCACCTTCCAGCTCACCGAGAAGGTGGCCTGGATCAAGGCGATGGGCGTCTACTATTCGCTCGGCGTCGACGGCTTCTCGCTGTGGCTGGTGCTGCTCACCACGCTGTTGACGCCGTCGATCGTGCTGGCGGCCTGGGGCGACATCGAGAAGCAGTGCAAGGAATTCATGATGCTCGTCCTCGGCCTCGAAGGGCTGATGCTCGGGGCGTTGTTGGCGGTCGACCTGTTCCTCTTTTTCCTCTTCTGGGAGCTGATGTTGTTCCCGATGTTCTTCATCATCGGCGTGTGGGGCGGACCGCGCCGCCGCTACGCGACGATCAAGTTCGTCTTGTTCACCATGGCCGGCAGCGCGCTCATGCTGGCGGGGATGATCTATCTGGTCCTGCACCACGCCGAGACCAACAAGATAACCTTCGACATCGTCACCTTGTACGGCGCCAAGCTGAGCGAGCTCGAGCAGGTGCTGCTATTCTCCGCCTTCACCATCGCCTTCATGATCAAGGTGCCGATGGTGCCGCTGCATACCTGGCTGGCCGACGCGCATACCGAAGCCCCGACCGGCGGCTCGGTCGACCTCGCCGGCGTGCTGCTGAAGATGGGCTGCTACGCCTTCCTGCGCTTCTCGCTGCCGATGTTCCCGCATGCCGCCGAGCAGGCCTTTCCCATCATCATGACCTTGGCGGTGATCGGCATCGTCTACGGCGCCATGGTGGCGCTGCTGCAGCCCGACATCAAACGGCTGGTGGCGTATTCCTCCGTCAGCCACATGGGCTTCATCATGCTCGGCCTGTACGCCTTCAACAACGTCGGCCTGACCGGCGGCGTGCTGCAGATGATCAACCACGGGCTGTCCACCGGGGCGCTGTTCATCCTCGTCGGCTACATCTATCACCGGCGCCACACGCGCCTGGTCGACGAGTACGGCGGGCTGTGGAGCATCATGCCGGTGTACGCGGCGCTCTTTCTCGTCGTCACGCTGTCGTCGGTCGGCCTGCCCGGAACCAACGGCTTCGTCGGCGAGTTCCTCATCCTGCTCGGCGCCTTCCGCGCCCACCCGGTGGCCGGCGTGATCGGCACGCTCGGCGTCGTGCTCGGGGCCGTCTACATGCTGACCCTCTACAAGAACGTCTTCTTCGGGCCGGTGACCAAGGCGGTGAATCGGGCCCTGGAGGACCTCTCGGCGCGCGAGGTCCTGGCGCTGGCCCCGATCGTGGTGCTGATCTTCTGGATCGGCCTCTTTCCCAGACCGTTCCTCGATCGCATCGAGCCCACGACCAAGGTCCTGCTCGACCGCATCGGCAAGGCCGGCGCGACCCGTTGGCTGGCCGACCCTCCGGCCGCCGCGCCGCACACGGCTGCCGCGGAGAGGCCAGTGCCCTAGTCCTCCCCGCTCATCCTGAGCCCGTCGAAGGATGAGCGCGGTCTTTCTCGACCGACACGCTCTCCCGACGCCTGCCGCACCCGTGCACCGATGGGGTCGATTTGCTACACCGCGCCCATCGTGCGCAACGACGTCGAAACCCTTTCGACCGCCCGCCTGCACCTGACGCGCATCCGCGAGACCGATCTCGCCGATCTCTGTCGCATGCACCGCGACGCGCGCGTCATGGCGACGCTGGGTGGGGTGCGAGATGATGACGTCAGCGGCGAGATTCTCGCCCAGCTCGCCGCGCACTGGGACCAACATCACTTCGGCTATTGGATGGCGCGCGACCGCGGATCGGGGGCCTTCATCGGCCGCGGCGGGCTGCGCCGCGTGGTGGTCGGCGGCGCGCCCGAGGTGGAGATCGGATACGCGCTCATGCCCGAGCACTGGGGTCGTGGGCTGGCCAGCGAGCTGGCGCGCGAGTGCGTGCGCGTCGGCTTCGACGTCCTCTGTGAGTGCGCCCTGGTCGCCTTCACGCTGCCGACCAACGCCGCCTCGCGACGCATCGTCGAACGCCTCGGGTTCGCCTACGAACGCGACGTCATCTGGGCCGGCATGCCGCATGTGCTGTACCGGCTGGAAGCCAGCGCCTGGCGCGGAGCCTAGGGCGCTAGGGCGATAGCCGCAATCCGAAAAAACTCTTCACCACGAAGATCACGAAGGCCACGAAGCCCGCGAAGATCACGGCTGGAGGGCGGCGGTGCTCCGATCGCCTTCACCCCCACACATGGGAGCTTCTCTTCCTTCTCTCAGCGCCGCGCGCCCGCTTGCCATTCGAGCCCTTCGTGCCCTTCGCGGTTTCAAGGAATTCCGCATTAGGGCTCACAACCAACAACCTATAAGCGCAGCGCCGGATCGAACCACTCCAAGATGCGCGCGTTCTCGTCGCGCGCATAGGCGTGCGAGAGATCGGGGATCTCGCGAAACGTGATGTCGGCGTCGGCGCGGCGCAGGATCTCGTAGGTGGCGCGGGCGAGGGGGATCGGGAACATCCAGTCGAGCGCCCCGTGCACGAGGTAAACGCGTTTGCCCTTGGCGCGTTGCAGCCCGCCGTGCTCTCGGATCGCGGGGTGGAACACGCCGGAGAGCGGGGCGATGGCGGTGTACGGCGCGTCTGGCTGCAGACCGCGCAGCAGGGCGTAGGTGGCGCCGTCGGACAACCCGGTGATCAGGATGTGCGCCGGATCGACGCGCCAGCGCTCTTGCACGTAGGCGAGCGCGGCCTGCAGCGACGCGGCGTCGACGTCCTCGCCCTGCATCGACCAGGTGGGCCCGACCGAGCTGGGGGCGAGCAGGAGGAAGCCGCGGCTGCGCGCCTCGCGGAGCCAGCTCCAGAGAAAATCCTCGCCGCGCCCGCCGCCACCGTGCAGGGCGACTACCAGCGGCCATTGCCGCGCCGGGTCGTAGCGCTCGGGCACGTAGAGGGTGAAGTCGCCGCGGCGGACGCCATCCCCGCGTACGATGATGACGCCGGTCGACACGCCGGTGCGCGGGGCCGGATTGAACTCGCTGGCCCGCGCGCGCACGGCCGGTTCGAGGAAGAAGGCGTCGACGGCCGGAAACCTGGCGTGCAGCGGGTAGAGCAACGTCTGGGCCCGACTGTGCTCGTGCATGGCGGTCAGGACGTGCGGGATCGCCTCGTCCGGCGAGTTGCCGGTGGCGAAGGAGCGCAGGGCGCGATCCGCCGCGGTGGCGGCGCGCACGAGTTGGGCGCTGACCTCGGCGAACTGGGGTGGCGGCGGCTCGGCGCGAAACGCCGCCAGGGCGGCGCGCAGCGCCTGGGCTTGCGGTTGCAGCGCGGCGCGCAGGACCGGGATCTCGGGTGGGTGCAGGTGACGCAGCATCGCATCGAAGGCGCTCAGCGCCTCGACCAGGCTGGTGACCAGCGCCGTGAGGCGGGCGCCGAACGGGTCATCCGCAGAGGGCATGTCGCGAGCCTTCTCGGCGGCGGGGGTCGCGTGCGGCCGGGGTGCGACCGTGCTGCCGTGTTCGCGCGCCAGGCCCGTGTCGCCGGCGCCGAGGTGAATGACCAGTCCACCGGCGAATGCGAGAAGTTGGCGGCGGAACATCAACGGCGACCTCAGCACGAAAGACCACGCGGCCTCACCGGCGATCAGTTAGACACGTCCCCGACGCTGCCGCAACGCGCGGCCGCAGCGCAGCCGGGGGGGGGGCGCTACATCCCAAAGCGCTCGGTGAGCTGATCCCAGCCCTCGAACAGGTGGTCGAAGTTGTAGGTGATCTGCAGGCCGATGACGTCGGCCGCGGCCGAGTAGTCGCCGACGATCGTGGCGTTGCCCGGTTGCTCGTCGACTTCGCGGATGGAGCCGCCGTCGAGGAAGGCGTGCAGGTAGCCGAGGTCGATCGCCAGGCTCTGCAGGAACTGGTAGGACACGCCCGCCGAGATCAGCCAGCGGTTCGAGTCGGGCAGGCGCACCGTACGCTTGGCGTCGGTGACGGGCGACTGGTCGAAGCCCCAGCCGCCGCGCAAGGTCCACGTGTCGGTCATCCGCCAGGCAACGCCGAGGCCGAAGCTCCACGTATCGTCCCAGTTCTCCACGGTACGGAACGTCGGCAGGCCGTTGTTGAACGTACCGACCAGATCCTGAAAGACCTCCCAGTGCGTCCACTCGACGTTGCCGAGCAGCGTCAAGCCAGGCTGAATTTCGTAGACGGCGCCCAGGTCGACGGAATCCGGCGTGGTGACGGTGGCGAAGGCTTCGCCGTTGCCGATCAGCTTGCCGGTTTGCGCGTTGGGGACGTTGGCGACATGCACGGGACCCTGCATGTCGAAGGTGATCTGCGAGCGATAGGCGAGACCGATCCGCGCCTCGGGCATCGGCTCCCACAGCACGCCGCAGTTGGCGCCCCAGCCCCAATCCTGCAGCTTCACGAACAGGCTGCCCTCGCGATTCGGTCCGATCGGAAAGGGGACGAACACCTTCTGGCCGAGCTTGGCCTGGAAGAACATGGCGTTGAAGCCGGCGCCGACCGACCACTGCTCGTTGATCCGGTAGGCGATGCTCGGGTTGATGTTGTAGCTGATCAGGGTGGATGAGGTGGCGAGAAAACGGACGGCGGAGTCCTGGCCGTAGTTGACCTCCGAACCGAAGGGCGCCGTGACGCTGAGCCCCACCACCCAGTCGGGATGCAGGCGGTAGGCGGCGTGAAAGGCCGGCACCCAGGCGTCGCGGCCCGGGCTGACGTCGAGCGAGCCGGAGACCGGTCGCCCATACACGGTCGAGCTCGTGCCCTGAAAATCCAGGTCGATGAGGTAGCCGTTGGAAACCCCGACGAAGCTGCCTTGTTTGATGCGCGTCAGACCGGCGGCATTGTAGAAGGTCGTCGTCGCATCCTCGGCCAGCGCCGCTTGCCCGCCGAACGCCATGCTCATCAGGCGCGGGCTGCCGGCGTTGAGCGCGAAGCCGGAGCCGAGCGCGCGCGTGGCGGCCAGCGCAGAGGCGAGAGAAACGACCACCACCGTAACTGCCACCGCCTTGTCGGTCATCGAAGGCCTCCTCGCTTCACCACGCGGCCGCGACAGCATCGGGCAACTGGGCGAGCCGAGTCAAGCGCAACTTCTCGCCGGCGAATTCTAGGCAAGTGAGGCACACCCGTGATAGAGCCGCCGCCATGCGAAAAGATCTGCGACCAACGGGGGCAGCTCTTACACTGTGGGCGGCCGTCTTGCTGGCGGCCTGCGGCGGCGGCGGTGGTGGCGGCGCGCCACCGCTGATCAAGCAGGCGCGCGGGACGACACTCGAGCGCACCATCTTGCCCGCCGAGGTGTATCAAATGGGCGCCGAAGGCGCCTACTTCGAGCTCGGTGAATTCACCGGCTCACCGTTGGTCACGCGCACCGATCTCTCCCGCGCCTTCGTCGAACGCACCGAGCGCCGGCAGGCCCTGGCCGCGTTCATCCACCTCACCGACATCCACATCATCGACGGACAGAGCCCGCTGCGTCTGCCCTATCTGCGCCAGTACGCGATGGGCACCTCGGCGACCGGCCTGAACTTCGCCAACGGCTACCGCAACCAGGACCAATTCGGCCCCTACGTCACCGAGGCGATGCTGCAGCAGATCGCCTCACTCGGCGGCGCGCCGGCGACTCGCCGTCGATACGACTTCGCCGTCTCCACCGGTGACGTGTCGGACAGCAAGCAATCCAACGAATTGGAAGCGTTCATCAACCTGCTGGACGGGGTGCGGGTGAATCCCGATTACTCCGGGCAAGGCTACATCGGCGTGCAGGACGATTTCCTACCCGCCCCGCAGCAGGGCGGCATGCCGGGCTGCTTCGTGCAGAACCAAGCCTTCATTTACGGGTTGTACTGGCATCCCGATCCGCCGCCGACCGGCACGTCGGCTGACTGTTGGAAGCTCGTGGTCGGCTTCCCCGAGTACCCCGAACTGTTGATCGACGGTGTCGAGTCGTTCCAGTCGACCGGGATCGGTATGCCCTGGTACTCCGGCTACGGCAATCACGATGCCCTGTTGTCGGGCAACTTTCCGGTCGAGGGCATGGCCCAGGACATCTTCGATGAGTTTGCAACCGGGACGACCATGCTGCTCGACACGCCGCCCAACCAGACGATCGAGCAGTTCCTCGGCTGCCTGGTGAGTCCGACCGTGGAGTGCATCGAGCAGATCGTCCTCGAAGCGCCCAAGCGCGCGGTGCCGGCCAGCCTGGAACGGGTGATCTTCGACGCGCGCGCCTTCATCCTGGCGCACCTTGCCTCGCCGTCGATTCCGGGGCCGTCGGGGCACGGCTTCACCGCCGCCAACCTGACCGGGCCGACGCTCTACTACACCTTCGACATCGCGCCGAACATCATCGGCATCATGCTCGATACCACCAACCCCTACGGCGGCGCCGATGGCTCGCTCGACCTGGCTCAGACCGAGTGGCTGAACGAGCAGCTGATCGCCGTGCACAGCAACTACTACAGCCCGATCGGCCAGCTGATCACAACCAGCAATCCAGACAAGTTGGTGATCCTCTTCAGCCACCACAGCAGCGAGACGATGGGCAACTTCATCAGCCCCGGGCCGACCGTGCCGCGCATCGTCTTCTCGCAGTTCGAACAGCTCCTGCACCTGTTTCCCAACGTCATCCTGTGGGTGACCGGGCACAACCACTACAACCGCATCTTCGCCCATCCGGATCCGGCGGATCGCACCGGCGGCTTCTGGGAGATCAACTCCGCCTCGCTGGTCGAGTTTCCCCAGCAAGCCCGCAGCGTCGAGATCGTCGACAACCGGGATGGCACGCTGTCGATCTTCGCCGTCACGCTCGATCACGCCGGCACGGTGATCCCGGCCAAGGCGCCGCCGTACACGATTCTCGACATCGCCGGCATCAGCCGTGAGCTGGGGGCGAACGACTTCCTGCTCGGCTCGCCGCCGGTCAACCTGGGCACCGAGGCGGATCGCAACGCCGAGCTGCTGATCGCCAACCCGCTGCAACGCAACCCGCCCATGCCGTAGCGTCCGTGGAGGGCGGTGCGCCGTTGCCGCCGCCTTGCGTGACCGAGACAGCGTGCCCGCTCCGTGCTGCAAGGTGACGCCGACATCGTGCCGATGAGCGTCGACCTACCGAGCTAGGCGGTGTCGACGATCCGATCGCGCTGCAATTCATGCCCATCGCGGACGACTATCAGGACTGCGTCAGAGGCAAGGCCCATGCGCTTGCCTGACTGGTTGAGGTGGCGGGGCGAAGATGCCAGGCCACGAATCGTATGCCTGATCGCCAAGTACCCCCAGTACTCCGAAACCTACATGCACGAGGAAATGCTGAGCGTTTCGGATCGATTCCGGCTGCAGGTGTACAGCTACGACAAGGGCGACACGCCGCGCAGGAACCACCTGCCGTACAAGACCATTCGCTACCAGGGCGCCTGCCTGAACTGGGGTGATTTCTCACGCGTCGACACCAGCTTCGCGACTCCCGTGCAGCGCGACTATCTCAGGCGCATGGGGCGTGAAATCGAACGCTTTCGCCCCGATCTGCTGCATGGTCACTATCTGGCGACCTCGTTGCTGTTGCGCCAGCTCGCCGAACAACACCGGATCCCCTTCACGCTGCGCACGCATTCCTTCGACGTCATGCAGCTCGCCAGCCGGCCGTCGAAGGCGAAGGCCATGTTCGAGGCCGTGCGATCACCGTTCTGTCGCGGCCTGTTCGTGTTCCCCGAATTTCGCGGGCTGTTCGAAGCGGCCGGGATCGCCGCTGAAAAGATCATCTCGGCCTGGCCGGTCGTCAACGTCGGCCGATTCCACAATACCGCCCCACAGAGATTGACGCGGCGCATACTGTCCTGTGGTTCCTGTACCGCTAAGAAAGCCTTCGAGCGCATCGTGGATTTTGCCGCGAGTGGTGTGCTCGACGGCTACAGCTTCGACATCTACGCGAAGGGCGATAGCGAACCCGAGCTGCGGCGCTACAATCGGAGCCGAGGCGGGCCGGTTGCGATTCGCTACGTCGAGCCGGAGGAGATGCCGGCAGTCTACCGCTGCCATGACTGGCTCATCTATCCCACCGACGTCGATGTCAACGAGGTGGGCCTGCCCTGTTCGATCGTCGAAGCTCAGGCGAGCGGCATCGGCATCTGTTGGCAGGAGGTGCCACACCGCCGCGTCGCACAGCGCGAGTTTCTCGGTGGAGGCGGTTATCTGTTTCGCTCGTACGACGAACTGCCCGCGATCATTGCGAAAGGCTATCCGGAAGACATGCGCCGGCGGGGGCTCGAAAACGCGTGGAAGTGTGACGTCGGCCGCCATGCGGATCAGTTGACGTCGGTCTGGCAGCGGGTCCTGTCCGACGGACTTCGGACAGCCGTGCAGGGCCCGGCGGCATGAGGCCAGCGCCCGATCCGAGGCGTCGACGGTAGTACACAGACGACGGATTGTGTCGGGTCACCGCACGAGCCCCGATGGCCAGGGGCTATTCCCGTGAATCAGGAACACGCCGACGGACACTTCCCTCCCGGTCCCCTTCCGGGTGGACGGTCGAGCTGGTGCGGATTGACGATATAGCCGATGCCGTCCCAGAAGTCGCACTTGTGCGGCAAGCTGCTGCTCTCAGTGGTGTGCGGCGGAATGTCCAGAATCAGGTACGTCTCATCCTGCGGCGTGAACGGCGGCCATTGCAGCGGCACCGTCCGCCCGGCGTTGGGGTCGTGTCCCGGCTGTCCGAAGTTGCCCCAATAGGCCGCCATCTGGTCGGAGAGCGTAATCTCCCCCATCGTCGGCATGAAGAAGGACAGCGTGCGGAAGACGAACGGAAGCTCCGCGCCGTGGCAGACGCTGGTGGCGCATAGTGGCACCTGCGGCCAGATATTGAACGAGGACACGTGGGTGAACTGGTAGGCGTATGGAGACGGCGTGGCCAGTCGCGCCACGAACTGATTGGCGCAAAAGAACAGATAGTCGTTGACCATCTGCGACAGTGTGGCCTGGGCGGTCTGGTCGGTCGCCGGGTACTCCTGGATGACTTCACAGCCGTCGGTGTCGCCGAAGACATCACACATCAAGATCTCGTAATTCTGCTTGGTGAGCCCTTCGAATTGGGACGAGCCGTAAATGAAGAGCACCCCTTCATCGCGGTTGGTGCCGAGTAGCGCGGGGCGGTCGAGCCCGCCGTCCATCGCGGCCGCCACCGGTTGTGTGGCGATGACCGTGCCGTCGACGACCGGCGCCCAGATGAGCAGCGAATCGAGGCCAAAGACGAACAGAAAGAAGGCCAGCGACGAGTCCTCCTGCATGGCGACAATGGTGTCCGCCGGCACGGCGCGCAGGCAGTCGACGTCGCTGCATTTGAGCAGGTTCAGGAACGCCTGCCCGATCGCGGTGGCCTGCTCCATGCTCTTGTAGGGGAGACCCAGGGGATTGCTCTCCATCATCCCGGCGGTGAACAGGCCCCGGCTCGCCGGCGCCGACAGCATGTGCAGGCCGACGGACATCGCGCCGGAACTCTCGCCGAAGATGGTGACTTTGGCGGGATCGCCGCCGAACGCCGCGATGTTGTCTTGCACCCATCGCAGGGCCAATTGCTGGTCGAGGATGCCGTAGTTTCCGGTCAAGCCGCCGATCCCGGCCAAGAAACCGAGGGCGCCGAGGCGGTAGTTGAGGGTGACGACGACGGTGTCGTGCAGCGCCGCCAGATAAGCGCCGTCGTAAATCGGTATGGCGCTGGCGCCGTCCACGAAGGCGCCGCCGTAGATGAACACCATCACCGGCCGGCCGGAGGCGCCCACGGGTGACCAGACGTTGACCGACAGGCAGTCTTCACTGGTCGGCGGCAGCCCCGACACCGTCGCGGTCTGCGGGCAGATATCGCCGTACTGCAGGGCCCGAATGTTGCCCTGCCACGGGGCCTTGGGAACCGGGGGCTGCCACCGATTGGCGCCAGCGGTGGATTCGGCGAAGGGAATGCCGAGGTACAGGTTCACGTTGCCTTGCCCGGCAACCGTCTCGACACCGCCGCACACCCCGCCCGTGGTGATGACCACCGGACCGACTTCGCCTACCGAGCACGCCGCCGGTGCGGGAGTCGGAGTTGGTGTCGAGGTCGGAGTTCCGGTGGGAACCGGCCCGAAGTTGCTGCCGTCGCAACCCACCAACAGCACGGCGAGAAGAGAGCCGCCGAGCCATGCCCTGCACGCTTGCACCATGTCACGACCTCCTGATCCTGCGGGAGCGAGCGCCGTCAAACCCAGAAGTCCAAACCATGAACCAAGTGCCAAAATCAAAGGAAAAGAGACGACATGCTTTCTTCGCCTGCCTTATGCCAATCCGGCGATCGTGGCCTCGAGCTGATGTCGCCGCGCGCCGCGCCTCGCGCCAGCCATTGGTTCAGCGCATACACCGCCAGGGCCACGAAGGGAGCGGCCAGATACGGCCACGACGCGAGAGCGGGCGGGAGCGCCGGCGCGGTGTCGAGTTCGAAGGGCACGGCGTGAGCGTTCCCGCCGGCGCGGATCGTGACCGTGCCGCGCCACCGCCCCGCGGCGGGCAGATGGAATTCCGCAGCGTAGAGCAGCTTGTTCGTGGCTCTGGCATGCGTCGCGGACCCCTGCAGCACCCGCGCCGGTTGACCGGCTGCCTCCAGGATCACGTCGACGACCGCATCGAGCACCGCCGCACTGCTGTCGGTATCCTGAACGAAGACGCTGATATCGACGAGGCCAACGCGCAGCGGAGTGGGGGCGCTGAATACGGTCACCGTGTACGGGCCGGCGATCTGGCGCGCGCGCACCACGCCGCCGTCGGCGTGCACGGCGCCGGCGGAGGCGAGCCACGCCAGCGCGGCGATGAAAAAATCCGCCCAGGTGTTGTGGCTGGTGAACCGACGCGCCGTCTTCATCGACCGGACGACGGTTTCACCCGCCCTCAGTGCACCATGCCGCGCATCTGCATGGGCTGAAAAACGATCCAGGCCCCGGCCATCCAGAGCAGCAGGCTGACCAATGCCCACGGCGCCTGGAGGCGGAGCGCGCGCCCGGCGCGCCCGTCGGCGAGGTCGAGCGCCGTCCGCCAGCCGACGACCAGACTGATCACCAGCCCGGTGCCGAGGAGGAGGAGCTCGAGCGCGGTGAGCCAGTCAGGCGTGCGCGTCGGGCAGGCCACCCACACCGGGGCGCCCAGCGCGCCGCTGCCGAGGTCGCCGGCGACGCGTTGTACGACCGGCGCCAGGCTGCCGATGCCGCTCAGGAAATGGAAGAGGAAATGCGCGCTCCACATCGCCAGGCCGAGCGGCACCAGGGCGAGCGCGCCGCGACAGACCAGCGTGCGCAGCGGCTGCGATGCCGCGCTCAGGCGGCGGGCCAGCCCGGCCGCGGCACACGCCAGCGCGGCGGGCACGGCGACCAGCGCGATCAGGAGCGCCAGGGCACCGAGGGCGCCGCTCTCCTCCAGGCCGAAGCGCGCAGCCGCGGCGCGTTCGGCTGCCAGCATCGGCTCGAGCATGCCGGCGGCGTTGGCGAAAGCGCCGAACACGCACACCAGCGCCAGCGCGGCGATGTCCGGGCGCTCCGACAGGCGGCGCAGCGACGAGCGCAGCGGGTCGCGACTCAGTTCTGCTGCCGGCAGCACCGCCTGCAGGCCGACATTGTCGTGCGGGCAGGCGCGCACGCAATCGAAGCACAGCGTGCAATCGAGGTTGCCGCGCTTCTCGGGAATGAACAGCTCGAGCTCGCAGCCGCGCCGCTGTGCGTTGCCGCGCACGCAGTCGTGGGTCGCGCAGGCGCGACAGACGTCGGGGTGGCGGGCCTGGATCTCGAAGGGCGAGACGGTGGCGTGCGCGAAGTGGAACTGTCCGATCGGGCAGAGGTGCTTGCAGAAGGCGGCGCCGCGAAAGAGGCCGTCGATGGCGAAGGCGGCGGCGAAGTAGGCGAGGGCGAGCCCCGCCGTCAGCGCCGGTCGATCCCAGAGATCGAACGTCTCGTAGGCCCACAGGTAGGCGACCAACAGCGCCACCGCCGGCCACTTGTTGCGCAGCCGGCGCGGCCAGGCACGCGCCGCGGGCAGCAGGCGTTTCGCCAGCTCGCGCGGCAGCATGAACGGGCAGATCATGCAGAAGGCGTTGCCGAGAATCAGCAACCCGATCACCACCGCCCCGCGCCAGTAGGTCCAGGGCAGGACGCCGGCGAGGTTGAGCGGGCTCACCTGCGGGCCGAGCAGGCCGTCGGCGATCAACGCCGCGGCCAGCAGCAGCATCGTGAGCTGTAAGCCGCGGCGCACGCCGAGCGAGCGCAGCGCCGCGCCGAGCAGCGGGACGCGCAGCAGGTCGAACCGGTCATGCGTTCGGCTGCGCGCCGGCGTCGCGGTGGTCGGTCGGAGTCCAACCGCCGGCGGGAAACGGCCGCGCTCAGGCTTCGACTGGCTCAGCATGAGCGGGGCGGAGCTTGTGTCGCTATCCATCCCGCACCATCCGACCCGCACGCTGGTTGAAGGGTTCGAGGCTGCGCTTGGGTTAAGCCCAGAGCTCGCCGACGGCTCGGCGGGCCCGTCCACTCCGATCCCCGGACTTACCGAGGAGTTGAAGGCGGCGCCGAACGCATGGTTCGACTGGCGCACGCCGCGCCGCGACAGCCAGGCGACGAGGATCGCACCCGCCGCGGCCAGATACGCCGCCGAGCCGATGATCCACATCAGCGCTCCCGCCGCCGCCTGGTCGGTGCGGGCATCGAGGCCGGCGAGGCGCGGGGCGTTGGCGTAGGCCGCGTACAGTGGCTGCTCGGCGAACGCGAACAGCGCCGCCAGCAGCGTGTTCTGCAGATCGGCGAGGAGCAGGTAGGGAATCATCGCCCAGCGCGGCCAGTGCGGCGAGCTCGGATACGGCTGAACGACCGGAAACCAGAACAGCAGCCCGGCGGTGAGAAACGAGGCGTGCTCGAGGTCGTGCCAGGCCGGGCTGCGCAGCGCCAACTCGTAGGGATAGGGCAAGTGCCAGACGGCCATGCAGAGCGCCAGGGCCATCCAGCCGACGACCGGGTGTGCGAGGGCGCGCGCGGCGCGACGCAGCGCCGGCCAGGCGAGGAAGGGGCCGACGCCGCGTTTCGCCACGTCGCCGGGCAGGCCGCGCAACAGCGGCAGCGCCGGCGCGCCGAGCCAGAGCAGCGGCGGCGCGATCATGGTGAGCAGGGCGTGCTGCAGCATGTGAACCTGCAGCAGCAGCGGGGCGAAGGCATCCAGTGGCGAGGCGACGGCGAGCAGCACCACCGCCAGGCCGCCCAGGTAGGCGACGAGCTGAAGCGTACCGAACTGGTCGGGTACTTGCGCCCGCAGCGCCTGCCAGCCGCGCAGGTAGAGGGCGGCGCCGAGCGCCGCGAAGACGGCTGGCCAGAATGGCAGCTGCCAAGAGGCGAGCGCAGCCTCCGCGGCGGAGTTCACCGGCACCCATCCCCCCATTTCCGCGCCCGCGCGTCCGTATCGTTACCGCCCGATCGAAGCCCTGGCCTGGCGCAACGCCGCACGGCGCGTGCCGCTCACCCTGAGTCCGTCGACGGGCGAGCAGAGCGCGCTGTGCGGCGTTGTCCCAGGTCTCATCGCCCGCCCTCGTCGTCCAATCGCGCCGGCCTGTCAACCGGGTCGTCGGTGGCTCCCGCTCCCTGGGTGCAGTAGGGTACGTTGCAGTGGACGTGGCGCGGCGCGGGATGGGGAACTACGGTCCTCGAAGGCGCGAGCGGAGCGACATCGCCGCATGCGCTTCGCCTGCCGCCTGCGGCAGGCGTTGGCGACACTGCCGCGCGACGCTGGCGTTGCTCCTCGCGCTGGCGAGCCACGCCGGCGCACAATCGGCGCCGGCCCCGGCGCCAGCGGCGGATCCGCCGGCCGCGGCCGAGGAGGCCGCGACGATAGATCCGCCCTCGACGTCCGCGTCCGGGTTCGGGCGCGATTTCCAACGCTGGATCCACGGCGAGACGCTGACGGGCGATTGGTTCGGCTGGCGCCAACGACTGGGCGGTGCTGGCGTGACGCCGACGATCACCTACACGGCTGCCATCCTCGGCAACCCCGTGGGGGGCAAGAATCACAAGGTGCGCTACTTCCACGACATCTTCGCCGGGCTGGTGTTCGACCTCGACCGCCTGGTCGGCATTCCCGGCGCGCAGCTGCAGGTGTCGATGTCGTCACGCGCCGGCAACAGCCTATCCGATCAAGACATCGGCAACGTCTTCAACGTCGCTCAGGTGTGCTGCCAACCCCACACGCGGCTGGAGACCCTCGCTTGGCAGCAGTCGCTGCTCGACGATCGGCTGAATCTGCGCCTCGGGCGGATGTCGGTGGGAGATGACTTCGCCGCCTCGGCGCTGTACCTCCCGTTCGTTACCAGCGGCATCGACGCCAACCCCGGCGCGCTCGCCATCAACGTCCCCTTCACCGAATACCCCGACACCTCCCTCGGCCTGCGCGCCCGGGCGCGGCCGCGTCCGGACGTGAAGCTGCAGCACGGCGTGTACGATGGCGACCCGGACGGCACGCGGACCGACGGGGAGGACTTCAATCTCAGCTTCAACGACGGCCTCCTGGTCGCCGCCGAGGCCGAGTACGAGCTGCAGTGGGGCGACGGCCCGGCGGCGCTGCCAGGCCATTACGGCATCGGCGGCTACTACCACAGCGGCCGCTTCGAGCGCTTCGCGGAGCAATTCGATTCCGACTCGATGGCCGGCCTGGTGCACGGCAACGGCGGCATCTACGCCACCGCCGATCAGCAGCTCCTGCGCTTCGGCTCGCCCGATGCGGGGCGCGGCGTCACACCGTTCATTGCCGTGGTCGGGGCGCCGGCGACCGAGGTCAACCCGTTCCCCTTCTTCTTCGACGCCGGGGTGGTCGTGCAGGGGCCTCTCGAGTCGCGTCCGGACGACGCGCTGCTCTTCGGCATCGTGTACGGCAGCTTCTCCAGCGCCCTGCGCGATGCCCAGCGCGCCGCCGGCCTGCCGCTGCAGGACTTCGAGATGGTGCTCGAGTGGTCGTACGCCATCCAGGTGACCCCGTGGTTCGAGTTTGAACCCAACCTGCAGTACGTCATCCGCCCCGGCGGTACGGGTGACATTCCCGACGCGTTGGTGCTCGGTGCGCAGATTCAGATCGAGCTCTGAACCGGGCCCGCCGCGGGCGCCCGCCGACTTGGACGACCGCGGGCCGCCGACGCCGCGTCCCTCAACACGGCTCGCCGGTAAGGGCGTCCGCGCGCATGTCGACCATCAGCCGGCTGAGCAGGTCGAAGGCTCGCTCCGGCCACGGTCCCTCCTGGGCCAGCGCCGCCAGCGCGGTGATCATGGCGCAGCGCAGCAGCTCGTCGGCGCGCTCGTGCTCCAGCGCGCTGCGCAAGGCCGCGGCGCTGACTTCCAGCTCACAGGTGAACAACCCCGCCCGATCGGCAATCAGTCGGCTCGCCATGGCTCGCTCCCCGGAATACGGGCGCGTCGTACACGCCCTCACGACCTGGATGCGTTGGCTGGGCGCGAACGTCGTTACCGGGGCCGAAACGGCGGCCGGCCAGGTCGGCGCCCTTGCGCCTCGCACCGGGCGGGGTTACGGTCGGCGCACGTTCCGTTACGGGGGCGATCTGGGTTCGACGGAGGTCGTGAAGCGATAGTTGCGTGTAACGGGTACTTGGGGCCCGCCAAAACCCAGGCTGCGAAAACTAAACGCAGACGATTCGTTCGCTCTGGCTGCCTAACAACAGCCGGCGTCTGACCGGCTCGCGCCCGTAGGGCCGGACCCAGGCGTCACAAATCGGGATAAGCCCTGGCCGATGCTCGTAGGCCGGGGACGAAAACCGCGCGAGCTGGCCGCCGCCCAATCCCGCCGGCGGGAGTGGCGGCGGCGAGATCAAAACGCCTGGCTACGCACGTAGACGCTAGCGTCGATCACTTCCGGACGGGGGTTCGATTCCCCCCGCCTCCACTCCTTTCCGGCTGGAATTTCCAGCACTTACGATTTTCTTGGGCTCCTCGGTGCCCATCCGGTGCCCATCAGTCCCCGGGCTCCAGTACAAACCGGCGATCCGCCGCCCGTCTTCGCGCCGCAGGTTCTTCATGAACTTGCGGTAGTGCTCGAAGATCATCCGCTCCGACGTGCCGCACACCTGCGCGACCCAGCCGGGGTCTTCGCCGGCCGACAACGCCAAGCTGATGAAGGTGTCGCGGATGTTGTACTGCCCGCGCGCCCGCAGCTCAATCTTCCGCAGCGTCGGCAGCCAGATTTTCTTGTGCAGCCGCTCCTGCGAGAGGGGATGGCCGTCTTCGTCGGTGAAGACGAAGTCGCGCTTGCCGGTCTGGATCGAGCGCCGCTTCAGCCGGCGCAAGGTGGCGAAGATCGCCGGGTCGTAGCGGCAGTCGACCTCGCGCTCGCCGGTCTTCGGCGGCGCCTCGACGCCGCCCCAACGGGCAATGCGACCGCGCTTGATGTGGACCGTCTGCCGGTGGAAGTCGAGCCAGTCGAAGCGGATCGCCAGAATCTCCGACGGCCGCCAGCCGAGCCGGAACCAGACGTCGTAGAGGTCGCGGTACCAAACCGGCACGGCGTCGACGAAGAGCTTCACCTCGTCCACGGTCAGGGGATCGGAGTTCGAGCGCATCAGCGCCTTGCGGCGCCGGCGCGTCAGCTTCGGCACCGGGTTGGTGTCGATCAGGCCGTCTTCGACGGCGTCGGCCATCGCCTTGTGCAGAATGCCGAGGATGTTCCCGGCCGTCTTGCCGGACAGCTCGTCGTCCTGGAGCTTCTTGCGGAAGTCCTTGCAGCGCGCCGTCGTGAGTTGGTTCAGGCGCAGCTCGCCGAAGGCCGGTTTCAGGTGGCAGCGGATGACCGACTCGTCGTGCATCCACGTCGAGGGATGCAGGTCGGCGCCGTCGGCAACCTTCCCGTCGGGCAGAAAGGGCGAGCGCCGCTTGTGCCAGTCGTCGAGGTAGTCGCCGACTATCGGCACCTGGCCGCGCTGCACGAGGACGTCGTCGGGGTAGAAGTCGGCGAGGCGTGCGCCGTTGGGGAAGTGCTTGCGGTAGTCGAAGGTGCCGAGGGCGATCTCGCCCTGGATCACCGAATAGAAGGCCTCGGCCCGCCGCCGATTCTCGCGCGTATCTTCGAGCCCGGTGAACTCGCGGCAGCGCCGCGCCTTCCAGCGGAAGTCGAGAAACAACTTGCCCGATTTACTCCGGATGCCCATTGCGTCGATTCCTCACCAGGGGAAGAGCGGCCGTCTCGGCGATCGACTGCTGCTCGACCCAGTCTCGCATCGCCTGCCAGGAGAACATGACGCGGCGGCGGCGCTTGAAGTAGTGCCGACCTTCGACGAGCTCTCCGCTGCTGACCATGTTGCGAATCGTGGCCTCCGTGTACGGGATACGTTCTGCGAGCTGCTTCGCCGAGAGATAGCACGGCTCGCCGTTCATCTGCGATGTCGCCGCGGCCAGCAGCGGCAGCGGCGCGGACCCGCCGCTGCTCAGCACGGCCGCGAGGTCGCCCAGTGCTTCCGCCTCGGCAAGCCGAGCGGCCTGGAGCTTTCGAAGCACATCAGCAAAGCGTATCGCAACGTCCATAAGGCATCCGATTCCGATGCCGTGCTTTGTACCCGAACGCCGGACGTCCTGCGTAGTTCAATCATTGATTACCCCCCCTCTGGAGCCGGAGCGGTCATCGCCATTGGCTGTCCCACATCGGTGCGTTTGACTTGATGCTCGCTTGGTAACAAGGTACCACGCTCGAAGCTCGACGCCGAACAGTAGGGAGACGCCTGTATGGCCGCGGAATCAACCAAGGGTTCTCAGATTCACGTTCGGGTCGCCGCCGACCTGAAGAAGGCCGTCAAGATGTTCTGCGTCCGCGAGGGAACGACGGAGCAGAGCTGGGTGGTCGGCTTGGTTGAGGCTGAACTCGCGAAGCGCGCTCCCGACCTTTGGTCGGTTAGGTCTCGTTCTAAGAAGTGAGGGACTCAGTTTGGGGTCGCCACCACGGGGGAGAGCCATAGAATGAAGATCATTCGCAACACCGGAACGGAACGGGTGATCGATCTCATTCGCCCATGGCTAACGCCGGGCAACCAGCTCGATGTGGTCACGATGTCTCTGTCACTGTTCGCCTTCTCCGAGGTCTCTCAAGAACTTTCCAAATTGGCGAATACGCGCCTGGTGCTACCACCTGAGGGGGCCGAGTTAGAGCTCCTCGGGACGGTCGCGGATCGGGCGGCGCGTAACCGTTTGCACACGCGTTGGCATGCCAAACGGTGTGCGGATTGGATCGAACGAAAAGTCGAAGCGCGTCGGGCTCACGGTCCGGTACCCCAGGGTGCGATGGTTCTGCGCGATGGGGCGTCCGCTCCAAAGCAGGCCTTGCTCGGTTCCTTCGCCTTGACGACCGATGGGCTCGGGATCACACCCGGCAACCCGCTGAGCCTGATTCAGGCGTCCGAGACCACCGAGGAGGCGGGGCTGCTGAGTTCCTGGTTCGACTCGCAGTGGGCATCTCTCAAAGCGCAGGACGCTGACAAGCAGGGACTCATCGATGCTTTGCGTTCGCTGGCAGCGCATGGGTCGCCCTTTTCTACCTATGCCGTCATCCTCCATCACCTCTTTGGTGGGCGAGGTGATGCGCTCGATGAGGAGCAAGTTGTCAAGTCAGCCACAGGCATTCGCAACACTGTGGTCTGGAAGAAACTCTATAAATTCCAGCGCGACGGCGTAGTCGGCGCGATCGACAAGCTCGAGAGGTTCGGCGGTTGTATCATCGCAGACAGCGTCGGTCTCGGGAAGACTTTCGAGGCGCTCGCGATCATCAAATACCACGAGCTCCGCAACGATCGCGTGCTCGTTCTGGTTCCCAAGAGGCTGCGCGACAACTGGACGCTCTACAAAGCGAATGACCGGCGCAATTTCCTGGCGCCCGATCGCTTCAACTACGATGTCCTGAACCACACCGACCTGTCGCGCGACGGCGGCTTGTCCGGCGACATCGACCTCTCGCACGTCAACTGGGGCAACTACGACCTCGTCGTCATCGACGAGTCGCACAACTTCCGTAACAAGAAGACGCCACGCGTGGGGAGCGAGACTCGCTACGACCGCTTGATGCGCAAGATCATCAAGGAGGGCGTCAAGACGCGCGTGCTCATGCTCTCGGCCACGCCAGTCAACAACCGGATGGCCGACCTTCGCAACCAGATCGCCTTCGCCACCGAAGGCGACGACACAACGCTGATCGACCACGGCATTGGCAGCATCGACAGCACCACGCGTCTTGCGCAGAAGCAGTTCAATCGGTGGCTCGATCTCGACGACGCCGAGCGCACGCCAGCCCGCTTGGTCGATATGCTCGGTTTTGACTACTTCACGCTGCTCGACCTTCTCACCATCGCGCGCTCGCGAAAGCATGTCGAGAAGTACTACGGGATCAGCGAGACTGGCCGCTTTCCCACACGCCTCAAACCCATCAACATCAAGGCCGACGTGGACAGCGCCGGCGAGTTCCAGTCCATCCGGGAGATCAACCTGGAGATCCGCCGCCTCAATCTCTCGTCGTACGCACCCCTGCGCTACGTGCTGCCTCACAAGCAGGAGGCGTATGACAGGAAGTACAGCACCGAGGTCAAGGGTGGCACCGGCTTCTTCAGGCAGGTCGACCGCGAGGAAAGTCTGATTCACCTGATGCGCGTCAATGTTCTCAAGCGCATGGAGAGCGCCGTTCCTTCGTTCGTGCTTACCGTCGAGCGGCAGCTGCGTGACGTAGAAGCCACGTTGGCGCGCATCGAAGAGCAGCCCGAGTCCGTGGAGGAGATCGAGATCGAGGATGTAGACATCGAGGATCCCGGCGTCGAGACCCTGTTGGTCGGGCGCAAGGTCAAAGTCCTTTTGAAAGACGTGGATCTAATTCGCTGGAAGCAGGACCTGATCGAGGACCGTAACCGTCTCGCTACGCTCGTATCTGCGGCACGCCAGGTGGACGCAGGTCGCGACGCCAAGCTCGCGGCGCTGCGCGAGGTGATCGAGCACAAGTGCCGGAACCCGATCAACGCCGGAAACCGTAAGGTCATCGTTTTCACGGCGTTCGCCGACACGGCTCGGTACCTCTACGAGCAGCTCGCCCCGTGGGGCAAGCGGACTCTTGGTCTCGAAGCGGCGCTGGTCACGGGCACAGGCAGCAACCAGACGACGCTGCCCCGCCTACGAAAAGACCTCGCCTCGATCCTCACGGCGTTCGCTCCGCGCGCAAAGGAGAGGCCGGACGACTTCGCGGGCGAAGGTGACCTCGACTTGCTCATCGCCACCGACTGCATCTCCGAGGGCCAGAACCTCCAGGATTGCGACTGCCTCATCAACTACGACATCCACTGGAACCCGGTCCGCATCATACAGCGTTTCGGCCGCATCGACCGCATCGGCTCCCCCAACGAACGAATCCAGCTCATCAACTTCTGGCCCAACATGGAGCTGGAGGAATACATCGGCCTCGAGCAGCGCGTGAGCGGCCGCATGGTGTTGCTCGATATCTCGGCCACCGGCGAGGAGAACCTTATCGAGCAGCAGTCCGGCAACCAGATGAACGACCTCGAGTATCGGCGGAAGCAGTTGCTCAAGCTGCAAGACGCCGTCATCGACCTGGAAGATCTCTCCACGGGCGTGTCGATCGCCGACCTCACGCTCACCGACTTTCGGATCGACCTCGCCGAGTACATCCGAGCTCATCCGGGCGTGCTTGAGCGCCTGCCTCTCGGCACATCTGCCGTCACGACCACTTCGGATGTCGACGTGCCACCGGGCATCATCTTCTGCCTGCGGGCGGAGGGCGACGCCGCCCGACGTGCGTTCGAGCCGGGCTACCCCCTTGCTCCGCATTATCTCGTTCACGTTGCCGACGACGGCGCCGTGCTGCTGCCGTTCCCCCAGGCCAAGCAGATCCTCGATCGGCTCAAGCGCGTCTGCGTCGGGCGCGACCTGCCGGACGCCGCGGCCTGTGCACGTTTCGACAAGGCCACGCGGCAAGGCGAAGACATGCAGCACGCGCAGCGGCTGCTTGCCGCCGCGGTCGCCTCGGTCGTTGGCAAGACGGAGGAGCGAGCTGTCGCCAGCCTCTTCACGCCGGGCGGCACCCACGCGCTCAAGGGGGAGTTCGCCGGGATCAACGACTTCGAGGTCGTGGCGTTCCTGGTCATCCTGCCGGAGGCGACACTATGAACGAGGCAGACGTGATCGCCGCGCTCGACATGCCTCCGAGCGCGCGAGTCGACCAACGCGTACCGAAGAAGCTCTTGGTGGAGAACGGCGCGCCCACGGCCGCCGACAAGCGCAAGATCAACGAGGGCATCGAGGAGGTCTTGTGGCTGGCCGCCCTCAAGCCCACGACCATAGGCGTCCCCGAGTTTCGCGACGGCACGCGCGAGTACCTCGAGATCGCGGTCCTCAGGGCCGTGCTCCGCGCCACGGCGCAAACAGCAAGGCTTGCCGAACTCATCCACCGCGCGGTCCCGTACCCCGTGATGCTCATCGCCACGCAGGGCGACGCGCTGACGATCTCGCTCGCCCACAAGCGTCGCTCGCAGGGGGAGGCGGGAGCGACGGTGCTTGATGGAGCTCTGGTCGTTGCCGACCCTGCTGTCGCTGCTGGCCCAGGCGTGGGGGCAGCTTTCGCTAGCGAGATCGCTGTTGCCCGGCAACCGCGCGCTGACCTGTTTGCGCTCTACCAGGGCTGGATGGACACCGTCGTGGCGCTACTTGCGGCCCAAGTGACCGGGACGTTCACCGTTGCGTCATCGCCTGAGATGGCCGCCTCGCGCCGAGCGGCCCTTGCCGAATGTGCGCGACTCGATGCGCAGCTCGCCAAGCTGCGGGCCGCGGCCGGCAAGGAACGTCAAGTGGCGCGACAGGTGGCGCTGAATCTGGAAATCAAACGCGTGCAGGCCGAACACTCTGCCGTCCGAGCCAAACTGTGACCTTCGAGGATGCGATGAAGAAGCTGACCGCCAACGACCCCGAGACCCGATCCGCCGATGTTCTGGCGGGCAACGTCGAGCAGCTCAAGGCGCTGTTCCCCGAAGCGTTCACAGAAGGTGAACTCGACTTCGACGTGCTCAAGCAACTCCTCGGCGGGGCGATGGACGAAGGGGAGGAGAAGTACGGCCTCAACTGGCACGGCAAGCGTCGCGCTCGGCAACTGGCGCTGACGCCTTCGAACGGCACGCTGCGCCCCTGCCCCGAGGACAGCGTCGACTGGGACACCACACAGAACCTGATGATCGAGGGGGACAACCTCCAGGTGCTCAAGCTCCTGCAGAAGAGCTACTCGGGGAAGGTGAAGCTCATCTACATCGACCCACCATACAACACGGGCAACGACTTTGTGTATCCCGACAAGTACGACGACAACCTGTCGACCTATCTCCGCTATACCGGCCAAGTGAATGAAGAAGGCTTCAAGATCTCATCCAACACCGAGGCTTCGGGCCGATTCCATACAACCTGGCTCAACATGATGTATCCCCGAATCAAGCTCGCGCGCACATTATTGGCCAGCGACGGCATCATTGCCGTGTCAATTGACGATACGGAGGTAGGCAACCTTCGGCGCATTCTTGACGAGGTGTTCGGCGAAGAACAGTTCCAAGCGCAAGTTATCGTGCAGTCAAACAAGCGCGGACAGACCTACAAGCAAATCGCGAAGACCCATGAGTTTCTGGTTCTTTATTCAAAGGGAGACGACCTCGAACTGAACGAGCTTGAAAAAGCGGCTGACGCACTGCCATTCAACGACTCGATGGGTCCGTTTGACCTGTGGGAACTCCGCAATCGGAACCCGAAATTTGGGCGGTTCAATCGCCCGAATTTGTTCTATCCGATTTACGTGCTGCCCAAATCCATCGATGAATGCGGATATTCGCGCGTGTCGCTCGTTCGCATCGAAGGTGCCGATTGCATCAAGGTCGTCCCGCTCAACAGCGAGGGAGAGGAAGGCTGCTGGAGGTGGGGAACCGAGAAGGTCGGTAAGTGCGATCTGGAAGCCAAGTCACCCGTACTGGTGGCCAAGAAGCGACGTGATGGCCAGTGGAACATCTACGAGAAGTCTCGAAAGAGTACTACCAAGGCCAAGTCCATCTGGACCGAGACCGAGTTCATCAATGAACAGGGGACGGTTGAGCTCGGACGCATGGAGATGGGCGAGGTGTTTGATCATCCCAAGCCTGTGGCTGCTGAGCGACAATTACATCTCCCCATCGACGGCGATTGGATTTCCCCAGTTGA
>CAYYWP010000042.1:0-24767 GCA_964475125.1 uncultured Binatia bacterium (SeqCode) | reverse complement strand
CGAAGGCCGCGCCGAGCGCGGCCCCGGCCGCCGCTCCGACCAGGCCGCCGGTGACCGCGCCGCTCACCGCCTCGGTCGGCGCGTGGCCCGAGACTCGCTGGGCCAGGATCCGACACTCTTCCATGTCTCCGCTCAGATACTGGTTGCGCGAGTTGTTGTTGAAGGTATCGACCGTCGGCCGCCACGCCGGCTGGGTCGCACAGCCGGCGAGCACCGACAGACAGGCACTGACTGCCACCATTCGTCTCATCCCCTGTTCCTCCTGTTTTTTGGCGCAGTGCGCGGTCTCAATCTCGCCTTCACCGGACAGCCCGATGGGTCGCGTCATCGACGAGAGGGATAACGCGTGAAGCACATATACGCGAGCGAGCGAACCGGTCAATCTCGCCGGGCGGTGTGCGGGAAACCGCGTCGCCAGGCGCCCGAGACGGCGGGCT
The DNA here is from genome assembly GCA_964475125.1 of uncultured Binatia bacterium (SeqCode). Taxonomy (GTDB): domain Bacteria; phylum Desulfobacterota; class Binatia; order HRBIN30; family CADEER01; genus CAYYWP01. The sequence continues at coordinate 24,330 of CAYYWP010000042.1, read as the reverse complement.
GGAACGTCATGCTGCGCCGCGGTGGATTTCCGTCACGGTGCGGTTGGTGACGATGACGGCGCCGTCCTTGATCACATACAGCTTCTCGGGCCGCGTACCGATGATGGCGTCATAGTCGGCGGTGTCGAGCACGACCAGATCGGCGCGGCAGCCGACGGCGAGGCCGTAATCCTCGATCCCCAGCACCCTGGCCCCGTTGTGCGTCGCCATGCGCATCAGCGCCCGGCGCTCGTCGACCGTGCCGAGGTGCGCCGCGACGGCGCAGACATGGGCTTCGAGCAGCGGGTCGATGTTGGAGAAGGGCAGGTAGGTGTCGTCGAGATTGTCGGTGCCGAAGGCGAGGTTGACGCCGGCGCGAAGAAAATCCTTGACCCGCGTCAGGCCGCGGCGCGGGTTCTTGGCGTCGGTACGCCCTTCGGTGAACAGATTGCTGGTCGGCAGAGTCACGATGTTGAGGTTCGCCTGCCGCACCCGTTCGACGATGGGGGCAGCGGCCTCCGCATCGACGGCGCTCAGCGCCAGCACGTGGTGAGCGGTGATCCGGCCGGTTGGATATCCGCAGCGGATGGCGGCCTCGGCGAGGCGGTAGACGCCGAGCGAGAACGGGTCGAAGGGCTCGGGCGGGAAGAGCGCATCGACGCTCATGTCGATCGGCCGACCATCGGCGATGGCGAAGACGTCGGCGATGTGGCGATCGTAGTCCAAGGCCTCCGGCGGGTCGCCGTGCGGCCGGCCGCCGACGACGTCGGCGCCGACCTCGACGGCGCGGCGGAGCAGCGCGTGCATGCCCTCGACGCCCAGGAACCCCTCCTGCGGGAAGGCCAGCACTTGCAAGTCGAGCCGCCCGCGGTACTCCTCGCGCAGCTCGGCCAGGGCTTCGACGCATGAGGTGCCGACGATCGGGTCGACGTCGGCTGGGGAGCGGATCGCCGTCACGCCGTGGCGGATCGCCAGCTCGAGCCCGCGCCGCGCCCGCCGCTTGATGTCCTCGCGGCTGTACGCCGCCTTCAGCTCCCGGCCGCGCGCCACCCCTTCGAGCATGATCCCCGAGGGAGCGAGGCCGCCGACGAACGCCTTGTCCAGGTGCACGTGCGGGTTGACGAAGCCGGGGATGACCACCCGCCCAGCGAGCGGAATTTCGCGCCGCGCCGGCAGGTCGATGCGCCGGCCGAGGGCGACGATGCGGCCTGCCTCGATGCCGATATCCGAGGTCTCGGCGCCATCCTCGACGCGGGCGGTGCGCAGGAGCAGGTCGATCATGATGGCTCAGGTTGTTACGTTGTTAGGTTGTTAGTTGTTAGTCAGAAGGCGGAGGGGGGAGGATCTAACAACTAACAACGTAACAACCTACCTTCATCAGTCGACGAACGCCACGACGCGACAGATACAGGCGTCGCCGCCGACGAATTTCCAGGGAAAGGCGCCGATGGTGACGCGGCGATTGAGCAGGGTCTCGATGTCGCCGCCGATGTTCTCGACGTGCACGATGCCGGCGGCGAAGGGCAGGGTGTGCATGCAGGCCAGGTGCTTGATCGGGAAGGCCTCCTCGATCGGCACGCCGAGGCGGCGCTCGCACTCGGCGACCAGGTCGGGGCGGCGCAGCCGGAACGGGGCATTCCACATCGGGTGGTCCGGCGTGCAGGTGTCGACCGCCGTCCACTTGAACTTCATGTCGACGATCCACTGCGCCAGCTCCGGCCCGCCGCCCGGCTGATAGAACATGTACTTCTTCTCGTCCGGCGTCTTGCCGTACTGGTAGTAGCGCGACCAGCCGCTGTAGTAGACGAGGATGTCGCCGGGCCGAATGTCGGCCTTCTTGGTGAGGTGCTCGGGCGTGATGACGTCCCATTCGCCCACCTGGTCGCTGATGTCGACGATGACTCCCTCGCCGTAGAGGGTGTCGAGCGACAGGCTGGCGATGTCGTCCCCGCCTTCGATGAAGTGCTTCTGGGCGTCGATATGCGTGCCGCAGTGCATGCCGGTCGAGACGCGGGTCATGTAGGTGTTGTGGCTGGCGAACCGATGCGTCACCTCGACCTGCGGGAAGTCCAGCCCCATGAAGGGGGCCGTGTCGGCGCCCCAGGGATACGACAGGTCGACGAGTCTGGTCATGTGATCAGCTCCTCTCACTTGCGAGATGTGCGCCGCATGCTCAGCGGCCGTTGCCGCGCGGGAAAACGATGTTGACGGCCGAGAGGGCGTAGATCCTGGCCGCGTCCACCAGCTGGTCCACCGGGACCTGCTCGTCGTAGGCGTGCGCCTGCCAGGGCTCTCCCGGGCCGATCACGGCGCCGTACTTGATGTGTTTGGCGTCCGCCACCGGCCAGAGCTCGCCGCTGGAGTACCAGCCGCCGAGGCCGATCTCGCGTCCGAGCACGTCGCGGCCGGCCTGCTTCATGGCGTGGACCAACGGCGAGTCGGTCGGGAACTCGAGCGGCTCGCGGATCTCGGTGACCTTCATCTCACCGATCTCCAGCTCAGGGTCCTCGGCCTTCGCCTTCTCCAGCGCCCGGGCGACGAGCTGGCGGACCTGGTCGCTGGTGGTCGGCGGACCCCAGCGCAGGTCGAAGCTGGTCGTACAGGTGCGCGGCACGACGTTCACCTGCTCGCCGGCGTGGATCTTGCCGACGTTGATCGTGCCCTTGCCGAGCGCCGGGTGGCTGCCGAGGTCGATGGCGCGGATGGCCTCGATCACCCTCACCGCCTTGTCGATGCTGTTGATGCCGCGCTCGGGGAAGGCGCCGTGCGCGGAGCGCCCGACGGTCTCGAGGTCGAACCAGATGCGGCTCTTGAACACGTACTGGATCTCGAACTGTGTCGCCTCGCCGAGGATGAGGTTCTCGGTCTGGATGTGTCCCTCGTTGAAGACGTGGCGCAAGCCCATGGGGCCGGCGGTCTCGTCGTCGACGTAGGCGCAGAGAAAGAGATCGCCCTGCGGCTGGAGGCCGGTTTCGCGGATCGCCCGCGTCGCCGCCATCATCCCGGCCAGCATCCCCTTGGAGTCGGCGATGCCGCGACCCCACATCACGCCATCGACGATCTTGGCCGAGAACGGGCCATGCGTCCACTTGCTGGGGTCGCCGACCTTGACGGTGTCGGTGTGCGAGGCCAGGCACAGGCGCGGCGCGGATGGATCCTTGCCGGCGATCTTGCCGACGACGTTGATCCGCCCCTTCTCGCCCTCGATGGTCTTGACCCCTTGCAGGTCCATGCGGCGGAACTCTTCGTGCACCCAGCCGGCGATGTCCTCGTACGTGCCGGGCGGATTCTCCGACGGCCGGGTCACCAGCTCGCGCGCATAGTCGAGCACCACGTCCGCGCGAACGCGGCTCAGGACCTTGTCTCGAATCTCCTCAGCTCCCACTTCCATGCCTCCTGTTCGCAGTGTTCAAGTCGGGGATGAACGCCACAGAGGAACACCGGTGAGCACGGCTCGGAGCGGCCAAGGCACTGCCGAATCCGTGTTCATCGGTGTTCCTCTGTGGGGGTCATCAGTTCGGTGACGAGATACGACGGATCGACGGTGCCACTACCGCCCGCGCAGGCCGGCGAGGATCTTGTCCGGCGAGAACGGCAGGGTGGTGAGGCGGATTCCGGTGGCGTGGTGGATGGCGTTGGCGACCGCGGCGGCCGTCGGCACGATGGCGATCTCGGCGACGCCTTTGGCGCCGAACGGCCCTTCCGGGTCGGCGGTCTCGACCAGCACAACCTCGATCTCGGGGACGTCGAGCGAGGTGAGCACCTTGTAGTCCAACAGGTCGGGATTCAGCGTCCTGCCGTTCTGCCAGACGAGCTCCTCGGTCAGCGCCCAGCCGAGGGCCTGCGCGACACCGCCCTCGATCTGCCCCTCGACGTCGAGCGGGTTGATGGCCTTGCCGCAGTCGTGCGCGGTCGCCACGCGCAGGACCTTGATGCGCCCGGTGTCGAGCTCGACCTCGATCTCGACCCCATGACAGGCGTACGAGTACGCGGCGCTCTTGTTGCCCTTGCCGCGCGGGTCGGTGGGCACCGTCGGCGGATCGTAGTAGCCGCGGCCGAGGATCGCCGTGCCGCCCTGGCTGTAGTGCAGCTTCTTCACCGCCTCGGCGATCGAGATGCTCCTCGACGGGGCGCCCTTGACGAGAATCCGGCCGTCGCGCGCCACCAGGTCTTCGGGTCCGACTTCGAGCTGCTTGGCCGCGCCCGCGAACAGTTGTTCGCGCGCGTCGCCCGCCGCCAGCCTGGCCGCATTGCCGGTGACGAAGGCGTTGCGCTGGGCGTGGCAGCCGATGTCCCACGGCATGACGTCGGTGTCGTTGTTCAACACCTGGATGCGCTGGATCGGAACGCCGAGCTCTTGCGAGACGATCTGGGCCATCATCGTGCTGCCGCCGGTGCCGATCTCCTGGCCGCCGGTGATCAGCATGACCCCGCCGTCATCCTCGATCTTGACGAAGGCGCCGCAGCCGTCGCTGTTGCCGAGGTCGCGCGCCCCGCCGCCGACGTTCACCGCGCAGGCCAGGCCGATGCCGCGGACCTTGCCGTCCACCGCTGTCGGGCGCTCGGCGCGGCGCTCCCGCCAGCCGAGCCTCTCGGCGACTTCGCTGACGCACTCGCGCAGCCCGCAGGTGGTGATGTTCTGGTTCAGGTTGCTCAGGCTGTTCGGCCGCACGCCGTTCTTGAGGCGCAGCTCGACCGGGTCGATCCCGAGCCGCTCGGCCAGCATGTCCATGGTCGACTCGAGCGCGAAGTTGCCCTGCGGGTTCCCATAGCCGCGGAACGCCCCGCCGGGCGGATTGTTGGTGTAGACGACGTCGGCTTCGTAGCGCACGTTCGGACAGCGGTAGAGGGTCATCGCGTTGCCGCCCGCGACGCGTGTCACCCCGGGCGCCTGGCTCGCGTACGCGCCGCAGTCGGTGACGGCGTTGATCTGCAGGGCCACGAGCGTGCCGTCGCGCCTGGCGCCGATGCGCGTCTGCAGGCGGAAGGGATGGCGGCAGCGGGTGGCGAGGAACTCTTCCTGGCGGGAATAGACGATCTTCACCGCCTGACCGGCCTTGCGCGCCAGCAGCGCGGCGATCGGATCGGCGGCGTGCATTTCCATGCGCTTGCCGAAGCCGCCGCCGATGGCGGTGCGGATGATGCGCACGCGGCTCTCCTCGATGCCGAGCGTCGCGGCCAGGTGCTCGCGCATCAGGAACGGCATCTGGATCGACGCCCAGACCGTCAGGCGTCCGCTGGCGTCCCACTGCGCGACCGACTGCTGCGTCTCCAAGCACACCTGGCTGGCGGGCGTGGTGGTGAACGAGCCCTCCACGATCACGTCCGCCTGCTGGAAGCCGGCGGCGACGTCGCCGTTCTCCATCAGGACGTGATCGAGGACGTTGCGCTCGATGCCGGCGTGCAGCTGCGGCGCATCCGGCCGCATGGCGTCCTGCGGGTCGAACAGGCCCGGCAGCTCCTCGTATTCGACCTCGATCAGCTCCAGCGCCGCCTGCGCGGTGTCCTCGTCGACCGCCGCCACGGCCGCGACTTCCTCGCCGAGGTAGCGGACCCGCTCGGCCGCCAGGGGCAGCATGTCGGCGAACTTCTGATGGTGGACCTTACAGAACCCGAACGCGATGTGCGGCGTATCCGCGGCGGTGACGACCGCGCGCACGCCCTCGAGCGCCTCCGCCTGGCTGGTGTCGAGGCGCGTGATCCGCGCATGCGGGTACGGGCTGCGCAGGATCTTGGCGTGCAGCATCCGCGGCAGCCTGACGTCGACGCCGTAGAGGGCGGAGCCGGTGACCTTGCCGACGCCGTCGATACGGGGGACGCGGTCGCCAACTCGGGCGCTGCGCGTGCGCTCGTCCAGCATCAGATCGCTCCTTCCGCGGCGCGCCGCAGCGCCTTCTGCAGAACCCGGCGCGTCATCTGTTCGACCATCGCCTGACGATACTCGCGCGTCGCCCGCACGTCGGCAATCGGCCGGGCGTCATCACATGCCCGGCGCACTGCCTCGTCGAGGGCGGCGGCGTCGACGGGGCGACCGCGCAAGGCGTCCTCGGCCGTGGTGGCGCGGAACGGCACGGGCGCGACCGCGCCGAGCGCGATCCGCACGTCCTGACAGACGGCGCCGGATGCATCGAGCTGGATCGTCGCCGCGGCGTTCACCGCGGCGATGTCCATGAGCTTGCGAATCTTCAGGCACTCGTAGCTGGTCCCGCTGCGCGCCGTTCGGGGAGGGACGTGGATCTCGCGCAGCACCTCGCCGCGCTGCAGCACGTTCTTGCCCGGACCGAGGAAAAACTCCTCCAGCGGGACTCGTCGTTCACCGCCTGGGCCGACCAACATTGCCGCGGCACCCAAGGCGATCAACGGGGGCGAGAACTCGGCCGACGGCGACGAGTGGCAGATGTTCCCGGCGACCGTGGCCGAGTTGCGGATCTGCCGCGAGCCCAGCTCGACCGCCGCCTCGATCAAGGCCGGGTAGTGCGCCGCGACGTCTGCCGAACGCTCCACCTGGGTGACGTTCGCCATGGCGCCGATGCGCAGCCCATGGCGCGGGTCGAAGCGCAGATACTTGAGTTCCGCGGCGCCATCGAGATCGATGACGTAGTGCGGCTCGATCTTGCCGAAGCGCAGCAGGATGAGCAGGTCGGTGCCACCGGCCAGCAGGCGGGCGTCGGGCGCGTGCCGGTCGAGCAGCGCCACCGCCTCGGCGAGGCTCGAGGGCTGCAGTACCTCGAAGCCCATCATCAATCCCTGCATGACTCGTCGCTCTCTTCTATCGTCGGTGTTCGGCTAACGTCGCGTGTCCGCTCAGCGAGCGATGTGTTGACCAGGCCGCGCTCATGCTTCGACGGGCTCAGCATGAGCGGGTAGGTACTTGTGCTCCAAGGGTTCCGCTCATCCTTCGACTAGCTCAGGACATGCCCTTCGACTAGTTCAGGACATGCCCTGAGCCTGCCGCAGGGCATGTCCTGAGCTAGTTCGAAGGATGAGCAGCAAGGCGCTTTCCAACGGGCTCATATTCGCATCCAGCGTGGTTCGCATGTTCGCGTTTAGGTTAGTGACCGTCGCGGGAGGACGCCTGCCGCCGGTGTACCTTCTCGAAGATCCGGTTCGGCGTGATCGGAAACTCGGTGATTTCGACGCCGAATGGGCGCAGGGCGTCCTCGATGGCGCTGACGATGGTCGGCATGCCGCCCATGACGCCGCCTTCGCCCATGCCCTTGATGCCGAGCGGGTTGTAGGGCGAGGGCGTCACGCTGTGCACGATCTCCATCTCCGGCAGGTCGGCGGCGCTGGAGAGCAGGTAGTCCATGAAGCTGGAGGTCAGCAACTGACCGTTCTCGTCGTACACCAGGTCTTCGAGCGTCACCCCGGAGATGCCCTGGGCGATGCCGCCGCAGATCTGCCCCTCGACCACCATGGGATTGATCATCGTTCCGCAGTCGTGGTTGACGACGTACTTCTTCCAGGTGAACAGCCCGGTCTCGGGGTCGAGTTCGATCACGCAGGCATTGCTGGAGAAGGTGTAGCTGGTGCCGGGCGGATCGTAGACCACGCGTTCCGTCAGGCTGCTCTCCATGTCGTCGGGCAGATTGCGGCCCTTCCAGACGTGGGTCGCGATCTGCGCCACGGTCATACCCATGCCCTGTACGCCGCGCACGAACACGCGACCGTCTTCGAGCACCAGATCCTCGACGCTGACTTCGAGCAGGTGCGCGCCGACTTTCAGCAGCTTCTCGCGCAGGCGCTTGGCCGCGATCATCGCCGCGGCGCCGCCGTTGGGAGCGCTGCGGCTGGCGATGGTGCCGCATGGGCTGTACGGCGCCGACGCCGTGTCGCCGTGCATCACCGTCACCTGCTCCGGCGTGAGGCCGAGCTGGTCGGCGACGATCTGCGCCAGCGTCGTCTCGTGCGACTGGCCGTGCGGCGAGACGCCGGTCAACAGGATCGCGGTGCCGTCCGGATGCAATTCGACCACGCCAGTCTCGAACGCGCCGACGTCGAAGCCGCTCATGTGCATGACCTTGGACGGGCCGAGTCCGTTGATTTCGACGTAGTGGCAGAGGCCGATGCCGAGGTAGCGGCCCGCTGTGCGCAGGCGCTCCTGCTCCCGGCGCAGGTTGGGATAGTCGATCATCTCCAGCACGCGGCGCAGCGAGGCGTGATAATCGCCGGCGTCGAAGGTGTGATGGGTGGCGGTGGTGTACGGGAAGTCGGTCGGCTTCACCATGTTCTTGAAGCGCATCTCGGCCGGATCGATGCCGAGGTCGTGGGCGACGATGTCGACCATGCGCTCCATCAGCAGCACCGACTTGTTCATGCCGAAGCCGCGGTAGGCGCCGGTCACCGTCTTGTTGGTGACCACGCCGTAAACGTCGCCGCGATGCGCCTGGTAGTTGTACGCCTGCGGCAGCATCGAGTTGGCGCTGACCGCCGGGCCGAAGCCGACGTTGCCGAGGTAGGCGCCCTGATCGGCGTAGAAGGCCACCTTGGTGCCGAGGATCCGGCCATCGTGGCTGACCGCCATGGCGAAGTCGACGAGCTGCTGGCGGGCGTGCGAGGCCGAGATGAAGTTCTCGCGCCGGTCCTCGATCCACTTGATCGGGGTGCGTAGGTCCATCGCCAGCAGCGCCACCAGCGCCTCCTCCGGGTACATGTGTTCCTTCTGACCGAAGCCGCCGCCGACATCCGGCGCGATGACCCGGATGGTGTTCTCCTGGCGGCGGAGCACCTCGGCGAGCGTGGTGCGGACGTAGTGCGGCGTCTGCGTCGAGGTCCAGAGGATGAGATGGTCGGTCACCGGGTCGAGCTGGGCGAGGCAGCCACGCGTCTCCATCGGAAAGGCAGAATGGCGGCCGAGGCGGAAGCGGCGCTGGTAGACGCGATCGGCGGCGGCGAAGACCTGGTCGACGTCGCCGCTCTCGCTGTGGGTCTCGCCGGCGATGTTGCTGCCCCACTCCGGGTGCAGGAGCGTGGCGCCCGGCGCCAGCGCCTGTTCGACGTCGACCACCACCGGCAGCGGCTCGTACTCCACCTCGATCAGGTCGAGCGCATCCTCGGCGATGTAACGGCTGTCGGCGGCGACGATGCCGATCGGCTCGCCGACGAACCGCACCCGATCCGTCGGCAGCACCGGGTTGTAGAAGTTCTTCTGCTGCTTCTCGCGCCAGATCACCGGGATCGGATTCAGGCGCTCGGCGACCTCGCTGCCGACCAGGACGGCGTGGACCCCCGGGTGCGCCTTGGCCTGGCTGGTGTCGATGGACTTGATCAGCGCATGCGCGTGCGGGCTGCGCAGGATGGCGCAGTGCAGCGTGCCCGGAATCTGGATGTCGGCGACGAAGTGCCCCTTGCCGGTCACCAGCTTCGGATCTTCCCGGCGTTTGATGCTGGCTCCTACCCAGCGAGCGGCCATAGTCAGGCTCCCTTCGGCGCGGTCGTGGCGGGCTGACCAGGGCCATGCAGAGCGGCGGCTGCCTGCTGCACCGCCTTGACGATCTTCCCGTAGCCCGTGCAGCGACAGAGATTGCCGCCGAGGGCGCTCCTGATCTCGGCCGCGGTGGGGGTGGGACTGGCGGCCAGCAGCGCCTTGGCCGTCATGATCATCCCGGGGGTGCAAAAGCCGCACTGCACCGCGCCCTGCTCCAGAAACGCCGCCTGCAGCGGGTGCAAGCGCTCGCCGTCGGCCAGGTTTTCGATCGTCTCGATGTGTTTGCCGCGGGCGCGGACGGCCAACACCAGACACGAGCACACGGGCTCGCCGTCGATCAGCACGGTGCAGGCGCCGCAATCCCCGGTCTCGCAGCTCTTCTTCGTGCCGGTGAGCCCGACGACCTCGCGCAAGGTGTCGAGCAGCGTCCAGGTCGGACGGACAGCCACCTCCTCGATGCGCCCGTTGACCCGTAGCGCGACGAGCTGCTTGCTCACCAGCCTGTGACTTGCCATTGCGACGTCGCTCCTCGACCGCGAACGTTTCGTGACCGCGCGACAGTATCCCGTCGGCGTGCGACTCGACAAGCGGCGGTGGGCGGAAGGGGCGGCGCGCCGATTTTGGCACGGCGATCTCTGTGTTACTGGAACCCAGCCATGGGCGCCGACGAAATCCCGGTCATCGACCTCGAGCCGTTTCTCACCGGGACGCGCCGCGAGCAGATGCGGGTGGCGCGCGGCTGGGACGATATCTTTCGCACCCTGGGCTTCGTCACGCTCGTTGGCCACGGCATCCCCCTGGCGCTGATGGAGGCGCTGCAGCTCGAGGCGAAGGCATTCTTCGACCTGCCGCTCGAGCACAAGCTGCTCTGTGCCTATCCGGGCGAGCAGCGCTCGCAAGGGTACCTGCCGGTGGGCGATGAGACGGTGGCGCGCTCGTACGGCGCCGACGGCCGGCCGGTGTTCGATCTGTGCGAGAGCCTGACGTTTCCATACCTCAACTGGGAGAAGGGTGAGATTACTAACCAGCTCGACCGCAGCGCCTATCGTCCCAACCGATGGCCGGCCGAGCCGCCGCGGCTGCGCGAGCTGTCGCTGGCCTACTCCGACCATGCCCAGCGGCTGACCATGGCGCTGATGAGGTTGAGCGCCCTCGCGCTCGAGCTGCCCGAGGGGTACTTCGAGCCCTTTTTCGACCGCATGCTGATGTACCTGCGCTTCACCAACTATCCGGAACAGCCCGATGCGCCGGTGGCCAACCAGCATCGCTACGGTGCACACACCGATTATCTCGGCTTCACGACCCTGCTGCCGGAGGACGCGCCGGGTGGCCTACAGGTGCTGATGCCGGATGGAACCTGGAACGACGTCCGCCCCATCCGCGGCGGCTTGGTGATCAACACCGGCGATCTCATCGCCCACTGGACCAACGACCGGTGGCGGTCCGTCGTCCATCGGGTGGTGAATCCTGAGCGCGACGTCGCCGCGCAGGCGCGCCGCCTTTCGGTGGTGATGTTCACCGGGCCGAACTTCGACGCCGTCATTTCGTGTCTGCCCGGCTGCGTGGAGGCGGGCGGCGCGCCACGCTATCAGCCTGTCACCACGGCGGCCTACCTGCGCGAGAAGCTCCAGGTCACGATGCGAAACCGGTAGGCCTGAACGACACGCGGTGCACCCATGGAGCCGGTTGCGCATTAGCGCTATGGTTTCGGCGATGACATCGGCAGTCGACAGGAGACGGAAGCTCGCGCGCCGCGGCGCGCCGCGGGCCGGACACTGATGAGTATCGCGGTGCCATTGGAGGGGCTGCGCGCCGCCCTCGCGGAGCGCGGGGACAACGCCTACTTGCTCACGGTGTCGAATGACGGTCGTCCGCATGCGGTGTACGGACCGGCGCGCTGGCAGGGCGACGTATTGGCCGTCGACGTCGGCCGGCGCAGCGCGGCCAATGCCGCGGCGCAGCCGTCGGTCTCCCTCCTCTACCCGGTGCGGGCGGAGGGCGACTACAGCCTGATCATCGACGGGACCGGAGCGTTCGAGTCGGGCGGCGATAGCCAGCGGTTGCTGATCACACCGACCAAGGCGGTGCTGCACCGGGCCGCGGCCGCGCCCGATCCGACCTCCTCCTGTAGCGCCGACTGCGTGCCGCTCTTGCCATCTGGGAAGAGGTCGAGCACCGCAGACACACGCGGATAATCAGCGAACAGGTCGAGAGTCTGCCGCGCCGGCCTCGATTGGGCCTTTGCGCCGTGCTGTGCCTCCGGGAGGTAGAGGTCTGGTGGCGGGCTGTCTCGTGCAGACTCGATCGTCACGGTGACGGGGGAGGGACGAGATCGTCACCGTCGGCGGTAGCGTCGGTGTCTCAGGAGTCACCGAGGGCGGTAGAGTCGGCATCTATGGGGTGACCGAGGGCGGCAGTGTCGGGATGTCTGGTGTAACCGCGGGCGGCAGGGTCGGTATGCCCTGGGTGACCGAGGGCGGCAGTGTCGGGATGTCCGGGGTGACCGAGGGAGGCAGCGTGGGCATGTCCGTGGGGGTGACCGAGGGCGGCAGTGTGGGCATGTCCGTGGGGGTCACCGAGGGGGGCAGTGTCGGCATGTCCGTGGGGGTGACCGATGGGGGCAGTGTCGGGATGTCCGGGGTGACCGATGGGGGCACTGTCGGCACGTCCGGGGTGACCGAGGGCGGAGTTATGGAGCCGCCCGGGTCCGGTGGCGTGATCGAGGGCGGAGTTATGGAGCCCCCCGGGTCCGGTGGCGTGAGGCCGATCGTGTTTGTGTGAGTGGGTGTGTTCGTCGGTGTGTCGGTGGGTGTGTTGCTCGGCGTCGCGGTTGGCGTGTCAGTCGGCGTACTAGTGGCTGTCGCCGTGTCCGTCGGCGTCGCGCTTGGGCTGTCGGACGGCGTCGATGTCGGTGTGCTCGTCGGCGTGTTCGTGGCTGTCGCCGTGTGAGTCGGTGTGTCCGTCGGTGTGTCCGTCGGTGTGTCGGTTGGTGTGGTCGTCGGGCTCGCGGTCGGCGTGCTCGTCGGCGTGGTCGTTGGCGTGTTCGTGGCACTGGGCGGGACCGGGGTTGCGCTCGGCGTGGGGGTGTTGGGTTGGGCGTTGCCGAGGTCGGCGATGTCGACGCGGACGCATAGGGCGTCGTCGCTGCGGGCCGCGAACGCGGCGATGATCTCGGCGGCAGGGTCGGCCGGGTCGGCGTCGTCAGGATCATCGAGGGCGAGGAGGTGCTGCGGCCGCCACTCGTCGATGGCGCCGTCGGCGCCGAAGAGCGACGCGACGCCGAGTCTGACGACGACAAGCGACCCGGCGACGGCGAGGACGACGAGCCAGGCGCCGCCGATGCGGCGCCGCGCCGCGACGGCGAGCAGCAGCAACACGCCGGCGGCCAGCGCGCCACTGCCCAGGGCCGGCGCGGGGGCGGGGGCGGCGAGCACGATTCGCAGTGCTCGCCCGGCTCCATCGGTGGCGAGCAGGTCGCTGGCCCCGCCCATGGAAACGGTGCGCACGACCAGCCTGGCACTGCGCGCGGTGCCGAGCAGGGCGCGGGGCACGAAGCCTTCGACGACGTCGGCGCCGGCGACACCGAGATCCTTCCCGACCGGCCAGCCGCCGCCGAGCGGCGGCGGCGCAGCGAACATCCCGGTCGTTTCATCGCACGGCGCCGCGCCGGCGGAGACGACCACCGGTGGCGTGCCACCGATCGCCAGGGTGAGCAACCACTCGAAGCCACTCGTCGCGGTCGCATCCAGCGGGCAGCCGCTGCTCGCGTCCTCGTCGACGTCAATCGCGACTTGTACCTGATGCAGCGCCCAGGCTGGCGCCGCGGCGAGTTGGGCCGCGATGATCAGCGCCCATATGGTCGTTCGCATCCCGCCTCCACTGCGCTCGATGGTCGGCATCGGTACTTCAAGAGTCAACGGCTCTTTATTGTGCGTTTAGAAGCCTGTCTATCTATAATGCGTTGGGCTACGCCATGTTATGAGCCGTGCGTTTTCCATCCGGACGGGGTGCTGCACTGCGGTGCAGGTTGCGACGGAAACGCCCGCCCGGCCTGCAGGCGATAATTCGCTCCTCGGCCCTAGGCGATCCGCACGGGTCTTGCCACCCGCATGGCGCCGCCCGGCGCGATGTGCCAGGTTCTCGCCAGCGTCGAGGCCCGGCAGAGCGCAGGTTGGCTCGGCCGATGCCATGCGCTAATCGGTGTGGGATATGTCCCAATCAGATCGCGAGCAGGCACTGCGGGCGGCAATCGAGGAGCGCATTCTCGTCCTCGACGCCGCCACCGGGACGGCCATCCAGGCCTGCGACCCCAGCGCCGAGGACTTCGGCGGCCCGGAGCTGGAGGGGTGTAACGAGCACCTGGTGTTGACGTGTCCGGCGCTCATTCAACGCATCCACCAGGACTACGTCGATGCGGGCGCCGACCTGATCGAGACCAACAGCTTCGGCGGCTCGCGCATCGTGCTGGCCGAATACGGCCTGGCGGACCGCGTGTATGAGATCAACAGTACGGCGGCCCGGTTGGCGCGCGAGGTGGCCGATGCCGCCAGCACGGCCGAGCGGCCGCGCTTCGTCGCCGGCTCGATGGGCCCTGGGACGCGCTCCATCTCGGTGACCGAGAACGTCACTTTCGATGAGGTGCGCGCCGCCTATGCCGAACAGGCCGTGGCGCTGGTCGCCGGCGGCGCCGATGTGCTCTTCCTCGAGACCCAGCAGGACACGCTGAACGTCAAGGCATCGCTGCTCGGCATCGACGACGCCGCGGCGCAGCTTGGGCGGTCGGTCCCGGTGGTGCTCTCGGTGTCGATCGAGAACTGGGGTACCATGCTCGCCGGCCAGGCGATCGATGCGCTCTACGCCTCGGTGGCGCATCGCGATCTGTTCGCCATCGGCTTGAACTGCGCCACCGGGCCGGACTTCATGACCGACCACCTGCGCACCCTGGCCGAGCTGGCGCGATTTCCGATCTCCTGCTTTCCGAATGCCGGCCTGCCGGATGAAGAGGGGCGCTACAACGAGCTGCCGGCGATGCTGGCGCAGAAGATCGAGCGCTTTTGCGCCAACGGCTGGGTGAACATCATCGGCGGCTGCTGCGGCACCACGGCGGCGCACCTGGCGATGATCGCCGCCATCGCCCGCCGCTACCCGCCGCGGCGCGCCCATCCCGTCCGGCGCAGCGTCGTCTCCGGCCTGGAAACGCTGGTGATCGACGCGGACACGCGGCCGGTGATCGTCGGCGAGCGCGCCAACGTCCTCGGCAGTCGCAAGTTCAAGCAGCTCATCGCGGCGGGGCAGATCGAGGAGGCCGCCGAGATCGGGCGCGCCCAGGTACGCCGCGGCGCGCACGTGCTCGATGTCTGTCTGCAGGATCCCGACCGCCCCGAGCGCGAGGACCTGGTCGCCTTTCTGCGCCTGCTGGCGAAGAAGGTGAAGGCGCCGATCATGATCGATTCGACCGATGCGGTCGCGATCGAGGCGGCGCTCAAACGCACGCAGGGCAAGTCGATCATCAACTCGATCAACCTCGAGGACGGCGAGGAGCGCTTTGCACGCGTCGTCCCGCTGGCGCGCCGCTACGGGGCGGCGCTGGTGGTGGGCTGCATCGACGAGGACACACAACAGGCCCAGGCGATCACGCGCGAGCGCAAGCTGGCCATCGCCTGCCGCTCACACGCGCTGCTGACGGAGAAATACGGCGTGCCGGCCGAGGACATCCTGATCGACGCGCTGGTGTTTCCGGTCGGTACCGGCGATCGCAACTACATCGGTGCCGGCGTGGAGACCATCGAGGGGATCCGCCTGATCAAGCACGCGCTGCCGGAGTGCAAGACGGTGCTCGGCATCTCCAATGTCTCCTTCGGGCTGCCGGCGGCGGGCCGCGAGGTGCTGAACGCGGTCTTCCTCTACCATTGCGTGCAGGCCGGCCTCGACCTCGCCATCGTCAATGCCGAGAAGCTGGAGCGCTATGCATCGATTCCGGAGGACGAGCGGCGCCTCGCCGAGGATCTGATCTGGTGGCGGGGCGACGACCCGATCGGCGCCTTCAGCGCCCATTTTCGCGCCAAGCAGCCGCGCCCGGCGGTGGTCGTGCGCTCGGATCTGCCCCTCGATGAGCGGCTGGCGCGCTACATCATCGAGGGCACGAAGGAAGGCCTGATCGCCGACCTCGACGAGGCGCTGGCCGGGCGCGCCGCGCTCGACATCATCAACGGACCGCTGATGGCCGGCATGGATGAAGTCGGGCGCCTGTTCGCCGGCAACGAGATGATCGTCGCCGAGGTGCTGCAGTCAGCCGAGGCCATGAAGGCGGCCGTCGCCCATCTCGAGCCGTTCATGGAGAAGAGCGCTGCCGCCCTCAAGGGCCGCGTCCTGCTGGCCACGGTGAAAGGCGACGTGCACGACATCGGCAAGAACCTGGTCGAGATCATCCTCAGCAACAACGGCTTCGAGGTGATCAACTTGGGCATCAAGGTGCCGCCGGAGGAGCTGGTGCAGGCCTATCGCACGCACCGGCCGCAGGTGATCGGGCTCTCCGGGTTGCTGGTCAAGTCGGCCCAGATGATGGTGGTGACGGCGCAGGATCTGCGCGCCGCCGGTGTCGCGTGTCCGATACTGGTCGGCGGCGCGGCGCTGTCCAGTCGCTTCACGCGCTTGAAGATCGCCCCGGCCTACACGGGGACGGTCGCCTACGCGCGCGATGCCATGACCGGCCTCGATCTCGCCAACCAGTTGACCGACGAGCGCCGGGAGCCGGCCCTCGCCGCACGCCTGGACGAAGAGTCCGAGCGCTTACGCGTCGAGGCCGAGGGGCGCGCCGCGGCGCAGGTGGGCGAGGCCGTGGCGGCGGCGCGCGTCCGTCGCGATCACGACATCCCGCAGCCGCCGGATCTGCGCCGGCACGTGCTCGCCGATCATCCACTCGACGCGATCTTCCCCTACATCAACCCGGTGATGCTCTACACCCGCCACTTGGGATTCAAAGGCAAGTTCGGCGACGCGGTCGGCCGCGGCGAGGCGCGCGCCGTCGAGCTCGAACGCCAGGTGCGGGCCGTCGAGGACGTGATGTTGGCGCGCGCCGACATCGGCGCCCACGCGGTCTACCAGTTTTTTCGCGCCGCCTCCGAGGGCGAGACCTTGCACATCCTCTCGCCGGATGGCGCCGCGGTGCTGGAATCGTTTCACTTCGGGCGCCAGACGGTGAACGAGGGCCTCTGTCTGGCCGACTACACCCTGGCGCGCGCGGCGGCGCGGCCCGACTACGTCTGCCTGTTCGCGACCACGATCGGACCCGGCGTGCGGGCGCTGGCGGAAGAGTGGAAGGGGCGGGGCGAGTATCTGCGCAGCCACATCCTGCAAGTGCTGGCCCTCGAGGGGGCCGAGGCTTTGGCGGAGCTGTTGCACCAGAAGATCCGCGCCATGTGGGGCATCGGCGATGCGCCTGAGACGACCCCGGCGGATCTCTTCAAGGTCCGCTACCGCGGCATTCGAGTCTCCTTCGGATACCCCGCCTGCCCGCGTCTGGAGGATCAGGCGCAGCTGTTTCGCCTGCTCGCCGTCGAGGAGAGCATCGGCGTTCGACTGACCGAAGGGTACATGATGGAGCCGGAGGGCTCGGTGAGCGCGTTGGTGTTCCATCACCCGGAGGCCAAGTACTTCAGCCTCAGTCCCGACGATGCCGAGCGCCTGGAGCGCGACGGATCGCCATGACGCCGGCCTCCACCCGATCAGGGGCAGGCGCGTGCGGCGGGCACGAGCGGCAAGGCGTAGGTCTGCGCCGCGGCTGACTCGCCGGCGCGCTCGCCGGGGGGGCGAGCGAGCACCGACAGCGTGTGGGTCGCCGGGGCATACAGCGATACCACCTCCCATCCCGGCGCCGGCGGGCAGGCGGCGGTGACGCCGAGTGGGGCCGCGAAGGCGCCGAAGAAGAGCTCCTTCAAAGTTCGTTCGGCGCCGTCCCCGTCGCGCAAGAGCAGGCCCCCGAACATGGCGCGCGGCAGGGGCTGCGCGAGGTAGCGTCCGACGCGCACGGGCTTCAGGCGTCGCGGCGGAACGCTGAGCAGCGCCTGCGCGTCGTCGACCTCCCAGGTGATCGGGGGACGCTTCGGGCTCGCGGCGGCGAACGGTGGCAGACTGGTTGGATCGCCCCAGAGGGCGAAGGCCAGGGCGGCGCGATAGGTCTTGGTCCAGTCCCGATAGCCGCGGCGACGCTTGAGCTCGGTGAGGGCGAAGAGGTAGTTGCGCGCGTCGCGTACGGCGGTGCCGAGGTCGTCTCGGTCGTAGACGAGGCTGTCGAACAGGGCGCGTGCGAACGCCGATCCCGAGGCGCTGTGGATCGCGGCCGAGGTGGCGATCAGGGCCTGCGTGCCGTGCTCGAGCAGGATGAAGGGATCGGAGCGATCGAGCGTCGAGCAGCCCTGCAGCACGACGAACGGGGGCGTGCGGTCGACGGTGGTGCCGCCCTCCGCGGCCAGGGTGAGGTCGCGCACATGCCCCTCCCACACCAGGACGTCCGCGCTTCGCAAGGCCTCTTCGATCGCCGCCGGTGTCACGGCCGCTCGATAGAGGTCCCGGACGGGCAGATTGGCGTTGCGCAGCTCGCTCGCCGTGGTGCGGGAGATGGTTTCGCCGAGCCCGAAGACGCCGTCGGCGTTGGACAGAAAGACCACCGGTCCACCGCCCCCCGCCGCCGGCTGGCGCTGGCGAGCCAACGTCAGGCTGGCGCGGGTCGGATCCTCGCCGACGAAGCGGCCGACCGCGTAGGCCTGCGGCTCGAGGTTCTGGATCTGCGCGAAGAGCTCGACGCGGACCTCGCGCGCTCCGTCGAGAGACTCCGGGCCTCCGGCGGCGAAGACCGGGTCGGACACGCGGTGGCTGCGCAGGGCCCACTCGTCGCCGACCAGGTAGATGTGGCTGGGCGCCAGGCCCGCGAGTGCGATGGCCCGGCGCACCTCCGTCTCGACGGCGGTCGCCGCCGCGCTGCTGACCAAAACGAGGGGGGCGCGGTGCGTCGCGGCGATGAGCGGTGCGAGCAGCGACAACGAGGTGGCGGAGAAGCGCCCGCTCCGGTCGGCCGCATTGGCGACCACGACCGTTCGCACGCCGGCGCCGAGCCCCTGCACGGTGGCGTTCATGACCTCGTCGGCATCGCGCAGGCGGTGGACGGCGACGCCATCGGGTAGACGCGGCGCCGCCCCGGCCAGCAGATACCAGGTCGCAGCCTTCCATTCGGCAAGCGCCTCGTCGGGCGGTGGAAGCGAGGGCTCGAACGGCAGCAAGGCCCCGCCCAGCGCGCCGGCCAGCGCCGCGCCGCGCAGCAGCCAGACGTAGTCATCGGCTGGAGTAACCACCACGGCCGGCGGTGCGGGCCAGAGCTGGTGCGCCAGGTGCGAGAGGTCGGAGACCTCGAGGCAGGGGCTGCCAGCCGCCGCTTGCACGGCGGCGCGTTGCTCCGCGGGCGCAGCCGCGCGCACCAGACAGCGGCGCGGAGGGCCGGCGGTGTGCTGCAGCGCTTCGGCGCCGCGCGGATCGTACAGCAGCACGGGATCGTCCGCCTGGCTGGTGAGCAGCGCCATGCTCGCCAGCGCGGCGTCGGCCGCGGCCACGATGCGAACCGCGGGCGGGTCGGCATCGGCCCGGCCGGCGAGCAGCGCCAGCAGTCCGGCGAGGTACCAGCGCCTCACGTCGAGCCCTCTGGGCGCACGGTGACCACGTAGGTCGCGGTGACGCCGCCCTCTACGGTGAGCACGCGCCGCCCGTTGCGGGTGAGGACGATATAGTGCTTGGGGGGGCGGCCGCTCCAATCGCCCGACGCGCTGATCGATCCCCATCCCTCTCCGTCCCAGACTTCGGTCCAGAAGACGCGCTTGTGTCGGGTGGCGCTGTCGAGGTTCAAACCTTCGACAAAGCGGGCCGGGACGCCCGCCGCGCGCAGCAGCGTGGTGAAGGCGCGCTCGATGCCGATGCGCCGGCCGCCGCCGGCGCGCAGGATATCGAGTCCCAGCGTCTTGCCGCCGGGGACGATCTCGAGGTGCTCCTCCACGGCTCGATGAATGGCGCGCACCAGATCGGGGTCGGGCGCATCGAGCAGCGGGCTGACGTTGGTGGCGAGAAAGTCGCGCACCAACAGGGAGCGCGTTTGGAAGAGCGGGCTCGGCGCCAGATACGGCGCGAGCTCGGGCCGCGGCGGGTCGGGCGGCGCGATGGCGGGCAAGGACGCGGCGCTGCGGTGTCGCTGCACGGCGAAGCGCACCGCGACCCGGCGCGCTCCCTTCAGCTTGCCCGATACACGCACCTGCGGATCATCGCGGTTCACCAGGACCTCGCTCGCCAATCCGCGCGCCGTCACCTCGACGGGCCCGAGCCGTTGTCCGTCGCCGTTTGGTGGCAGCGCCAGGCGCAGGCTGAACGGCGCTCCGCTCGCGCTGCTGAGGCGCAGGGCAACGGTGACCTGCCAGCGCCCGGGTGCGGCCAGTGCCGGACATGCCGCCAGCGCGACGGCGAGTCCGGTCAGTAGAGCGCGCGCGCAGCCTGGAGGCGATCCGACCATGTCGTGAGCCCGGTCAGCGGCAGGGCGTCGACGCGGCGCAGCCGCGGCACCAGCCCCTGGTTGTTGGCGACCTGGATGGCGAGGCCCGGTCGCGCGTTGAGCTCGAGCAACAGCGGACCATGGTCGGCGTCGACGACGATGTCGACGCCGAGATAACCGAGGCCGCTGATCTCGGCCGCGCGGACCGCGAGCTCGAGGACCGCATCCCAGCGCGGCATGACGGCGCCGACAATCGGCTGGCCGGTATCCGGGTGACGGGTCAAGCCGCGATGCTGCATCGCCGCGTGCGTGACGATCCCGGTGGCGAGGGCGATCCCAGCCCCGATGGCGCCTTGGTGGAGGTTCGCCCGCCCGTCGGAGGCCGCGGTCGGTAGTCGACACATCGCCATCACCGGCACGCCGCGGTAGACGATGACGCGCACGTCGGGGATGCCGCGATGAGCGACCTCGCGGAAGGCCGGGTGGAGGATGATGCGCTGCTCGAGCAGGCAGGTGTCGGGATCGCCGCGCAGCGAGAACACCCCCGAGATGGTGTTGGAGACGTGCTGGCGCAATTGCAGGGCGGTCAGGGTGGTGCCGCTGCTCTTGCGAAAGACCTGCCCGTCGGCCTCGGTGATGACGAGGATGCCGTTGCCTTGGGCACCACGGGCGGGCTTGAGCACGAAGCTGTCGCGTCCGGCCAACAGCGCCGGCAGGTCGGCCAGCTCGTGATAGTAGCGCACCACGCCGAGGAGCGGCGGGGTCGGGATGCCGGCGCGGTGGGCGAGTTGCTTGGTGCGCAACTTGTCGTCGACGCGCGGATAGTGACGGCGCGGATTGAGCGGCAGGACGATGGCGGCGTTGCGCTGGTTCATCCCCAAGACGCCCCGTTCACGCAGGGCGCGGGCGCGGCTGTACAGGCGTCGCATGGCGGCTCAGGCGCTGGGATCCGAACGCGGCGCGTCGGCGAGCTCGCGAAAGCGCACCAACTCGGTGAGCCGGTACCCGGTGTAACGGCCGACGGCGACCAGCAGGCCGAGGATGACCAGGAGCAGTTCCGGATAGACGAGAAAAACGGTCTGCAGACCCTCGGCGCGGATCACCCCATAGGTGAGATAGATCGAGGCCAGCGTCGCGCCGATGCGGCGCAGGGTGTTGGCGAGGCCTTCCTCTTCGAGTCCGACGCTGATGCGCTCGACGATCATCGTCATGATGACGAAGGGGAACGCGCCGACGCCCGCGAATGGCAAGTCGAGGCGGGCGCCGATGAGAAACAGGCCCACCATCAGGAGGATGACGAGCGTGAGTACGAAGGCGATGCGGGCGGCCAAGAGCAGATAGAGAGGCTGGATCCAGAGGCGCGAGACGAGCGCGAAGGCGATGATGACGAGCAGCACGACGGTGCCCCACACCAGACCCGTGCCGGTGAAGGCGAGGGCGATCAAGACCGGCATGAACATGCCGAAGGTGCGCAAGCCGACGACGTTGCGCACCACCACCATGGCGAGGGCGCCGAGCGGCACGAGCAGCAGGATGCGCAGTGCATGCTGCTGTTGGACGGGCAGGAAGAGCAGCGACAGGCGGTCGATCCAATGCGGCGACTCGAGGCGGCCGCGGCGCACGAGCTCGGCGTAGGTTTCCAGCTCCGACTGCAGGTCGAAACGATAGGTGAGCGCGCTGACGTTGGTGGCGGTGACCAGATCGGCGCCGTTCAGCGGTCCGAGGGCCAGACGATCGGGCGGCAGGATGCCAACGTGGTGCGCGACCGCATCGTAGGGAATCCACCCGCCGCCGAGGTAGACCTCGTTCCAGTAGGTGAAGGCATCGGTGCGCCCGTTCGTCAGGGCGATGCCGGCCATCACCCGGCACGGCAGGCCGTTGAAGCGCGCCAGGGCGCAGAACAGTCGGGCCCGGCCGGCGTCGTTGCCGCGACCTTCGCGAATGACGGTCACGGCGTCCATCGGGGCCGTGCTGCGCAGCGTCCCGATCTCGTTGGCGACGAACTCGAAGATATGCTGCGCCAAGCGCACCTTGTCCTTCGCGTCGAGCACGAGCTCCTTGCTCAGTTCGCCGACGGCCGGGTCGCCGTGCTGAATCGCCGGCGCCGGCGCGAGGTACTCGGCGACCGATTTCGGGTACGCCCCACCGGCATCGCTGGTCGGCAACGGGCGGCCGTACGGCGCCGCCTCGATCGTGACCTCGTAGGACAGCGCCACCGATCCATCGAGGCGGCCACTCCAGCGCCCGCGCCGGCCGCTGTCGAGCTCGTCGATCGTGAACCGCATCTGCTCCGAGTGCACCTCCTCGGCCAAGATGCGCTGGTACCCCGATGAGCGCGGCAGCGGGATCTCGATCACCGCTCGGCTGCCGGTGCCGCTGGCGGTGACGACGATGTCGACGCGCCAGATACTGGGGGCCACCGCGGTGGTGAGCGGGTAGCCCAAGGCCAGGATCTTGTAGCCGCAGAGGAATAACCCGGCGGCGATCAGCACGCCGCTTACCGCGATCCAGGCACGCATCGACAACCTCGGTCAGCGACGGCTTGCCGCGCGTCTACCACTTGGCCCCGGGTGGCGCTAGCAGCCGGTTGAAAAACGCGTTCCACACGCCCTTCGACGGGCTCAGGGCAGATGAGCGCGGCCTTTTCACCCGGCGCCTAGCCGTTGACAGGGCACCTGACCCAACAGGTGCGCCCGTGCGTCGCAACCGAAGCGGTGGAAATCCACCCCCGATGTCGCTGCCGCCCGCGTGGCGGAACGCTTTCGGACACCGGTTGGATGAGGGTCGAGCCGGGCGGTCGGCATGCCAGGTCTGTAGGCGTCTGACGTGCGAAGTCGTGTGCTGCGCCTTGTGCGCTATCCCGCGGTGGCTGCCGTGCCAATAGCGTTCTTCTGACGCTCCGTCAGACCCACACCGCGCCCGCGGTCGCCGGCCACGCGGCCATGAACGATGGCCATTGAGTGGCGAACGGCACGACCTGTGCTCCACGCGACGGGCATGGGGAGCAAGGCAGCCAGCAAAGTTGCGCCGAATAGGGTGAATGCTGCCTATCCCCTGACGGCGCTCCACCAGACACACTCCATCATCCTGCTGCGCTGGGTGCTGATCGTCGCCACCTCGTACTTGGTCCTTTTCAGTACCTCGCTCAGCGAGGTGCGACCCCTGGCGGCGCTGTTCATCGCCGCCTATCTGGCCTCGAACGTCGCGCTCATGGAAGTGCTGCCGCGCTGGCGCTCGCCGGTGCTCCTCGAGTGGTGTCTGGTGCTGTTCGACATCGCCGCGCTCACGGTGGCGCTGTTGCTGACGCCGGGCGCATCGAACGACTTGTTCGTCCTCTACTTCGCCGTGCTGTTTCTCAGTGCCTTGTCCGAACGCATCGGGCTGATCGCCGCCGCGACGGTATTGATCATCCTCGCCCATCTCTACACCGCCACTCGCTACGTCGATCTCGAAACGCTGCTCACGCAAGGCTACATGCTGCGCCTGCCGTTTCTGTTCGTCGTCGGGGTGTTCTTCGGCCATCTCGTCCACCGCGTCCGCGGCCGCGAACGCGGCGCCGAGTCGCGCCGCACGCAGGCCGTACGACTCGAGCTTCTGGCCGGCATCAGTCACGATCTGAAGAACCCCCTCGGGGTGATCGAGTCGCTGGCCGACCTCTTGCTAGAGGGCAACGCCGGTCCGCTCAACGAGCAACAAACCGATTTGACCAATCGCATCCGGAGTAGCACGCGCCAGGTGATCGCGCTGTCGCAGAACCTGATGGACGCGGAGCGCATCCAGGCCGGACGTTGGGTCATCCAGCCGCAGGAGGCTGACCTGACCGAAATTGTCGAGCGGGCACTGGTGGTGGCGCGCAATGCCAGCCTGATCAAGCGGCTGACGCTGCAGAGTGCGATCGATGCGCGGCTGCGCCGGGTGTGGCTCGATCCCGTGCAGACGGAGCGCCTGGTCGCCAACCTGTTGGGCAACGCGATCAAGTTTACTCCGGCGGGAGGGTGCGTCCGGCTGCACGTCCGGGCGGAAGTCGGGCAGGTCGCGATCAGCGTCACCGACAACGGCCCGGGTATTCCCGCCCATGAGCTGCCGCGCTTGACGGAACGCCATTTTCGCGGTGCCGCGCAGACGATCACCGAGGGGTCGGGACTGGGGCTGTTCATCGTCCGCGCCGTGGCCGAAGCGCACGGCGGTACGGTCAGCATCGACAGCGCCGTGCCACACGGAACGATCGTGACGGTGCGGCTGCCGCTGGTCGCGGATGCGCTGGCCGAGGCGTGCGACGTGGACGTCGCGCCCTGCTTGGCGACCGCCTAGGCAATGCACCGAAGAGCGCGGTCCGCCCACCCTGCGACGGGTGAGCGGAACGTGTTGCGGCACAAGCACTTCTCCTCATCCTTCGACC
>CAYYWP010000041.1:0-25657 GCA_964475125.1 uncultured Binatia bacterium (SeqCode) | reverse complement strand
CACTGCTGCCTCCCGTAGGAGTCTGGGCCGTGTCTCAGTCCCAGTGTGGCTGGCCATCCTCTCAGACCAGCTAGCCATCCCAGCCTTGGTAAGCCGTTACCTCACCAACTAGCTAATGGCGCGCAGGCCCATCCTTGAGTGGTAGCTTGCAAGCAGAGGCCACCTTTTACCCCAAGGGCCGCAGCCCTCGTGGTCTTATCTAGTATTAGCCCGCCTTTCGGCAGGTTATCCCAGTCTCGAGGGTAGGTTACCTACGTGTTACTCACCCGTTCGCCGCTGTACTCGCTCCCCGAAGGGAACTTTCCCGCTCGACTTGCATGTGTTAGGCACGCCGCCAGCGTTCGTTCTGAGCCAGGATCAAACTCTCCAGTTAAAATCGACCGTGGCCGGAGACCGCTCCCCGACCACCGGTAACACGGCTCTGAGCCGTGCCCGGAAGAGATCCTCGCACGCGCATCGATCCCCAGGGTTACCCCCGGCTCTCGATACGGTTTACCTACTCCCTAGATTTCAAAGACCGACGCCGCGTGCGGCGCAAGAGCGAGACTCCGCTACTTATGCGAGCGCGCCCTGCTTGTCAAGCCCCGCGAGCCGAAATCACCCTCTTCTTCAGAGGATCTGTCCGGGTCGGAAGTGCACCGCGTTCGGCTGAGCGGCGGCAATCGCCCGTACCGCGGCGACAAACACCTCGGCCTGCTGAACCGCCGCACCGATTCGTCCCTCATCGAGTGCCAGGGCGATTCGCACCTCGGCCTCGGAAAGGCCGAGTCGGGCATCCGCCGCCAAGCGCCGCTGCAAGTCGATGGCCTTTCCCGCTCTCAGGTCTTGCACCGCGCCGAGGGTGTGCTCCTTGATGGCGGCATGGGCGGCCTCGCGACCAGCACCGCGCTTGACCGCTTCCATGAGCACGGTCGTTGAAGCGAGAAAAGGCGCCAGGCGTTCATTCTCAGCCGCGATCGCCCCGGAGAAGACCTCCAGCTGCAGAATGACGGTGGCGAAGGTCTCCAACAGACCGTCAGCGGCGAACATCGCCCCGGGAAGGGCGACGCGGCGCACGACCGAGCAGGATACGTCGCCTTCATTCCACTGATCGCCGGCCAGCTCGACGGTCATGGCCAGGTAACCCGCCAGCACCGCCCGCAGGCCATTGACCCGCTCGGCGCTGCGCGGATTCATCTTGTGCGGCATGGCAGACGACCCCACCTGCCCCTCGCCGAAGCCCTCCGTGGCCAGTTCTTGACCGGCCATGAGGCGCAAGGTCGTGGCGAGGCTGCTGGGACCGGCTGCCAGTTGATACAGGGCGGACACGACCTCGAAGTCCAAACTGCGCGGATAGACCTGCCCGACCGCCGCCAGGACGGCCTCGAAGCCCAGCATGGATGCGATCTGGCGCTCGAGGGCATCGACTCTCTCCGCCTCGCCGCCAAACAGGGTGAGCAGGTCGAGCTGCGTCCCGACGGGGCCCTTGAGGCCGCGCAGCGGGTAGCGCGCCAGCACCGCCTCCAGATTTCGATACGCACTCAGCATCTCAGTGCCGAACATGGCCAGGCGCTTGCCGACCGTCGTGGCCTGGGCCGGCACGTTGTGCGTACGCCCGCAGAGCACCAACGCGCGGTACTCGGCGACGCGATCGGCTAGATGCACGAGGCAGCCGGCGTACTTTTCGCGCAGCAATCGCAGCGAGCGCAGGATCTGTAGTTGCTCGACGTTCTCGGTCAAGTCGCGGCTGGTCAACCCCTTGTGGATGTGCTCGTGCCCCGCCAGGGCGCAGAATTCATCGATGCGCGCCTTGACATCGTGCCGAGTCACCTGCTCGCGGGCCCGGATGCTGTCGAGATCGACCCGGTCTTTGACCCGCTCGTATGCCGCAATGGCTTCGTCGGGGACGCTGAGACCGAGCGCCTTTTGGGCCCGCAGGACGGCAATCCAAAACTCCCGCTCCAGGACGATCCTGGCGCTCGGCGACCAAATCGCCCTCATCGCCGGGCTGGCGTAGCGATCCGCCAGGACATCCGGAATCGCCACTCGAGCCCCCGCCGTGTCCATTCAGACGGCAGTATCTCCGCCTGGCCACCCCGGTTGCAAGAGAGCATCATGATCGTTGATTCGCGTTGAAAGCTCTCTTATGCTCGAACTTCTCGCCGGAGTCGCGCGCACTGCATGATGGAAACGTCTCGCATGGCCGATGTGATGGAGCATCTGCGCGGCGTCCGGCGCCGCCTGAACAGCCTCACCATTCAGCACGCCGTGGCGGTGTGTAGCGCCGCGCTGTTGCTGGTGATCGCTGGCCTGATCGTGCTGGCCCTGCATACGCCGGCCAGAGTTTTTGCACCGCTCGCGGGCATCGCCTTGATCGTGCTGGGCGTCGTCGCGGCGATCATCGCTTGGCGTGTGTGGCGCGCCTGGCTGTCGCTCGAAAGGACGGCCCATCTTGCCGATCGCCGCGCCGGGCTGAATGACCGGCTGGCCACCCTCTTGGCCGCGTCGGGACCACGCGGCCGTTCGGCATTCCTGCCATTGCTAGTTGATCAGACTCTCGCCCGGGTGGCGGAGTGGGGTGCCAGCGCGCTCGCGCCGCGTCGTTTCACACGCTCGTTGGCCTTCCTGCCGATTGCACTGGCGGTTCTCCTCGTCACGGCCTTCTATGCTCGCCCGCCGGCGCGGCCGGCTGCCACGACAACCCAGCTGGCTGCCAACCAACGCCGGAACGTCGAGGTGCCTGACGCCGGCAGCGGCATCGCCCCCGCGGCGCGAAAGGCAGACGCTCCGAGGGGAAGCGGCCCCGATTCCGGTGTGCCAGAGGCTGACGCACCGGAGGGTATCGAACCGCCAGTGGCGGGTGGATCAGGCGAGCCCGACCCGGGAGCCGGCGAGATGATCACCGGAGGTGACACGGCTTCGCAGAGCGACGATCCCTCGGCACAGGTGGAAGGGGCCGGGGCTGAGAGCGGGGAGTCGGACGGGAGTGAAGGGTCAGAGGACGCAGGCGCCGGGTCCGAAGCAGGCGAGAGCGCAGAGTCTGCCGACGCAAACGAAGGGGAACCCGAAGCGGGCGAGCGTGAAAGCGCCGAGGCGGGTCCGTCCACCGGCGAGCCAACTGATTCCGGCTCGCCGAGCCAATCAGAAGGGGAGCCAGAGGATCCGGGACAGAACGCAGAAGACAGACCGGACTGGACGGGCGCCCCGCTTGCGGCGCTGCGTGACGTGATTCGCAACTTGTTCGATGTCCCGCCGGAAGAAGTGCCAGAAGGCGAGCAACGGCAACTGGCGGAAGGTCCCGTCGAGCTCGCCGAGCGGATCGGAAACGAGGACGAGACCATCGAGGAGGGCGTCCCGGCCAGGCCCGATTCCGAAGACCCTGATCTGATCGAGCCGACCGACGTGCAAGCACCTCAAGACGAGGCAGAGACGCAGGCCGGCGACGAGAACGCCCAGGGCCCACACGGCGGGACCGGGAGCAGCGCGAGCAGCGCCGGCACGGGCACGACCGGTCCGGAAGGTCTGTACGGCAAGCCGGGCGCCAGCGGCGACGGCGGCAGTCTCGTCGGCAAGAAGAACCTGAGCGCCAGCGGCGGCAAGGTAATCGCCATTCGCCTCGGAGCCTCGGCCGGCGGCCCATCTGAAGAGCTGGCGGGTACAGGCGATAGGCGAGAAGGCAACGACCCGGTTGAAGCGGCCGCGCTGGCGGCGTTGGCCAGCGGCAGTTCGCTGCCGGAGCTCGCCGCGGAGCAGAGCGCCGATGCGGCGCTGCAAAAAGTCGAAGTCTCGCCTGAATACGAGGCGATCGTCCGCCAAATCTTCACTCGCGAGTAGCGAGGATTCGCACCGCCACCCACTACCGACCGACTGCAGCCAGCGCAGACGAGCACACTGGCAGAAGGCCGACCCCTATGACAGCACCCGCCAGCACAAGCGAATACGCCGCACGGGAACAGTCCGCCGCGTCACCTAACGCCGCGACGGGCCGCGCCCTGGTGGAGGACTTCGGCAGGGTTTTCACTCGCATCCGCACCCAGCTCGCCAACGTCATCGTCGGCTACGGCGACATCATCGACGAGATCCTGACGGCGCTCTTTGCCGGCGGTCACGTGTTGATCGAAGGCGTGCCGGGAACCGGCAAGACCTTGCTGGTGCGCTCGCTGGCGCAAGCCCTGAACCTGAGCTTCAACCGCATCCAGTTTACGGTCGACCTCATGCCAGCCGATATCACCGGCACGCGCATGCTGTTCGAACACGACGGCCACCGCGAGCTGGTGTTCGCTCATGGGCCAGTGTTCTCCCACGTGCTGCTCGCCGACGAGATCAACCGCGCTACGCCGAAGACGCAGTCGGCCTTGCTCGAGGCCATGGCCGAGCGCCAAGTGACCGCGGCGGGCACGACCTACGAGTTGCCGCCGCCCTTCTTCGTCCTGGCGACGCTCAATCCCATCGAGATGGAGGGCACCTATCCGCTGCCGGAGGCGCAGCTCGACCGCTTCATGTTCAAGGTGTTCTTGCCCTATCCGGGCACCGCTGAGCTGCAGCGCATCATCGGCTCCACCACCGGCAACCTGCTGCCGCACATCGAACCGGTGTTCCCCGCCGATAGCGCCCCGGCGCGCGTCGAGGAGCTCAAGGCCGTGGTCCGCGAGGTCATGGTCGCCCCGCACCTCGAGGAGTACGCCGCCACCCTGGTCCGCGCCACCATTCCACACGACTCGAAATTCGCGCCGCCGGGTGCCACCGCGCTCGCCGAGGACGAACACATCACCCGCTACGTCGCCTTCGGGTCGAGTCCGCGCGGCGGCCAGGCATTGTTGCTCGGCGCCAAGGTGCGCGCACTGTTGGCCGGGCGCGTCAACGTCGCCTACGACGACATCGACCGCGTCGCCGTGGCGGCGCTCAACCACCGCATCGTGCTCAATTTCTCCGCCCGCGCCGATGACGTCGACCCACGCACCCTGATCCAACGCCTCCTCGATGCCGCCAAGCGCCTTCACCGCTGATATCCGCAGCGCGCTCCGCCAGGTCGGCGAACCGCAGTTCCTCCGCACGCTCGACCGCCTGCGCTTCATCCGCCAGTCGAGCGTCAGCCAGCGCCCTGGGGCGACACCGATTCGCCGCGCGACGCAGGCGAGTGGCCTCGAGGTCGCAGCCCACAAGCCCTACATCCCGGGCGACGATCTGCGCCACGTCGACTGGAACGCCCTGGCGCGACTGGACCAGCGCATCATCAAGCGCTTCCAGGCCGAGCGCGAAGCGCCGCTGCACCTGCTGATCGACGCCAGCGCGTCGATGGCGATCCCGGCCGCCGACAGCAAACTCGCCTTCGCCGCCGCGCTGGCCGCGAGCCTGGCGTATATCGCGTTGCAACACGGCCATCCGGTGCGCGTCGCGATTCTCGGCGGTGGCAGCGATCTGCGGGTGTCACCGCTGATTCGCCATAGCGGCCGCCTGCCGGAGCTGCACGCGTTTCTCACCCCCGTGATCGCCGCCGGCCCCACCCGCCTCGCCGAGGGCGTCGCCGCGTACCTGCGCTCGACGCAAATGCCGGGCACGGTGGTCGTGCTGTCGGATTTTCTGCTCGAGCCAGAGACCTACGAGCAGGCCCTGGACGGACTGCGCGGGCGCGGCTACGACCTCGCCGCGCTGCGCGTCATCGGCGCCCAAGAGCGCGACCCTTCCGGCCTGCCGCGGCGCGTGCGCCTGCGCGACAGTGAGACCGGCGCCGAGCGCGACGTCGAGCTGACGGTGGCGCACCGCCGGCGCTACGCCGATGCCGTCGAGGCCCACCTCGAACGCCTGAAACGTTGGTGCGCGGAGCGCGGCATCGCCCACCTCGCCGCCGACTCGAGCTCCGGCCTGGTCCCCTGCCTGCTGCGCGATCTGCCGCGCGTCGGTCTGCTGCAATGAGCCTGCGGTTCGTTCATCCCCTGGCCTGGTTCTTCGCCGCCCTGTTGGCGGTGCTGGTCATCCTCTACCTGCTCGAACGCAAGCGGCGGCACATCGAGGTACCGTCCCTGCTCCTCTGGGAACCAGTCCCCATCGCCACGGCCCGCCATTTTCGACCCGATTGGCTGTTTCTACTCCAATGCCTCCTGCTGGTCGCACTCATCGCCGGACTGAGCAACCCGTACCTTCCCGACGAGCAGACGACCACCGCTCCCAACCGGACGATCTTCGTCATCGACCGCTCGGCGAGCATGCAAGCACGGGAGGGAAGCGACACGCGTTTCAACCTCGCCCGCAGCGCGCTGCGCGAACGGCTCGAAGCCGTGCCGCCGGAACATGAGGTCATGCTGATCGCCGCGGCCCAGCCTCCGACGGTGTTGGTGCAGCCGACCGTCGATCGCCAGCCGGTGCGCGACGCGGTGGACGCGCTCGAACCAGTCGATACCCGCGCCGACCTCGACGCGGCCCTGACCCTGGCGCAGCGGGCGATGGACGGCGCCGGTCGCGACGCCCACGTCGAGCTGTTCAGCGACACCCGCCGCGAGCGCCTGTCGCCGGCCTGGAAGGATACGGTGTCGCTGTTTCCGATGGGCGAGACGGACAACAATGTCGCCATCGACGGCGTGCAGGTCTTTCAAGGCCGCTTCGACGATCCGCGCGCGGCGCATGCCTTCGTCGGGGTGCGCAACTTCGCCCACCACGATGTGCACGGGGTGCTGACGCTACAGGTCGACGATACGCTGCTCGGCCAGCACGGCTTTTCGCTGCCGCCGCGCGGCGCCCAGGGATTCCCCGTGGCGAACTTCCCCGGACCCGGCATCCTGCGCGCCGCGCTCGAGGTCGATGACGCTCTCGCCGTCGACAACCAGGCCTTCGGGCTGGTGCGCCCGCCGCGGCCGCTGAAACTCCTGATCGTCTCCGATGCCCCGGCGGTGCAGCGAGAGTTCGCCCGCATCGCCCACGCCGCACCGAACGTGCAAATCGAGACCGTCACATCGGCCAACTACAGCGGCACGGCGGGCGCTGATATCGCGGTGTTTCATCGCTTCGCCCCACCGCTGCCGATGGAGGCCGCCAGCCTCTACATCGCACCGAATGCCGCGACCGGGCCGTTTCCATCGCGCGGCCAGCAGCGGCGCGTGCAGGTGGTCGACTGGCAGAACTCCCACCCGGTCCTGCGCGATCTGCGCCTCGACCGACCGGTGCCGCTGGCGTCCGCGCAGATTCTCGACGTCCCACCGTGGGCCGAGGTGCTGCTGAACTCGCGCGGCGCCGGCCGCAACGTCCCCTTGGTCATCGCCGGCTTGCACCAGGACCGGCGCCATGCCGCACTGGCCTTCGATCTCGCCGTCGAAAGGCTGCTCGCGGCCGATCACGTCGATTTGCTGCTACTCGTGCTCAGTCTGCTCGACTGGCTGGCACCGGCGGAGAATGGCGTGCGCGTCGTGCCCACCGGAACGGCCGAGTTGCTCAACAACCTTCCGCGGCTGCCCGTCCACATCACCGACCCCCGCGGGCGCGAAACGACGCTGGCGGTGGATGAGGCGGCACTGGTCGACGCGCAACTAGCCGGCGAATACCGGGTCGCTGTCGACGGCACCAACCTGCGCGTATTCGCCAATATGCTCGATGCCGACGAGTCCGACATCGGACGCCTGCCAGCGGCGCCCTCGCTCGTTGCGGCGCGGGTGCAGGAAGACACCGCGGCGATCCCCGCTGGCGGCGGTCTCGGCCGGTGGCTCTACGTCCTCGGCGCCCTGCTGCTGCTGCTCGAGTGGGTGGCAGCGGTCAGGACGGCATGAATGGACAGCCCCAGCCTCTCCTACCTGCTAGCGCATCCCGCCGCGCTTGGGTTCGGGCTGCGCCATCCCTTCGCCCTGCTCCTGTTGCTCGGCCTGCCGCTCGTCCTCCGCTGGACCTATCCCACCGGCCGGCTGGCGTCGGTGCTGCGGGCCGTGGCCTACCTCGCGCTAGTGCTGGCGCTGGCCGGGCTCGAGCTGACCACTCCCATGCCAGACGAACGCATCACCCTGGTCGCGGCACTGGACGCATCACCCAGTATCGACGCCAACGGCCGCGATTGGGCGCGTCGCTATGTCGACGACGTGCAGGCCGCGCTGGCGCCGGAGGATGAACTGGCGGTGATCACCTTCGGCAGCGAGGTGCGTCTGCTGCGCGCGCCGGGGTCGCCCGCACCGCTCGAGCAGACGCCGCCCGCCATGGAGGGCGCCGTCACCGATTTGGCGTCCGCCATCGACGCGGCCGCGGCGCTGCTGCCCGCGGAGGGGCGCCGACAGATTCTGCTGCTCACCGATGGCAACGAAACGCGCGGGCACAGCGAAGACCGTCTGCCCTGGCTGCGCACCAGCGGCATACGCGTCGATGCCGCCGTCCCGCCGCGCCGCGAGGGAACCGACGTGAGCATCGACCACGTCGTCGCGCCGCCGCTGGTAGGAGAAGACAGTGTCTCGCAGATCGGCATCGTCGCCCACAACGACGGCCCACTGCGCTCCGCGGTACTCAACCTCTATCTCGATGATCGCATGATCGACAGCGCCGCTGTCGAGCTGCCGCCCGGGCGCGCCGCCCTCATGATGCCCGCCCAGTTGCGGGGCGAAGGCAGCTACCGGCTGCGCACCGAGCTGGTGGTCGATGACGACCCGCAAGTGGCCAACAACTCACGCGACGTCGGCATCACCATTCGCCAACGCTCGCGTGCTCTGGTCATCACGCCGCGGCGCGAGTCAGCCGTCGCTCGGGCTTTGGAGCGCAAACAACTGCAGGTCGACGTGCAAGCCCCTAGCGTGGCACGCAGCGACCAAGACCTCGCCCCGTACCACGTCGTCGTCCTCGAGGATGTCGGGCCGGGACACCTGGCCGCGCACACACTCGAGGTCCTCGAGCGTTGGGTGCGCGAGCGCGGCGGCGGCCTGGTAGTCAGCGGCGGCACCAGCAGCCTCGGCGATGGACGTTTCGCGCAGACGCCCTTGCGGCGGTTGTTGCCGATTCGGCTCGAACCCGTGCGACCCAAGAAGGCCGAGCGCCAGCCGCTGGCCCTGTTCCTGGTCATCGACCGCTCGAACAGCATGAAGATGAACAGTCGGTACAACAAGCCGCCTGACGGGGAGAAAATGCGCTACGCCAAGGAGGCCGCGCTCGCCGTCGTGTCGCAGCTGAAGGATCGCGACTTCGTCGGGCTGATCGCCTTCGATTCGAAACCCTACGAGATCGCCTCCCTCGCGCCGCTGAGCAAGAACCGCCGCATCCTCGAGGAGCGCATTCCGCTGCTCGACCCGGATATGGGCACGGATTTCTTCGAGGCGCTGCAGATTGCCGAGCAGCAACTCGCGGCCAGTCCGATCAAACAACGGCACATCATCCTGCTCACCGACGGCGACACCAACAACGCCAAAGTCAGCCGCTACCAGCCCCTCATCGCGTCACTGGCCGGCCACGGCGTCAGCGTGACCACGATTCGCGTCGGCGACGACCGCATCAACCTCGAATTGTTGCAGCGAATCTCCCAGCAGACCGGCGGCGAGTTCCACCACGTGCTCGACGCGACCAGCCTGCCAGGCCTGATGCTGCGCGAGACGGCTCGCGCGCTCGAGCCGGCGGCGATGGCCACCGAGGTCTTTTATCCGCGGGTCGCCCAGCAGACCCAGCTGCTGCGCGGCATCGACGAGGCGAGTCTGCCACCCGTGAACGGATACGCCCGGGCGACCCTGAAGGACGGCGCCGACGCCATCTTGCGCGTGTCGCGCGACAACCGCCAGGAGCCGCTGCTCGCCGTGTGGCACTACGGTCTCGGACGGGTCGCCGTCTTCGCTGCCAGCCCGGCGAACGACGCCGCGCGCTGGGTGGGGTGGAGCGAGTTCGCCAAGTTCTGGTCGCAAGTCGCACACTGGGCGGCGCGTGAGCACGGCGACGACGAGGTGGCAATCGACGTCAGCCGCCACGACGGGGCTGCCGAGCTGCGTGTCCGGACATTCGGCCCCACGGCCGATGGTGCGGCGCTGGTGGCGCGCCTCGACGTCGACGGCACGCCACGCGAGGTCGCCCTCGTACCGCGCCAGCCACGGCTGTTCGCCGGCAACCTGTTCGACCTTCCGCCAGGCCGCTACCCGCTGACGATCGTCAAGCGCGGCGCCGATGGTGTGGTGAGTGAACACACGGAACCGGTCACCATTCCGAGCACCACCGCCGAGGACCGAGCCGAGTTCGAACGCAACGCACCCAACACCAGCTTGCTCACGCAGCTCACCGAAGCAACTGGCGGGCGGCTCGACGCCGAGCCGCGCGAGTTGGCGCAGCGCGCTGCCGGCGAGCGCCGTATCGGCTACCCACTCGACTTCGTGCTCCTGCCGCTCGCCATGCTGCTGTTCCTCGGCGACACCGCCGTTCGCCGCCTCGGTCACTGGGCCGCCACCCGCCGACCCGCAGTGGCCTGACTGGGCTGCCAACCGTTCCCGCCGCTGCTGGCGCCGCCCTCATGTCGGTGCGGGTCCAGATCGCAGGCGTGTCGACCGTCGAGGAGGCTTTGGCCGCGACGGCGGCCGGTGCCGACGCGCTTGGCTTTACCGTCCGCCTGCCGACCGGGCTGCACGATGGACTCACAGAGGCCAAAGCGCGCCGCATCATCGCCGCGCTGCCACCATTCGTCGCCTCGGTGGCTATCACCTACGTGGACCATGCGCGCGAGGCCATCGAGCTGTGCCGGTATCTCGGCGTCTCGACCCTGCAGCTGCACGGCGATTTCCCGACTCGCGAGTTACCGATGTTGCGCCGCGGCTTGCCGCACCTGAAGCTCATCCGCGCCGTGCACGTCACCGGCCCCGAGGCCGTCGCACGGGCTCGCACCCTCGAGCCAGACGCGGATGCGATCATCCTCGACACCTACGACCCGACCACGGGGCGACGCGGCGCCACCGGCAAGGTGCATGATTGGAACGTGAGCCGCGCCCTGGTGGAACAGGTCGCTAGACCGGTCATCTTGGCCGGTGGTTTGACGCCGGAAAACGTCGCCGATGCCATCCGCACCGTGCGCCCATGGGGGGTCGACGTACACACCGGCATCGAGGCCGCCGACGGCGCACGCGATCTGGAGCGCATGCGACGCTTCATCGACGCCGCCAAGCGAGCGGGCTGAGGGCGGAAACATGCACGGTGGCGAACTTTTTCTCGGTACCCTGGCCCTCGTGCTCTGCGTCGCGGCGCTCACCACCGTCGCCTTCCAACGCCTCGGGCAGCCGGTGGTGCTCGGCTATCTGCTAGCCGGCATGCTGGTCGGCGCGCACTCGCCGTTGCCATTGAGCGCCGATGCGTCGACGGTACGCACGCTGTCGGAGTTGGGGATCATCCTGGTGATGTTCTCGCTCGGCCTCGACTTCAGTCTGCGGCGCCTCCTACGCCGCGCCGCCCCGGCGATCGTGGCGGTGATCGAGACCAGCATCATGTTCGGGTTGGGCTCGATGGCGGCGGCGCTGCTCGGCTGGTCCGGCCTAGCCCGCCTCACCGCCGGCGCGATGGTCGCCATCTCCAGTACCACCATCGTCGCCAAGGCGTTCGGTGAACGGCACGTCCCGAAGCCGCGCCGGGAGTTGGCCTTCGGCATCCTGATCGGCGAGGATCTGATCGCCATCGCCGCGCTGGCCGTGCTCACGGCCGCGGCCTCGGGAGCGGGAGCGTCGGCGGCGAAAATCACCGCCGTGGTCTGGCGATTGGGCGGCTTCCTGATCGTCGTGATCGGCCTCGGCATGCTGTTCGTGCCGAGATTGGTGCGCGCCGTGGTCCGCCTGCAGCGCCCCGAGACGACGGTGGTCGCCAGCGTCGGGCTGTGTTTCGCCCTCGCCCTGCTCGCACATGCGGCCGGCTATTCGGTTGCCCTCGGCGCCTTCTTGGCCGGCGCACTGATCGGCGAATCGGGAGTGGAACGTCACGTCGAGCAACTCATCCGCCCGCTGCGCGACCTATTCGCGGCGGTGTTCTTCGTCTCGGTCGGCATGCTGATCGAGCCGGGGCTGATCGCCCAGCACGCCGGGGCGGTGGCGTTGTTCCTCGCGGTCGTGCTGATCGGCAAGGTCGCCAGCGTCGGCGTGGCGGCGTTTCTCACCGGCCACGGCATTCGGCCGGCGATCGAAGCTGGCATGAGCCTCGCCCAGATCGGCGAGTTCTCGTTCATCCTAGTCGGCGTCGGCATCACCCAGGGCGTGGTGCCGGAGGCGGCCTATCCGATCGCCGTCGCCGTCTGCGCCGCGACGACGCTGCTCACGCCGTGGCTGATCGCGGCCAGCGACGAAACAGCGGCGTTCATCGACCGGCACCTCCCCAAGGCCATGCAGACGTTCGCCGCCCTACACGGATCCTGGATCGAGCAGTTGCGTGCCGCGCCGCGCGGGTCGGGCGCATGGGCCGCCGTGCGCCGCCGGCTGGCACCGTTGGCACTCGACGCCGCCGTGCTCGCCGCACTGGCAATCAGCCTCGCCCTGGAGGGGCGCGGCATCGCGGCGTGGCTGGCGGCGGCGGCGGCGCTCTCCCCGCGCACTGCTCAAGCCCTGGTCGGACTGGGCGGCGCACTGGTCGCGCTGCCTTTCCTCGTCGGTCTTCTGCGCAGCACCCACGCGCTCGGCATCGCCATCGGCAGCGCCGCCTTGCCGCAGCCGCCCGACCAGCGCGTCGATCTGGCCGACGCGCCCCGCCGCGCGCTGGCGGTCGCGCTGCAGCTGACGCTGCTGCTGCTGATCGGCGCGCCGCTGGTGGCCATCACGCAGCCGTTCATCTCACCCTATCTGGGCGCTGCCGCGTTGCTGCTCGTGCTCACCGGGTTGGGGGTCAGCCTCTGGCGCCGCGCAACCAACTTGCAGGCGCACGCCAAGGCCGCGGCGCAGCTGATCGTCGAAGTGCTGGCCAAACAGGCGCGCGGGGCGCCGGCCAACGCCGACACCCTGGCACCCATGCGCGATCTCCTCCCCGGTCTGGGCACTCCGATCGCCGTACGCTTGACGGCGACGAGCCATGGCGTCGGCAAGACGCTGTCGGCGCTGAACTTGCGCGGCCTCACCGGCGCGACGGTGCTGGCCATCGTCCGCGGCGCGGACGGCGTGCTGGTGCCGAGCGGCAAAGACGTGTTGCGCGCCGGCGATCTGCTCGCTCTGGCCGGCCCGCATGCGGCCATCGAGGCGGCCTACGACTTACTCCTCGGCGACCCGCGCCAGTCAGCCCCCGGCGCGCAAGCGACCGACGGGCCCGATGGGCGCTCACCCGAACCCAATTGAGACGGCGAACGGCGCGGCGCACCCGCGCCAGGAGACAGGCGACAATGTACGAGCAGATTCTCTATGCGGTGGAAGAGCCGGCGGCGACCATTACCCTCAACCGCCCCAAGCAGCTGAACGCCTGGACCGATCGCATGAGTGCCGAAGTCAAGCACGCGGTCGGCCAAGCGGAGCGCGATCGCCGCGTGCGGGCGATCATCCTCACCGGCGCTGGACGCGGCTTCTGCGCCGGGGCAGACATGGCGCTGCTCAAGGCGATCGGCGAAGGGCGCGCGATCGACGCGATCCCGGACGAGCTGCTCGGCGCCGATCCTGGCGCTGCCGAGATGGGCGATTCGTTTCGCGGCGCCTACACCTACCTCCTGTCGGTGCGCAAGCCGATCATCGCCGCCGTCAACGGTCCGGCGGCGGGGGTGGCGATTCCCATCCTGGCGAGCTGCGATCTGCGTTTCGCCAGCGATCAGGCGTCGTTCACCACTTCCTTCGCGCGCCGCGGCCTGATCGCCGAATTCGGCTCGAGCTGGCTGCTGCCGCAGTTGGTCGGGCCGGCACACGCGCTGGACCTCCTCCTCTCGGCTCGCCGAGTCGACGCCGTGGAGGCTGAGCGCATGGGTTTGGTGAACCGCGTCGTACCCGCCGAGGCGCTGCTGCCCACGGTGCGCGGGTACGCGGCCGAGCTGGCCGCGCACTGCTCGCCGACGTCGCTGATGATCATCAAGCGCCAGGTCTACCAGGCCCTGGCCGACACCCTCGCGCACGCCGAGCAGGCCTCCGTCGGCCTCATGCACGAGAGTCTGCAGCGGGCCGATTCCCGCGAAGGAGTGGCGGCGTTTCTAGAGAAGCGGTCGCCGCAGTTCGCCCCTCTCTGAGCCCCACCACGGGAGCGCGCGCGGTGCCGTTTCGCCAACCGGCGACGTGGCTCGACAGGCGCGCGGGGGCCTGACACAACCGCTCTCCATGCAGATCTACATCGACGGTGAGTTCTACGAGCGCGCGGCGGCGAAGATCTCGGTCTTCGACCACGGCCTGCTGTACGGCGACGGCGTCTTCGAAGGGATTCGGGTCTACGCCCGCCGCGTCTTTCGGCTGCCAGCCCACCTCGATCGCCTGTACACCTCCGCGCAGGCGATCGCGCTCACCATCCCGCTCAGCCAGGCCGAGTTGGCGGCCGCCATCGAGGCGGCGCTGCGCCACAATCAGCGCGACGATGCCTACGTCCGGGTGGTGGTCACGCGCGGAGTCGGTGCCTTGGGCATCGACCCGGCCTCGTGTGCGCGGCCGAGCGTGATCATCATCGTCGATGAGGTCCACTTGTTCCCACGCGAGCTCTACGCCAGCGGTATCCAGGTGGCGACTTCGCCCACCCGCCAGGTCTCGCATGAATCGGTCGATGCGCGCATCAAGTCGCTCAACTACCTGAAGAACATCCTGGCCAAGATCGACGCCCGACAAGCGGGCGCCCACGAAGCCGTGTTGCTGAACGCGCAGGGGTTTCTCGCCGAGTGCACGGCCGACAACCTCTTCGTCGTGCAGCGCGGGCGACTGCTGACGCCGGCGACGGCCGACGGCGCGCTCGGCGGCATCACCCGCGGCGTGATCCTCGAGCTCGCCGACGCGGCCGGCATCCCGGCCGGGGAAGCTCGCCTGACCCGCTTCGACCTGCACACCGCCGACGAAGCGTTCGTCACCGGCACGGGGGCCGAGATCATGCCCGTGACGACCGTCGACGGCCGCCAGATCGCAGATGGCACACCCGGCCCGATCACTCGGCGCCTGAGCGAGGCGTTCCACGCCCTGGCCCGCCGCGAGGGCACACCGCTGTGGTAGACAATCTCCTGCTTCAGAAGCGGGACAGCTGCGCGAGGCGCTGGCGGTGAAACGTCGCGTCGCCGAAAGCGACCTCGTTCCACTTTGCACGGGTGAGCCAGAAGTGGATGTCGTGCTCCCAGGTGAAACCGATGCCGCCGTGCATCTGCACGGCGCGGTTGGCGGTGCGGCTGTACACGTCGCCCAGCAGGGCCTTGGCCATCGCCGCGGCCCGCGGCGCTTCGCGCGGCATGGCGTCGTGGGCGTACGCCGCATACCAGAGCAGCGCCCGCGCCGGTTCGATCTCGCTCACCATCTCGGCCGCCAGATGCTTGATGGCCTGGAAGGAGCCGATCGGACGGCCGAACTGCTGCCGCGTACGACCGTAATCGACCGCCATCTCGAGCGCGCGGGCGGCGCCGCCCAAGCAATCGGCGGCGATGCCGATCGCCGCCGCATCGAGGACCGGGGCGAGCGTCCGCCAGCCGGCGTGTGGTGTACCGAGGACCGCATCCGCCGTCACTTCGACGTCGTCGAACTGCACGGCCATGGGGCGTCGGGTGGGATCGATCGATGGCATCGGCGTGACCGTCAGCCCGGGACTGGCGCGCGGCACGGCAAACAGTGTGATGCCATCCACCCCGTCTCCGCGGCTGCGAAACGCCCCGACCAGCACATCGGCGACGTGCGCGTCGGTGACGAACAGCTTGGTCCCGGAGAGTCGCCACCTGCCGCCGCGGCGGCGGGCGCCAGCGCGCACGCCGCTCGCATCCAGCGAGTCGCTCTCCTCGAGCAAGGCCAGCGCACCCACCACCTCACCGCACGCCAGCCGCGGTAGCCAGCGCCGCCGTTGCGACGGCGAGCCACCGCGGACGATCGCCAGGGTCGCCAGCACCGCCGAAGAGAAAAACGGACCCGGCATGAGCACGCGCCCGAGTTGTTCGAGCAAGAGCGCCAGCTCGAGCATCCCCAGTCCGGCGCCGCCGTAGCGCTCCGGCACGACCAATCCCATCCACCCGAGGGCCGCCATCTTGGCGTAGAGTGCGCGCGGGAATCCCTCCTCGTCGGCGCCGACCTCGCGCACCAGCGTCATCGGGCACTCGGCGGCGAGAAAGTCCCGCGCCGACTGCTGGAACAGCTCCTGCTCTTCGCTCAGTCCGAAATCCATGGTCGGAAACCAACCGCGTGACCGGTGACCAGTGACCGGTAACCGGTATCCCCACCACCACCGGTCACTGGCTCACCGGTCACCGGTCACGTCCCTCGGCGTCATCGCGGCATTCCCAGCCCGCGTTCGCTGATGATGTTCTTCTGGATCTGCGAGGTGCCGCCGCCGATGATCATACCGAGCGTGAACATGAACTCGTACGGCCAGAGGCCGCGTTCGACGGCATGGGCCGAGGCCCGCGCCAGGGGCCCGAAGCTCCCGAGTATCTCCAACGCCAGCGCGGCGATGTCGTGGTTCAGCTCGGTGGACACCAGCTTGTTGAGCGACGCGGCGATGCCGGCGGGGCGTCCGTGCAGCGCGTCGGTCAATTGGCGCAGGGAGTGATACTTCATCGCCTCGACGCGGATCAGCAGGGCCGCCAGCTTCTGCCGCATGACCGGGTCGTCACTCACCGGCCGCCCCCGGCGCCGGCGCGTCCGCGCCAGATGGAGCACGGTGTTGAACATCTGCTGCGTGCGCGTCGTCGAGCCGAGCATGTTGCGCTCGTGCGCCAGCGTCGCGTTGGCCACCTGCCAGCCCTGGTTCAACTCGCCGACCAGGTTCTGGCGCGGCACCCGCACGTCCTCGAAGAAGACCTCGTTGAACCCCGCCTCGCCGGTCATCTGCACGAGCGGGCGGACGCTGATGCCCGGCGTTCTCATATCGATCAACAGATACGAGATGCCGCGGTGTTTCGGCGCACTCGGATCGGTGCGCACCAGACAGAACATCCAATCGGCGAACTGCGCGTTGGACGTCCACACCTTCTGCCCGTTGACGATGAACTCGTCGCCGACCAGCTCGGCGCGCGTCGCCAGCGCGGCGAGGTCGGAGCCCGCGCCGGGTTCGGAGTAGCCCTGACACCAGATCTGATCGGCGGTCAGCATCGC
Organism: uncultured Binatia bacterium (SeqCode); assembly: GCA_964475125.1. Taxonomy (GTDB): domain Bacteria; phylum Desulfobacterota; class Binatia; order HRBIN30; family CADEER01; genus CAYYWP01. The sequence continues at coordinate 8,549 of CAYYWP010000041.1, read as the reverse complement.
CGGCAGGAAGCGCCGCCGCTGCGCCTCGGTCCCGTACTGGATCAGCGTCGGCCCCACCATCTGCACCCCCATCAGCCCGATCAGCTGCGGGGCGCGCGCCAGCACCAGCTCTTGGTTGACGATCGTCTGCTCCATGATGCCGAGGCCTTGGCCGCCGTATTCCCTCGGCCAGCCGATCGCCACATAGCCGGCCTCGTGCAGGGTGCGCTGCCACTGCTTGAGCTCGCGCACCCGCTGCGGATCGCCGTACGGGCGCTGGTCCCCACCCGCCGGGGGCTTCGGCCGGTGCGCGCGCAGCCAGGCGCGCACGCGGCGGCGAAAGGCTTCGTGTTCAGGGCTGAGGCGGAGGTCCATGCGCCGCTGTCCGATCAAAAGGCCACTGTCGCGGTCCCGGTGACCAGGCGTTCGCCGTCGGCATCTTCCAGCATCAGATCGCATTCGACGAAGTCGCCGTGATCGCTGGTATGCTTCTCGGTCACTACCGCTCTCAGTATCAGCGGCGTATCGGGTCGCACCAGGGCCCGGAAGGTGGCGCTGATCCGCCGCAGCGTGCCGCCGGTGCAGCGCTGCGTGAGCAGTCGCGAGAGCAAGGCGACGCTCATGTTGCCTGGCACGATCTGGCCCGGCTGGCCGAGGGCGCGCGCCGCCTCATCGCTGTAGAAACGCCCGCTCTCCAGGTGCGATACCTCGGCGTAGCGCCGCACCTCGGCGCCGCTCAGGCGCAACTGCAGGGGTGAGAGCTCATCGCCCACGTCGATGGCGTCGAAGGTGCGCGGCGGCATCTCGCGCCTCTTGCCGCTCAGCGGACCATCAAGCGCTGGTCGATGACTGCGACCATCTCATCGCGCTGATTGACCACGGTCGTGCGCAAGACCATGAACGTCATACGGCCACTGCGGCCCGTCTTCTCGTAGACATCGCGCAAGGTGCTCGCCACCGTGAGGCGATCCCCGGGCCGGATCGGCGCGCCGAGCTCGATGTCCTTGCTGGCGTCGAGGGAGGTGTGCCCGGTGCGCGCCGGCAAGTGGGGCGGCAGCCCGCCGTCGGGACGGAGGCTGAGCACGAAGGTCGGCGGCGCGACCAGATCGGCGTCGGGCGCGGACCAGCGCGGGTCAAAATCGCCGTAGGCCGCCGCGTAGGCGCGGATCTGCTCCGCCGACACCGCGGGAAAGGTCATGCGGTCGAACTCGCGGCCGACCAGGGCCGGATCGATCGCCGGGCTCATGCCGCGCCACGCGCCTGGCGCACCTGCGGGCGGAAGTCGACCGGCCGGTAGCGCCGCCCGCGCAGCGCCACCACCAAGTCCTCCGCGCTGCGCACCTCGTCATCGAAGGCCGTCGCACACACGCCGACCAGGCTGACCAGGTGGGCGTCGCTGCCGCCGAAACCGCGGTAGCCGTATCGATCCATCAGCGCGTGGACCCGTTCTTCCTCGCCCTTGCGGCTGCCGCCGTTCAGCGCCTCGACGGCGACCACGCCCTCGAGCGCCGGCTTACCGGCGGCGTAGTGTTCGCACAGGCCGATGGTCGGCCGCCCGGGATGACAGGGCACGGCGATGCCACCCAGGCGTTCCACTTCGCGGATCACGAGTTGAGCCGGCAGCCGAATATCGGCGAAATCGAAACGGCGCGCCATCTCGTCAGTGACGCCGTAGAGCAGCACGTGGCCGTAATCCGTCTCCACCTCCGCACCGCGCAGGATGAGCACGCCGTACCGGTCCTCCAGCCGGCGGTGATCGGCCTGCCGGTTCCACTGCCGGTGCTCGGTCAGCACGATGCCGTCGATCGGCAGCAGGTCGCGCTTGCGCTGCAGCCATTTCAGGTACGCCTCGATAGGCGCGCGGCTGTCGTCGGAGGCCTCCGAGTGCGCGTGCAGGTCGAGAATCATCACCGAATCTAGGGCCGGGTTTGCCGCAGCCGCAAAGGCGTAGCTTCGCCGCCGTGCTCGAGAAGTCAAGCCGTGAGACCAACCGGGTGGCCACCGTGGCGAGATCAGTCTTGAGCAGACGAAGGCTTCAACCCAGAGCCGCTGAGGCCGCGGCTCCGGGTTGAAGCCTTCTGGACGCTAGAGCCAGTCGAGCAGCATCGCGACGCCGATCAGCACGAACCCGGCCGCGCTCAGCTTGCGCACCAGCTCGAGCGGGATCATGGCGGCCAGGCCGGCGCCGAGCGCGACGCCGGCGGCACTGACTGCCACCAGGGCCAGGCTAGCGCCCAGAAAGACGGCGAACGGCTGACGCGACGACGCACTCAGCGTCAGGGCGGCGAGCTGCGTCTTATCGCCGAGCTCGGCGAGAAAGACGATCCCGAAGGTCGAAGCGATGAGCTGCCAGTTCATGATCGGTCGCGCTCCTCTCGACGCTCGGCGACCCGTTGCCGGGCGCGGCGGCCGTAGCGCCCGACGCACTCGGAGAACAGTTGGTGCCAGTTGGCCACCGTGCCGAGCTGTTTCAAGTACGCATCCAGCCCGATGAGGGCGCGCACGAGAAAGATGCGGTGACCGGGAATTTTGAACAGGCGGTGCTGCAAACCGAGGCTGGCCACTTCCATGCCCTTGGCGAGTGAATCGTAGTGGCGCGGATCGTAGGGCGCGTCGACCAGCACGGGCTCGAAGACGAGGTCGAGGATCTGCATCATCCCGGACGGATCGTCGTCGGCGCCGAGGAAGCCGAGCTGCACCAGGCGCCGCGCCATGGCCGGTCGGTCGCCGCGCAACAGCGCCGCCGCGAGCCCGTGATAGGCGCTGCGGATCTCCTCGGGGAAGATGCGGATGCTGCCGAAGTCGAGCATCGCCAGGCGCGGATGGAAGGTCACCAGATAGTTGCCGGGGTGGGGATCGGTGTGCAGCGTGCCGAACTCGAAGATCTGCCGCCAGGTGACGCGGAAGAACTTGATCGCCACCCAGTCTTTGATCGACTGGTCGACCCCGGGTTTGAGGATGTCGGCGAGCGGGTAGCCCTCGAGGCGGCTCATCGTCAGTACGCGCCGCGAGGAGTAGTCGGGGTAGACGACTGGAATCAGCACCTCCGCGTCGTCGCGGAACATCTGCTGGAACAGGGCGATGTTCTTCGCTTCGTTGATGTAGTCCAATTCCTCGCGCAGGCGCTCTTCGAGCTCGCGGTACACCTCGCCGTAGTCGACCTTCTGCTGCATGACGTCGCGCCCGAGGCGGGTGAGGGCGTGCAGGAGGGCTCGCATGTTCGAGAGGTCTTGCTCGACGGTTTCGTCGACCCCAGGGTACTGCACCTTGACCACGACCTCGGTGCCGTCCGGCAGCGCCGCGGCGTGGACCTGGCCGAGTGACGCAGCGGCGAAGGCGTGCTCGTCGAAACGGGCGAAGAGCCGCTCGGGCGGCTGGCCGAGCTCGCGCTTCACCTGCGCCCGAATCTCGTCGTAAGCCATCGGAGGCACCTGCGACTGCACGACGGACAACACCTTCAGGGCTTCGCCCGGCAGGATGTCGTCGCGCATCGACAGCATCTGCACCAGCTTCAAGAAGGCGCCCTTCAGCTCCTTCGAGCTCTCGACCAGGCGCAGGGCGTTGCGGATGTGGGTGTCGAGCAGCGCCTGCTGGCGCCGGTCGGAGGAGCGGAAGGGGCTGCGCAGCGCCTGCCAGATGTACGACGAGCCGACCGAGGTCGCTAGCTCGCCGACCTTCAGCACCCGCTTGGCGCGGCCGCGGGTGAGCTGGCCCTCCGTCTTGCGGCCGCGCGGCATCAGGCGCGGTTGATCAGGGTGGCGGCCACTCCGGCGCCGAAGCCATTGTCGATGTTGACCACGGTCACCCCGGGGGCACACGAGCTCAACATGGCGAGTAGCGCGGCCAGTCCGCCGAAGCTGGCGCCGTAGCCGATGCTGGTCGGCACCGCGATCAGCGGCCGGTCCACCAGTCCGCCGACGACGCTGGGCAACGCGCCTTCCATACCGGCCACCACGATCAGCACCCGCGCCTGGCGCAGGCGCTCGTGGTGAGCGAACAGGCGATGGATGCCGGCCACGCCGACATCGTACACGCGCTCGACGCGGTGGCCGAGCAATTCGGCGGTCAGTGCCGCCTCTTCGGCGACGCAGAGATCCGCGGTTCCGGCCGCGACCACCAGGATGGTGCCCACCCCGACTGGCGGGGTCTCGGCGCGGCGCCAGTAGGCGATCCGCGCCTGCGCCGCGTAACTGAGCTCGGGCATCGCGTCGAGCAGATAGCCGGCGACCTCCGGCGCGACGCGAGTGATCAGCACGATCTGCTCGCTGGCGCGCAGGGCGCGGGCGACGGCAAGGATCTGATCCGGCGTCTTGCCGGGGGCGAAGATCACCTCCGGTACACCGCTGCGCACGGCGCGGTGGTGGTCGACCTTGGCGAAGCCGAGGTCTTCGAACGGCAGCCGCTTGAGGGCCTCGAGCGCCCCATCTGTGTTCAGCTCGCCACGCGCCACGCGCTCGAGCACGGCGCGCAGTTGGTCGGCCGTCATCGCTGTCTGCCCCGGAAGTGATCGTACCCCGTGGCGGCGCGCCGCGCACCCCCGCCCTCGCCGATCAGCCGGACGCCCGCGGCGCGCGCCGTGCAGACGCCAATCCGCGTCAGCGGGCAATCGAGCCGGGCGGCGATCCGTCGCAAGGCCGCTTCGCGCCGCGGCGGCACGGCGCAGAGCAGCTCGTAGTCCTCGCCGCCGTACAGCGCCAGGTCGATACCGGCCCGGCGCACGGCCGGGGAAATCGGCAGCCGGGCCAACTCGACGGCCGCGCCGACGCCGCTGGCGGCGCACAGGTGGCCGAGGTCCTGCAGCAGGCCATCGCTCACGTCGATCATCGCCGAGGCCAACCGATGCCGGGCCAGAAGGCTGCCGGCATCGAGGCGGGCCGTCGGGGCTCGGAACCGGTCGACCGCCGTGCCGCGGGCCGCGCGCCGGCGCGCCAACAGGCGCCGGCCGAGCGCCGCCTCGCCGAGCGCCCCGGTGACGTACAGTCGGTCACCGACTCGCGCACCGGTTCGCCGCACCGGCCGAGGCGGGGCGGCGCCGATCAGCGCCACACACACCGAGAGCTCGCTGGCGCGTGACAGGTTACCACCCACCAGCGCCGCGCCGGCGGCGGCGGCCGCGGCGGCCACGGCGCGGGAAATCGCCAGCAGCCCGGCGGCACGCGTGCTGGTGGGGGCCGCGAGTTGCACCACGCACCAGCGCGGCCGTCCGCCCATCGCCGCCACGTCGCTGGCGTTGACGGCGAACGCCTTGCGGCCGAGTTGGCTCGGCGTCAGCCAGCCGGGGCGAAAATGCACGCCCTCGACCAATCCGTCGACGGTGAAGAGGAGCGGCTGACGCGGCGCCCCCAGCACGGCGCAATCGTCGCCGACCCCGAGCACCACTCCCCGGCCGCGTGGCAGGGTCGGTAGGAGGCGCGCGAGGATGCCGAACTCGCCGACCTCGGCCACGGTCGGATGTCGAGTGACGCCGGCCTTCGCCGCGGCACGCGCGAGGTGTACGCCGTTTCTGGCGGCCGCCGGCGACGAGGTCATACGCCCCTCTTCTATTGGGCGGCTGGCGACTCCGCCAGCGCGTTGCCGTCTTGCCGGCTCGTGCTGCCGACCACACCATCCAGCACGATCTCGCTGATCGTGCCGTTGCTCAGGCGGAGCAGGAACAACTGGCGTTGGACCCCTTGCGGACTGATGACCAAGGCGCCGCTGGCGCCCTGCACCGTGCGCGGCTCGCGCAACGCCTGCACCACGTCACTGCGACTGCGCGCGTTCGGCAGCGCGCGGGCCACCAGGAGGGCCGCATCGTAGGCCTGTGCTTCGAGGATGTCCGGGGTCGCGCCGGAGTAGGCCGCCCGGTAGGCGGTGACGAACTCGGCGGTGGCACGGCGCGTGCTGCTGGCGAAGAAGCCGTCGACAAAGACCGCGCCGTTGAGCTCACTGGCGGCGGCGCCGAGCGCGCCGGGATCGTTCCAGCCATTGCTGCCCAACAGCCTCACCGTCGGATGGCCCTTGCGCAGCAGGGTCGCCAAGGGAATCGCATTCTCGGCGTAATCGGGAATGAACACCGCCTCCAGGCCGTCGTCGTTGACCCATTTGTCGAGGCTCAGCCGCTCGACGGAAAACTCCCGCTGTTTGGGGTCGTACACGATCGAGCCGATCACCGTGCCGCCGCGCCGTTCGACCTCTTCGCGGAAGGCCGTGGAGAGGGACACGCCGTATTGATCGTTGGGGTAGAAGACCCCGAAACGGCGCACGCCGCTGCGTCCGATGGCGTATTCGGCCAGCGCGGCCGCTTGCCGGGCCGAGGTCATGGCGGGCTGCGTCACCCACTGCCCGGTGGCGCCGCCCTGCTGTGCGAGCAGCACCATCGGCAGACCGGCGTTCTCGGCGCGCGGGGCGATGGCCTCGGCCACTTTGCTGCGCAGCGGACCGAGTACGGCTACGATCGTCGGGTCGGCGATCAGCTCGTCGAGCGCGGCCCGGCCAGCGGCGATGTCGCCGCGCGTGTCATGCACCTCGAGCCGGTCAGCGAGCGGGCCGAAGGCGAGCTTGATCCCGTTCAGCGACCGCTGCCCGTACGTCGCGTACTCGCCGCTCAACGGCAGCAGCACACCGACCCGTCCGTTCTCGACCGGTGCATCCGACTGACCGCTTCCGCCGGGTGTCCGGGATGCACCGCCTGGCGGGGCCGCAGACCGGCCCCTGGGGGTGCGCGTGACGGGCGAGGCCGCGACCGATGCCGGCTTCCCGGCCAGCCGCTCATCGACCAGCTCGCGCAGCGCCGGCGCGCGCAACACAGTCAGGGCGGCCGTCAGCGACGCCCCGTCCATGCGCGCCAGCGCGTCGGCGATATGGGCCTGCGCGGTCGCCTTCTCCTCCCCGCTGGAGACCTCCCACGCCTGCTCCCACCAGCGCAGGGCGCGCATCGTGTTCCCGCGCGCCTGCTCGGCATCGCCGCGCAGCATGTACGCCTGCGGCCATTCGCGATCGGGGAGGCGGTCGCGCATCTCGTCGAGCACCGCCAGGCACTCGCTGTACCGACTGCGCCGGTATTCGGACAACGCCAGCCGGTAGTAGGCGCGCGGTACGAGCTCCGGATAGTCGCCGCTGAACGAGCTGTCGAGAAAGATGCGATAGGCGCGTGCGGCGCGCTCGTAGTCACCGAGGCGGAAACTGTCCTCCGCTTGCCGGTAGGTGAGCGGCGCCTCGTCGAGTGGTGCCGAGCGCATGCTGCAACCGGCTGCCACGGTGAGCAACACCGCCACGAGCACACCAACCCAGCGCGACGTCGGTGCCGTCGCCGGGCACCACGGCTGCAAACCGGACATGGACCGCGGCCAGCCAGCCGCCGCTAGCCGAACATCTCCTTCATCTTGTCGAAGAATCCCTTGCTGAGCGGATGGACCTCTTCGCCCGTCAGGCGGGCGAACTCCTCGAGCAGCTCGCGCTGCCGGGCGCTGAGTTGGCGCGGCGTCTCCACCACCACCCGCACCAGGGCATCGCCGTGGGTGTGGCCGCGCACGTCGGGCACGCCCTTACCCCTGAGGCGGAAGACGTTGCCGGACTGCGTGCCGGGCGGAATCTTCAGGCGCACCTTGCCATGCGGCGTGGGAACGTCGATGTCGGCTCCCAAGGCGGCCTGCGGGAAGCCGATGGGCACGTCACAGACGATGTCATTGCCCTCGCGGGTGAACAGCGGATGCTCTTGCACGTGAATGATGACGTAGAGGTCCCCGGACGGCCCGCCGTTCCCTCCCGCCTCACCTTCGCCGCGCAGCTTGAGGCGTGAGCCGGTGTCGACGCCGGCCGGGACGCGCACGCTCAGGGCCTGCTGGCGCTGCACCACGCCGGCGCCGCCGCAGGAACGGCAGGGGTCGCGCAGCACCGTGCCCTGTCCCTGGCACTGCCCGCAGGTCTTGGCGATGCTGAACAGACCCTGTTGGTAGCGCAGCTGTCCCGCACCGCGGCAGGTGCCGCAGGTTTCACGCGCGGCCCCGTCTTTGGCGCCTGAACCGCGGCAGGCGTCGCAGGTCGCGAGTCGCGGCACGCGGATGTTCTTTTCGACCCCGAAGACGGCCTCGTCGAACGTCAGCTCGAGATCGTAACGCAGGTCGTCCCCGCGGCGGGCGCGGCTGCGACCGCGGCGCTGGCCGCCGAAGAAATCGCCGAACAGATCCCCGAAGATCTCCTCGAAGCCGGTGGCCGAGAAGTCGAACCCGCCGCCGCCCATGGCCTGCTCGAACGCGGCATGGCCGAAGCGGTCGTATTGGGCGCGCTTCTCGGAGTCGGCGAGGATCTGGTAGGCCTCGGAGGCTTCCTTGAAGCGGTCCTCGGCGTCCTTGTCCCCCGGGTTGCGGTCGGGGTGATACTGCAAGGCGACCTTGCGGTAGGCCTTCTTGATCTCGTCGGCGCCGGCTTCTCGCCCGACGCCGAGGACCGTGTAGTAATCGCGCTTTGCCGCCACCCGGAGCCCCACCCAACAGTACAAAAGCCCCCCCTCACAGTCGAGGGAGGGCTTTGGCTCCCGTGGCGTCGAATCGATCCGACGCCGAGTCCTTCACTTCCTCTAAGTCGGCCTC
>CAYYWP010000040.1:0-26004 GCA_964475125.1 uncultured Binatia bacterium (SeqCode) | reverse complement strand
AGGCCGGCCGCTTTCGCCAGGACCTCTTCTACCGCTTGAATGTCCTCACCTGTGAGTTGCCGCCGTTGCGCGAGCGGCGCGAGGACATCCCGCTCCTCATTCGTCACTTCCTGCAGCAGTTCTCGCACCTGCACGGCCGCCGCATCAGCCGCTTCTCCGTCGGCGCCGGGCGGCATCTGCTGCAGCACGACTATCCCGGCAACATCCGCGAGCTAGAGAACATCGTCGAGCACGCCGTGGCCCTGTGCGAGAGCGACACCGCCGGTGAAGAGCACCTGCCACCCTATGTGACTGGCGCCTTGCCGAGCCGCCCTGCCTCGCCATCGCCACGGCCCAAGACGCCCCTGGCGGCGAGCGAGCCGTTGGAGGCGGCGCCGCGCTCGGCGACGAACCGTTGCGCTACGGCCACAGAACCGATCGACCTCGAAGCCGATCTCGCGGCGTACGAGAAGGCGATCCTGCTGCGCGCACTTGACCAAGCAGGTGGTGTGAAGAAACGCGCCGCGGAGCTGCTCGGTATCAATTATCGATCACTGCGCCATCGGCTGCAGAAATACAGCCTGAACGATGGCGACGAGGATGACGTGACGCCACCGTCATCCGCCGTCGGCCGGGTCGGCACATACAACTGACCAGCTGAGCCGTCACCAATTCGCCTCCGGCAGGCGCTTCGCGCACGCAATCGCACTGGCTCGCCGGGGCAATTGTTGCGCCGCCGAAGCGTCCCGAACAGCGGAGTCAGTGGTACGCGCTTTGCATTCTTCCACCGCGTGCTGCCCATGAACGGACCATCTGTGAACCTGCCTGGAAGCGCTGAGAACGCGACGACGCGGTGCCACAAAACGTCACTGCGCCTGTGCCGAGCGCCGCAGGCCACGCGAGACGGTGCAGGGAATCCGGCAACCCGGTCCACCGGGGCCTGGTACGCAGCTTGCAAAGCACCAAGGCATCGATGGCACGGGAATCAGTTGCTCAGATCGTTGTAGGCATGCGGAGCTAGGGAGGAGCGAATGAACCAGGTACATGCACCGCCCTAGATGAGCAAACACCGAGTTGCTCCGCAGGCATCATCATCCAGTCAAACTCGACAATCGAAACCAACCAGTGGTCTGAAGACCGCATACCAAGGAGGAAAGATCATGAAGGCATTGAACAACAGCAAGGGCTTCACGCTCATCGAGCTGCTCGTCGTCGTGGCGATCATCGGCATCCTGGCGGCCATCGCCATTCCGCAGTTCGCCTCGTACCGCCAGCGCGGCTTCGACGCGCGCGCCAATTCGGACCTGCGCAACGCGGCGACATCCGAAGAGGCCGTGTTCGCCTCGACGCAGAACTACGTCTCCTGCACCGGCAGTGGCTGCGAGACGGCTCTTCCGGGCTTCGAGCTCTCGGGCACCGTGAATATCTCGATGACGTCCGCCACCGGTACCAACCCGTCGTTCACCGGCACCTCGAGCTCGACTAGCGGCTCGAACAAGACCTTCACGTACAACAGCGCCGCTGGCGGCATGCAGTAAGCCGTTCTCGGCGCAGCCGATTCACAGGGGGGAGGGCAATGCCCTCCCCCCTTTTTTTTTGCCCCCGGCAACCGTTCAAGAAGTGCGTCGACGCCTGCGATCTTGGCCGCTAACCTGCGACCTGCCATGCAGCTGACGATGGTGTGGCGCGCTGCCACCTGGCTCACCGTCTTCGCCGCGCTGATCTTTGCGATCGCCGTCGCGGGAATCCGGCTCGATCGCCCTGCCGAGCGCCCAGACGGCGGAGACGAGCCCGTCTACCTGCCGCGCGCCGAGTATCTGCGGCCGATGTCGCTCGGCTGGCAGAACGCCCTGGCCGACCTGCTCTGGTTTCGCACCATCAGTTATTTCGGCCAGCACTACCGCAGCGACCGCGTCTATCCATGGTTGGCGGCGATGTGCGACCTGGTCACCGACCTCGATCCGCGCGCTCTGCACGTCTACCGCTTCGCCGGCGTGATCCTGCCCTGGGAAGCCGAGCAGGTGGACGCCGGCATCCGCCTGCTCGAGAAGGGATTGCAACGGTTCCCCGATGCCTGGCTGCTGCGTTACTACCTCGGCTTCAACTACTTTTTCTTCAAAGGCGACTACGAGCGCGCGCTCGCCCACCTGCGGTACGCCATGGCGACGCCCGGTGCCCACCCGGAGATCGCACGGCTCGCCTCGGTGCTGGCGGCCCATCAGTACGGACCGGAGACGACGCTCGCCTTTCTGGCCCAATTGCACGGCGACGTCGACTCCGCCGAGGTGCGCCAGGTCATCGAGGACCAGGCGCGACAGGTACGGCTGGCCGCAGATCTCAAGCGCCTTGACGAAGCCATCACGGCATTTCAGGCCCGCCGCGGCGCGCCGCCGGCGCAGGTGCGAGAGCTGGTCGAAGCCGGCGTGCTCGAGGCAGTGCCCGAGGAGCCGTTTGGCGGCCGCTACGAGATCGATCCGGCCAGCGGACGCGCCCGTTCCAGCACTGGCCGCGTGCCGTCGGCGCTGCACCAGAGCAAGATCCGCGAACGGGCCCAGCGGGGTGAGTCGGTGCGCGACCTATGACCACCGCGGCGACGTCAGGTCAAGCCGGAGCGCGGCAGCATGCGGCGGCGATGTCCCGCGAGTCGGCAGCAGCGACTGCCACACCGGTGCTCGAGTTGCGCGGGCTGTGCAAGGACTTTCGCCACGCCTGGACGATGCGACGCCTGCGCGTGCTCGACGGCATCGATCTGCGCGTGCGCAGCGGCGAGATCCTGGGCCTCATCGGGCCGAATGGCGCCGGCAAGACGACCACGTTCAAGTGTATCCTCGGCCTGCTGCGCCCGACCGGTGGGAGCGTGCATTTCGCCGGCGGCCCGCTTGGCGTCGTCGAACGCGCCGCCATCGGCTTCCTCCCCGAGCAGGCATATTTCTACGACTACCTGACCGTCGCCGAGACGCTGTCGCTGTACGCCAGCCTGTACGGCCTGGCCGGATCGAGGCGGCGGCAACGCATCGACGAGGTGATCGATCTGGTCCGCCTCGGCCACAAACGCCGTGCCGCGCTGCGCACGCTTTCCAAGGGCACGATGCAGCGCGTCGGCATCGCCCAGGCGATTCTGAATGAGCCGCGCCTGCTGATTCTCGACGAGCCCATGTCCGGGCTCGATCCGAGCGGGCGCCACACCATGCGCGAGCTGATCCGCGCCCTCAACGCCAGCGGCACCACCGTCATCTTCTCCTCGCACATCCTTCCCGACGCCGAGGTCCTGTGCGACCGCGTCGCCATCCTCAGCGGCGGCCGCTTGAGCGAGATCGTCGATCTCGACCGCTCGCGACGGGCCGACATCTACCAGCTCACCGTCGGCCCACTCGCACCCAGCGTGCTCGCCGCCCTCGAGCAGCTCAGCGGCACGGCGGCCGTCGCCAGCGAGAGTGGTTGGCGGCTGCGCTTGCCGGGGTCGGAGGCCGTCGGCCCGGCGCTCGACCTCATCCGCGCCGCGGGGGCGAGCGTGGAGAGCCTGGTGCCGGTGCACCCATCGCTGGAAGATCGTTTTCTCGCCCATGTCGGATCAGCAAGCCATCTGGACTAACGGCGCGGCGCCTGCCGCCCGATCGCCGCAGCCGCCGGTGTCCACACCATTCGCCGCCGCTGCCCCACCGGTCACCGGTCACCGGTCACGCCACGTGGCCAGCGCCGCGGTGTTGGTAGCGATCCTGGCGGTCGTTCCGTATCTGAACAGTCTGCAAAACGGCTTCACCTTCGACGACCCGGTGGTCGTGCGCGACAATCCGAGGGTGACGCGCCATTCGCCCGTCGGGCTGCTCACCGCCGTCTATCCCGTCGGCGTCCTGTACCGGCCGCTCACCATGTTGACCTACGCCGCCAACTACCGCCTGAGCCCAGCGGCCTGGGGCTTCCACTTCGTCAACCTGGCTTTGCACCTGGCCGTCTCGCTCGGCGTCCTGGCGCTGGCGCTCGTCTTGCTCGACTCGCTGCCGGCCGCCGTCGTGGCCGCGGCGCTGTTCGCGGTGCATCCGATCCACACCGAGGCGGTCAACAACATCGTCGGCCGGGCGGAATTGCTCGCCGCCGCGCTGGTCATCGCCAGCCTGCTCGCCCAGGCTCGCGCCGTGCGCCGGCACAGCCCCATCTGGTCGGCGCTGGCGCTGGTCAGCTTTGCGCTGGCGCTGCTGGCAAAGGAAAGCGCTTTCACCGCCATCGCGCTGATCGCGGTCCTCGTCTGGTGGCTCGACCCGGCGCGCTCCTGGCGCCGCGCCGCGGCAGCCGGTGTCCCGTTCCTGCTCGTCGGGATCGCCTACCTCTTCCTGCGTCACGCCATGATCGGATCGCTGAGTTTGCCGTCCCCACCGCCCGTGGTCGACAACCCGCTCGCCCACGTCGCGCTGGCGCCGCGCCTTGCGACCGCACTGGTCGTGCTGCTGGAGTACTGTTCGCAGCTGTTCCTGCCACTGCACCTGGCAGCCGACTACTCGTACAACGAGATCCCGGTCGTCACCTCGGTGCTGGACGCCCGCTTCCTGCTCGCCCTCGGCGTCCTGCTCGCCCTCACCGCGGGGACCATCGCCGTGGCGCGCCGCGCCCCCGCGCTGGCGCTGGCTGCCATGTTCACGGTCGTGCCGCTGGCGTTGACCGCCAACGTCTTGTTTCCCATCGGCACGATCAAGGCCGAGCGCCTGCTGTACCTGCCCTCGGTCGGTTGGTGTCTGGCCGCCGGCTGGCTGGTGGCGTTCGCGGTGCGCCGGCGGCGGGTGGTGGCGCTCGTGGCGGTGGCCGCCGTGACCGTCGCCTTCGCCGGCCGCACCTGGCTGCGCAACCGCGACTGGCGCGACGATCTGACCCTCTTCACGACCGCCGTGCAGGCCGCGCCGGACAGCGCCAAGGCGCATTACAACCTCGCCGTTGCCTACGACAACCAGCGGCGCTTCGATGAAGCCCTGCTGCACCTGCACCAGTCGCTGCGGATCTTCCCCGACTCGCCCGAGGCCGCGTTCGTCATCGGCACGATCTACGAGAAGCGCGGCCTCGACGCCGGCGCCGTGCACTGGTACGCGCGCGCCTGCGCCCTGCGTTGGGAGTTCGCCAAGCCGCACCTGAACATCGGTTCGATTCGCTTCCAGCACGGCGAGTACACCGCCGCAGAGGCCGCCTTCCGCACCGGCCTGGCCTTCGACCCGACGAACCCGCGCCTCCTGCTCGGGCTCAGCCTGGCGCTGCGCGCCCAGGGGCAGGGCGACGAGGCGCGCCTCATACTCGCCGGTATCGACGCCGCCGACGTAGACGATCCGTCGGTGCAAGACCAACTCGTCGCGGCGCGCCTCTTGGACGAGGGTCAGTCCGCCCGGGCGCCGACCGCGACCGCCCTCCCGCTGCTGAGCGCTGGCGGCGCGGCGTCCTCGCCGCGCGATCGAGGCTAGCCATGGCTCCGTCGCCGCGGTCGTCCCACCGGCAGGCCTGGGCATGGCTCGCCGTCGCGCTGTTGGCCGTCCTGCCCTATGTGAACGGCCTCGGCGGTGATTTCGTCTTCGACGATGTCCTGTTCATTCGCGACAACCCGGCCGTGCAGCGCCAGCCGGCACTGCAGCTGTTCGCCTCCCTCATCCAGCCCGGCTCGCTCTATCGGCCGCTGACCATGCTGACGTACGCCGGCAACGCGCGGATCGAGCGCGGTCCGCTCGGCTTTCACCTCGTCAACCTCGCCCTGCACCTGCTGGTCAGCCTGGGCGTGTACGCCCTGGCGCGCCTGCTGCTCGGCACCGGGCTGGCGGCACTGGCGGCGGCGACCTTATTCGCCGTCCATCCGATCCATACCGAGGCCGTCACCGGCATCGTCGGACGCGCCGAGCTGCTGGCCGCGCTCGCCGCGCTGGTGACCCTGCTCGCTTTCCGGCGAGCGTGCGAGGCCAGTGGCCGCTGGCGAACGGCCTGGCTCGCCACCTCGCTGTCGGCATGTGCGCTCGGGCTGTTGGCGAAGGAGACGGCGTTCACCGTCATCGGCCTGGTCGCCGTGTTGCACTGGTGGGTCGCGCCGCGCGCCACCTGGCGCCAGCGCGTTCTCACGCTCGCGCCCTACCTGCTCCTCGGCGCCGCCTATCTCGCGCTCCGCCTGGCGGTCGCCGGCGCACTGGCCCTGCCCGAGGCGCCGGACCCACTCGACAACCCGCTCGGCGGCGTCGACGCCGTCACGCGCGTGCGCACCGCCCTGGTCATCCTGTGGGACTACCTGGCGCTCCTGCTCCTGCCGCTGCGTCTCTCGGCCGATTACTCTTTCAACCAGATCCCGCTCGCTCAGTCCTGGGGCGAGCCGCGCGTCGTCGGGATCGCAGCGCTGATGGCGACGGCGGCGGTCGCCCTTTTCGCCGTGCGCCGGCGCGCTCCGGTGCTGGTGGTCGCCGCCGCCTGCCTCGCCATTCCGCTCGCCCTCACCGCCAACCTCTTCTTCCCGATCGGTACCATCAAAGCCGAACGCCTCCTCTACCTCCCGTCGCTCGGCTGGTGCCTGCTGGCGGGCTGGCTGCTCGGTGCCATGGCCGAGCGGCATCGGCGTACCGCCGGCGCGGTGCTCGTCATTCTCCTCGCCCTCGGCGCCGCCCGCACCTGGGCCCGCAACTGCGACTGGCGAGACGAAATGACCCTGTATGCGGCCACCGCCGCCGTGGCACCGGGCAGTGCCAAGGCGCAGCACAACTTCGCCGTCGCCCTGCAGCGCGCCGGCCGCTTCGACGAGGCCCTGGCGCGTTACCACCGAGCCCTGGTGATCTATCCCGCCTACGCCTCGGCAGCGTTCGGCATCGGTCACATCTTCGCCTTGCGCGGCGACGATGACGCGGCCCTCGAGTGGCTGCAGGCCGCGGTGCGACTCGACTGGCGGCTCGCCACCGCCCATCTCCAGCTCGGCTTGCTGCGCGCGCGCCACCGCCAGCCGGCGGCCGCGGAGGCGGCCTTTGCGGCTGGCCTGGAGAGCGACCCCGCCAACGCCATGCTGCTGGTCAACCTCGCCGCCGCGCGCCTGGCGCAAGGCGACCGCTGGGGCGCGGCGATCGCCCTCGACCGCCTGGAGCGAGCCGCGCCACCGGGCGATCCCCAGATCGCGGCGCTGGTAGCGCAAGCGCGGCGCGAGATCGAGGTGGCCCTGCGATGAACAAGCTCTTCGCCCTGGCCCTCAACACGGCGCGCGAGGCGATCCGCAACCGCATCTTGTACTCGATTCTGTTCTTCGCCCTCCTGATGGTCGCGATCTCGGCCGTCTTCGGTGCCGCGTCGATCGGCGATCAGGTGAAGTACATGAAGGACTTCAGCCTGCTCAGCGTCTCGTTGTTCGGCGTCATCATCGCCGTCGTGCTCGGCGTCAATCTGCTGCAGCAAGAACTGCGCAAGAAGACGATCGTCAATATCCTCTCCAAACCGGTGGCGCGCTGGCAGTTCGTCGTCGGCAAGTTCCTCGGCCTGCTCGCCACCCTGACCGTCGTCGTCGGGCTGATGTCGAGCGGCGTGGTCGCCGGGTTCTGGCTCTACACCGGCGCGCTCGACTGGGGCCTGGTGCTCGCCGCCGGCACGACGCTGCTCGAGATCATGGTCGTCATCGCCGTGGCCCTGTTCTACTCCTCGCTCGTGGTCACACCGTCGCTGGCCGGCATGTTCACGGCCGCCACCTTCGTCGCCGGGCGCTCGGCGACGTACCTGCTGTACTTCCTGCGTGAGGAGCATCCGCTGGCGCTGCGCGCCGTGACGCAGGCGCTGTACTGGGTGCTGCCGCGCCTCGATCGCTTCGCCATCGCCGACCAGCTCGTCTATGGGGAGCTGCCGGCGCCGGCGTATCTCGGCGCGCTGGTGGTCTATGCGGCCGCCTACACCGGGGCGCTGCTGTTGCTCAGCATCGCGCTGTTCTCACGCCGCGAGTTCGTCTGAAGTATGGACGCGACCGGCGCCGGGCGGTGCCAGACGACGCCGCCGGCGATCACCTCCGCGCTCATCGCACCACCGCGCCGGGGACCGGCGCCGGGCGCGGCGGTCTGGCACCTTGCCGTGGTGGTGCTGGCGAGCCTCGCGACCTACCTGCCGACGCTGCGCAACGGCTTCCTGCAGGTCGGCTTCGACGATGCCATCATCGTCGACACCGCCGCGATCCACGGCCTCGATGCCAGCCACCTGCAGGCGATGGCGACGCAGTTCGTTCATGCCCACTACACGCCCATCACCTTCTTCTCCTTGGCCGTCGATCATGCGCTGTGGGGGCTCGACCCGTTCGGGTACCACCTCACCAACATCGCGCTGCACACCCTCGCCGCCGCGCTGGTCTGGGTCCTGCTCCGCCCGCTGCTGCCGGCACCGGGACAGGCGACACTGGCCGCCGTCATCTTCGCCGTCCATCCCGTGCAGCTCGAGGCCGTGACCCTGGCCATCCAGCGCAAGACCCTGCTCGCCGCGATCGGCTTTCTCACCACGCTGCTGTGCTGGCGGCGGTGGCGCGGCGGCGCCGGGCGGCACTGGTATGCGGCGGCGCTGGCCAGCTTCGCCTTGGCGGCACTGTCCAAGCCGAGCGTCGTCACCCTGCCGGCGGTCCTGTGCCTCTACGATTATACCTTCGTCGACGGGCGACCGCGCTGGCGCGCGACCCTGCCATTCCTCGCCATCGCCGCCGCGGTCACTGCCCTGGCGGTGGCCGCGCACGCCCAGATTGGCGCCACCCACGCGCTGCACGGGGGGGCGGTGCTGCCACACGTCTTGATGATGGCACGCGTCGGGCTGGAGTCGCTGGCCGCGGCACTGGCGCCAATCGACCTCGCCCCGGTTTACTACTACCGGCGCGATCAGGCCCTGGCCCCGTTCAACTGGCTCGCCCTCGGCAGCGTGCTCTGCCTGGTGCTGTGGGGTGCCGTGCGGCGCCGGACCTATCCCTGGACGTTCTTCTGCCTCGCCTGGTTCGCCCTCACCCTGGCGCCGGAGTCGAATCTCGTCCCGCTGGCCCAGCTACGCGCCGATCGCTTCGCCTACCTCCCCATGGTCGGAGCGAGTGCCTGGCTGGCGCTGGTGACGTACGGCGCCGCCGGATGGCTGGGACGGCCGGCGCTGGCACCGGCGCTGGGGGCTGCGATAGCCACCGTACTGGCCTTCGCCACCATGCGTTCGGCCGCGGTGTGGCGCGATGACGTGACGGCCTGGACGCGCGTGGTCGAGCGCCATCCCTGGGCGGCCGCCGGCCACCTGCTACTCGGCCACGCCTATCGCGCCCGCGGCGACGCGGCGCGGGCGAGGGCAGCCTATCTCGCCGCGCTGACGCGCAAACCCGAGTGGATCGAAGCCCAGCAGGCGCTGGCGTCGCTGGCGGCCGCCGCGCCGCCGCCACGCTAAGCCGGTTGCGTCCCCCCACCTCGCTCAGTAGCAAGAGGCCACGCGCGCGGTTCGCATCCCACACCCATGCTAACCTTCGTCGTCTTCGTCCTCGGTGCCGTGATCGGCAGCTTCCTCAACGTCTGCATCCACCGCCTCCCGAGCGGCGGGTCGGTGGCCTTCCCGGCCTCGCATTGTCCGCGCTGTGGCACGGCCATCAAGCCGTACGACAACATCCCGATCCTCAGCTACCTCTGGCTGCGCGGCCGCTGCCGCAGCTGCGGCGAGGGCATCGGCTGGCGTTACCCGCTGGTCGAGGCGCTCGGCGGCCTCAGCGCGGTCGGAGTCGTGAACGCCTTCGGCCCGACGGCGCCGGCGCTGCTGGCCTTCGCCTTTCTCGCCGCGCTGATCGTGATCTCGTTCGTCGACCTCGATCATCAGATCATTCCCGACGCGATCAGCGTTCCCGGGATCTTCGTCGGCTTCGCAGCGGCGCTGTGGTTCGATCAGCCGAGCTGGTCCGCGTCGCTGCTCGGCATCGCCCTCGGCGGCGGCATCCTCTGGGCCGTGGCGGCCGGGTATGAATGGCTGACCGGGCGGGAAGGCATGGGCGGTGGCGACATCAAACTGTTGGCCATGATCGGCGCCTTTCTCGGTTGGCGCGCCATCCCGGTGACCCTGCTGCTCGCCTCGCTGTTGGGTACGGCCATCGGCTTGGCGCTGATGGCGGCGCGCGGCCGGGATACGAAGATGGCGATCCCGTTCGGTCCGTTTCTCGCCATCGGCGCCGCCTGCGCCCTGTTCTGGGGCGATGCCTTGATCGCCTGGTACCTCGGATTAGCGGGGGCGTAGCAGTCCGTTGAACAAGCCCGCGCTCATTCTTCGACGGGCCCAGGATGAGCGGGAACTGCTTGTGCCACAAAGCGTTCCGCCCACCCTTCGACGGGCTCAGGACATGCCCTGAGCCCGTCGAAGGGTGGGCGGAACGCGTTTTTTAACAGGCTCATAGACTAGGCCCGCCCCGCCAGTCCCTAGGCCTGGCCGCGGGCTCGCCGTCCGACATCACGGCCTCGCATGGCTGCAGAGTGATAATTGACAAACATATCTCTCGTCTACTACGTCAGTGTCCATGGCGGCGCGGCGCGGTTTCACGCTCCTCGAGCTCCTGGTGGTGCTCGGCCTCATCGCGGCCCTGAGCGGCATCGCGCTGCCCAGTGCGCAGCGCCGCCTCGACGGCTGGCGGCTGGCGGCCGCGGCGCGACAAGTGGTGATGGATCTGAAGCTGGCGCGCGCCACCGCCATCGCCGGCGGGACCACTCGTCGGGTGCGCTTCCTGATCCCCGGTACCGTCTACCAGCACGAGCGCCGAGGAGCCACGGGCTACGAGCGTGTCGGGCCGGCCACACGCCTGCCGGACGGCATCGACGCCGTGGCCTGCAGCGCCGGCGGCGATGGCTTCGCCTTTCGGCCGCGCGGCTTCGCCGCGACGTTCGGCACACTGACCTTACGCAACCGACGCGGCGATCAACGGCGCATCGTCGTCGACATCGCCGGGCGCATGCAGGTGCGGTGATGGCGGCGCACCGCGGCGGCTTTACGCTGATCGAGGTCGTGGTGGCGATGCTGCTCTTCGCCATCGGCGCCGCGGCGTTGGCCCAGACGCTGGTGATCGCCCAGCGCACGCGCGCCAGCAGCGCCCGCGGGTTGCAGGCGCTGGCGTTGGCCGAGCAGCGGCTCGAACGCTGGCATGCCGGCGAACGCGACGAGGAGGCGGTGCAGGTCGGCCCGTTCACCCTGCGCGCGCGCGGCGCGGCGTTCGACGGCGTCGCCGACCTCGAGCACGTCGCCATCACGGTCGAGTGGCATGATCGCGGCCCGCAGCACCTGGCGCTCGCCGGCCTGCTGCGCCGGAGCCGTTGATGGTCCGACGCCGGCAGGGCGGCGCGAGCGTGGTCGAGCTGTTGGTGAGCCTGCTTGTCTTGGCGCTGTTGGCGGCCGGCATCCAGCAGTTCTCCCGCACCATGTTGCGCGGCGTGGCCGTGCTGGCGGCGGCGGCCGAGGCCGAGGAAGCGGCCCGCCTCGGCGCGCAGTTGATCGCGACGGACCTGCGCGATGCCGGCTTCAGCCCCGCCGGTGCACTCGGAAACGGTCTGCATCAAGCCGCCGTGGACGCCGTGGCCATCGTCCGCGACCTCAACGGCGACGGCGACAGCGATGACCCCGGCGAAGCGGTGGGATACGCCTACGTGTCCGATCGCCGCGCCCTCGTCCGCCGCCAGGGCGGAGCGCCCCCGCAGCCGCTGCTCGACGACGTGCCGGCCGATGGCCTGCGCTTGCAGTACGTCGCGGCCGACGGAAGCCGGCTCGACGCCAGTGGTGGGCTCGATGCGGCGCAACGCCGCCGCGTCCGTCGCGTCGACGTGTCCGTCGCCGTCGAGGTGCCGCACCCGGACCCCGCCTACCAGCGGCCGTTGCGCCGCCTGCATCAGACGACCGTCGCCCTGCGCAATGCCGCGTTCTGAGCCGAGACGGGCCCGCCCGCGGACGACCGGCACGCAACGCGGGCAGGCGCTGCTGAGCGCGCTCATCGCCACCGCGTTTCTGCTGCCGCTCGGCGCCTTCGCGGTCATGCAGGCGCGCCTCGACTTCCTGGTTCAGCACCAGACGCGGATGGCCAGCGCGACCCTGGCGGTGGCCGAATCCGGGGTCGAGCACGCCCTCGCCGACCTCGCCCGCGATCCGCGCTTCGACCGCCTGTCGCTCGGGCCCGACCGGCGCGCCGCAACAGGCGATGACGGTCAATTTCCCTTCGACACCTCGCCACCGGCGTTTTTTCCCGCCCCGCCGTTCCGCTACGAGGTGCGTGTCACGGCGTCGACTCCCGAGCGCGCCGAGCTCATCGCGCGCGGCTACGGCCCGCTCGGAGCCCTGCGCGCCGTCGCCGCGGCGCTCGAACGCAGCGCGGTTCCGTACCTGCCGGCCGCCGTCGCCTCCGATGCTGCTGCACTGGATCTCGTACTCGAGCGCGACTGGTTCCTCGACGGCGCGCCGGCATCCGGGGCGTCGCCCGACGTGCCGGCGATGGCGCTGCACGGCGAGGTGGCGGTCGAGCGGCTGCTGGGCCGTTTGACCGCCGAGGAAAGGCGCCGCATCCGCGGCCCGGGCGGATCGCCCAGTCTCACCGCGGCGGCGATTCCGGCCGTCTCCGCCCTGTTTGACGCCGCGCGCAGCCGCCCGGAGACGCGGGTCCTCGCCGCCGAAGTCATCGGGACGCTCGGCGATGGAGCCTTCGTGCGCACCGGGGCGTTGCGTTTGCGAGACGTGCAGGGCAGCGGCTTGTTGCTCGTCGACGGCGCGCTCGAGGTGAGTGGAACCCTCGCCTTCGATGGCCTGATCGCCGTGGCGGGCGACCTGCGCGTCGAGGCGGCTGCCGAGGTGCGAATTGCCGGGGCTATCGTGCAGGGCGCACCCGGCGACACCCTCGAGCTGCGGGGACGCGGGCGTATCACCTTCGATCACGCCGTGGTCGATCGGCTGTCCGCGGCCTACCCGGGCGTGCTGCCCGCACGCGCCCGCGTCACCGCTTGGCGCGAACTGAGCGAGGCAGAGCCCTGACCGTCAGCGGAATCTCGTCCGGGAGGGCCGGGCGCCGGATGTCTCGGCTGCGGCGCGACGGAACACCGCCCGGAGCGAGCCGCGCACGGAGCCGTCGCTTCATTGACACCGCGCCCTGCGGGGTGAAACGATTGGCGCTCTTTTCGCTCCAGCACCCATGGTCCAACACAGCTCGTCGTGGGAACCTCCCGACGCGGCCCTGGCTCCCACACCGGGGCGCCTCGTCGTGCCGCCGCTCGCCCTCGATCCGCGCGACGAAGAGCACCCGCACTTGTGGGGGTTCGCCGACACGCGCTTCCAGTTCACCGCCAACGGAGCGATCCAGCTGACCGGATCGCGCTACTCGCTGTGCGGGGAGCCGTTGGAGGATCTGCGGCCGTGGATGTCCGAGGCGATCGGGGTCGCCCTCGACCCGCGTGATGTGCGCGCGCCCAACTGGCCGCCGCAGGTCCCGACGCCCCGCCAGCACCCCGCCTTTCACGGCGACCTGTCGCGGCTGCTGCGAACCGATCAATGGAGCGACGAGCCGCTGGCGCGCTTGCGGCGCGGCCACGGACATACCGTCGAGGACATCTGGGCGCTCAAGTACGGACATGTCGAACGCGTGCCGGACCTCGTCGTCTGGCCAGAGAGCGAAGCCGATGTCGACGGGCTGGTGACGCTGGCGGAGCGCCATCGCGTCTCGCTCGTGCCGGTCGGCGGTGGCACCAACGTCACCAACGCGCTGACGCCGCCACGCGACGACGAACGGCTGGTCGTCGCCGTCGACATGCGGCGCATGAACCGCATCCGTTGGATCGACCCGACGAATCAGATGGCCTGCGTCGAGGCCGGCGCGGTGGGACGTCATCTGGCGGCTCAGCTGGCACAGTACGGTTTCACCATGGGCCACGAGCCCGACTCGATCGAATTCTCCACCCTCGGCGGTTGGATCGCCACCCACGCCAGCGGCATGAAGAAGAACCGCTACGGCAACATCGAGGACCTCGTCCTCGGCGTCACGGCGATTACACCGATGGGGCGGGTGGAGCACGGCCCGCTGGCACCGCGCGAGTCCGCCGGCCCCGACCCGCGGCGCTGGCTGCTCGGTTCCGAGGGCACCCTGGGGATCGTCACCCATGCCGTGATCCGCATCTTCCCGCTTCCGGAGGTGCAGCGCTATGCCTCCGTGGCGCTGCGCGACTTTCACTCCGGGGTCGCCTTTCTGCACGACCTCCAGCGCCGCGGACCGGTTCCGGCCAGCGTGCGTCTGGTCGACAACGAGCAGTTCCGCTTCGCCCTGGCGCTGAAGCCGCGCCCGCATGGGCTCGCCCGCCTGCGCAGCCGCGCCCAGCGCTTCCTCGTGACGCGCGTTCTGCACTTCGACGCCTGGCGCATGTGCGCCTGCACGATCGTTTACGAAGGCACGGCCCGCGAGGTGGCGGCGCAAGAACGCGCCGTCGGGCAGTTGGCCAAGCGCCACGGCGGGATCGCGGCCGGGGCGGAGAACGGGCGGCGCGGCTACGAGCTGACCTTCGGGATCGCGTACATCCGCGACTTCGTCATGGATCACTGGATCCTGGCCGAGTCGTTCGAAACCAGCGTCACGTGGGATCGCGTCGAATCGCTGGTCGACGGCGTCAAGGAACGCGTGCGCCGCGAGCACGCCGACCGCGGTCTGCCCGGCCAGCCGTTCATCACCGCTCGGGTCACGCAGGTCTACCCGAGCGGCGTCGCCGTCTACTTCTATCTCGCCATCTATTACAAGGGCGTCGCCGAGCCGATCGAGACGTACGCCGCGCTCGAGGGCGCCGCACGCGACGAGATTCTGCGCCGCGGCGGATCGCTCTCGCACCACCACGGCGTGGGCAAGCTGCGCCAGCGTTTCCTGCCGCGCGTCGCCTCACCCGGCCTGCTCGAGGCGCAGCGGCGGCTGAAGTACGCCGTCGATCCGCACAACGTGCTCGGCAGCGGCAACCTTGTCAGCGGAGATCATCTCGCGCGTGACTGAGCCCTCTGCGACGGTCCTCCTCACCGGCGTCACCGGGTTCCTCGGCAAGGTTGTCCTCGAAGAGCTCCTGCGCCGGCGCGAGGAGCTCGGCATCGAGCGCATCTGGGTCCAGATTCGCCCGCGTCACCCCGCCTCGTCCGGCGAACGCTTCCGGCGTCGCGTCGTGCCCTCGCCGGCCTTCGCCAACCTGCCCGGGGGATGGCCGTCGCTCATCGCCGTCGTCGGCGGCGATCTCGCTCAGCCCGGGGCCGGGCTCAGCGATGCCGAGCGCCGCGCCCTCGAGGGCTCCCTCACCCACATCATCCACTGCGCGGCGAGCGTGGAGTTCGATCTGCCGATCGCCGAGGCCCTCGCCGCCAACACCACCAGCGCCCTCGAAGTGCTCGAGCTGGCGCGCTCATGCACCCACCTGCGCTCGCTGGTGTCGGTGTCGACGGCGTACGTCACCCCGCACCGCGGCGGGGTTCAGGTGTGTGAAGAGGTCCTCCCGCCGCTGCCGGAGCCGGCGGCCGCACTCTACGCGCGCATCCATGCCGGCCAGGTCGATGAACGGGACGTGCTGCGCGCCACGGCACATCCGAACACCTACACCTTGACCAAGGCACTGGCGGAGCACCTCTTGGTCGAGCGCAAAGGAGCAGTGCCACTCAGCATCGTCCGACCGTCGATCATCACCCCGAGCCGCGAGCGCCCTCGGCCGGGGTGGATCGACAACCCGGCGGCCTTTGCCGCCTTCGTGTCCATGATCGGGAGCGGATACCACCGCGTGTTGTGCGCACGGTCGGAGACTGCGCTCGACCTCGTCCCCTGCGACGACGTGAGCGAGCGAGTCGTCGACGCCGCGTTCCACCCCCCGGCGGCCGGCGGCGCGGCCGTCATCCGACACGCGGTCGCCGGGTTGCCGAACGCCTGTCCAATCGACCTCTGCGTCGATGTCGTGCTGCGCTTTTTCCGCGCCCGCCCCGTGGCCCGACTGCCGCGGCTGCGCTACGTCGGCCCGCCCGGAGCCGGGCTGGAAATCCGCGACGCCCTCTACCATCGACTGCCGACGGCGCTGGCGCGGCTGTGGTTTCGCTGCACGCGCCAACGGCGAAAGGAGACCGCGGCGGCCCGGCTCGCCGATCGCACTCGCCAGCTGCACGCCGTCTTTCCCTACTTCACCTGCAACACCTTCGATTTCCGCTCCTCGGTGCCGCTCACCCGTGCCGGGTTCGACCCACCGAGCTACCTGCGCCTGGTGGCCCAGGGGGTGATGGAAAACCTCTTGCAGGTCGACCGCAGCGAGCTGTCGATCGCCGGTCGCCGCCATCAGCCCGCCGTGGGCGACCTGCGCTGGATGCTGCGCCAGCCGCGCGGCAGCTGGATGCATCGCCTGCTCGGCTGGCTCATCGCCAAGGCGTTGCGCCGCGGCACCGAACGCGTCACCTTCGACGAGCCCTCCTTCGAGCGCGCCCTCGCCCGGATCCCGCCGGGCGACGGCCTGATCATCGTCCCGGCGCACCGCAGCTACGCCGATTTCGTCCTGCTGCCGTATCTCTGCTTCACCCGCCCGGACCTGCCGATGGAAATCCCGTACATCGCCGCGGCGGAGGAGTTCTCGCGCATTCCGTTGCTCGGTCGGCTGCTCAAGGCGGCGGGCGCCTTCTACATCCGGCGCGGCCTCGGCAGGGAGGATGCCGAGCTGACGCGGCGGATCCACCAACTGGTGCGGGAACGCCGCGTGCTGCTCTTCTTCATCGAGGGACAGCGCAGCCGCGCACGGCGCTTCCTGGCGCCCCGCCGCGGCATGCTGCGCTCCCTGCAGTCGAGCCGTGAGTCGTTCACGATCCTCCCGATCGGGCTCGGCTACGATCGCGTGCCGGAGGAAGCGGCCATGATGGCCGAGCTGCGCGGCCAGCGCACGGCGCCGATGCGCCTGCGCGTGCTGCTCGGCTGGCTGGCCGAGCTGGCCCGCGGCCGCATTCAGCTCGGCCGCATGCATGCCGCGGCCGGAGCGCCGCTGCGCCTGCTGCCCGACACCGACGTGCGGGCGCTGAGCCAGACGATCGTCGGCGAGTTGCAAGCGGCCACCGCTGCCAGCACCTTCCACCTGCGGGCGTTCGTCCGCGCCAGCGGCGCCACCGCGGCCGGGGTTGACGTCGAGTGGCTGAGCGCGCGGATCGCCGAACGCGGCGGGCGGGTCTTGGACAGCCGTCTCGAGGTTGCGGCGTCCGTCGATCCGGGGCTGGAACGCTGCTACCGCTACGAGTGGGCCCATTGGTTCTACGACGACGTCGAACGGCAGCTCGCCCATCCGGTCGTGCGCCATCACCTCGCCCGGAACCGCTATCGCGCCACCGGCGCGGCTGGAGCCCCGGCCGATGACGATGCGCGCCTCGGGTGGCTCGTGCGCGCCTTGATGGAACCCGTCTGCCGAGACTATCAGCGCGCCGCCGAGTTCCTCGCGGCGGCCGACCGCCGCTCCCCGCCGCCGACCCCGCAGGACCTCGTCCGCCTCGCTCCGGACGCCCATTTGCCCGATCTCGAAGGCGCGTTCCAGCAAATGGCGAAACAGGACATCCTGACGGCCGGGGTCGACGGAGTCCCGTGGGTGTGGGGTCCCAACGCCGACGCCCTCGCCGAGTACTGCCGGCGCTGCGCCTGGCAGAGCCCAGAGCACGAGGTCTGTGCGACCCACTCCCCCCTCTGATGGGGGAGTGGTCTCCAGGCCAATCGGGGCCCAGGGCGGCCAGCAAAAAAAGCCGCTGCGGGAGGCCGTGAAAACTGCTACTTTGCGGCGCTACACGGTGGGCTGGGGCGCGGATTTCTTTATGAACCGGACAATCCTGGTGGTCGACGACGACCAAGACACACTCCTGTTGTTGCAAACGATGCTCGCCACCAAGGGCTTCTCCGTGGTCACGGCGAGGAGCGGGGCCGAAGCGCTGCAGGCGGTGCAGCGCAGCGCGCCGGCGCTCGTACTGCTCGACGTGATGATGCCGGAGATGAACGGCTACGAGGTCCTCGAGCGCCTCAAGGGCAACCACGCCACCTCGCGCGTCCCGGTCATCCTGGTCACGGCGAAGGGACACGACGACGACGTGATGACCGGCTACCAGTACGGCGCCGACTATTACATCACCAAGCCCTACACCTCGAAACAGCTGCTGTTCGGCGTCGAGCTGGTACTCGGGCGCGCCGACCTTCCGCCGGCCGAGAACGCCTGAGCCCGCCGCCCGGCGGCCGTCGACTGGCGCGCCGCGGTGATGAACCATCCTGGACCGTTGCGCGCCGGGCAGTGTACACACGCGCCATGCCTGCGGTCCGCACCGGCTGCCTGATCGCCTTCGAAGGCCCCGAGGGAGCCGGAAAATCGACCCAGATCGGGCGCGCCGCCGCCGCCTTGCGCGCCGATGGGCGCACGGTGGAGGTCACCTTCGAGCCCGGAGCCACGGCACTCGGCGGCGAGCTGCGCGAGTTGCTGCTGCAGGCGCGCCGCCCCCTGCCGGCGCCGCTGACCGAGCTCTTCTTGTATCTGGCCGATCGCGCGCAGCATGTCGCCGAGGTGATCGCGCCGGCACTCGCCGCTGGTGCCGTCGTGCTCACCGACCGCTACTCGGCCTCGACCATCGCCTACCAAGGGTACGGCCGCGGCCTCGACCTCGAGATGGTGCGGAATGCCGACCGATGGGCGCGTGGCGCGCTCAGCCCGGAGTTGAACATTCTGCTCGATTGCCCGGTCGAGATCGGGCTCGCGCGCGCCCGCGGCAGCGATCGTTTCCATGCCGAAGTGGCGGCGTTCCACGAGCGAGTCCGCGCCGGCTTCCACGCCCAAGCGGCCGCCGCGCCGGCGACCTGGCGCGTCATCGACTCCACGCAGCCCGCCGACGCAGTACAGGCGGAGGTCCTGCGGGCGGTTCACGCCGTCATCGACCGCGCATGAGCCTGCCGATCGTCTTTGGTCACCAGGCGGTCTGGGCTCGCCTGAGCGCAGCGCTCGACGGCGACCGCTTGCCACACGCCCTCCTGTTCGCCGGCCCGCCGGGGATTGGCAAGGCTCTGCTGGCGCGGCGACTGGCGGCGCGGGTCGCTTGCGCGGCCGCCGCGGCGCCGTGCGGCGAGTGCAACGGCTGTCGGCAGATCGCCGCCGGGTCGCATCCCGACCTGCTTCTGATCAGCCCACCGCAGTCGAGCAGCGGCAAGGAGTCGCGGCAGAAAGAAATCGGCGTCGAGCAGGCGCGGGCGCTCAAGCGCTTTGCCCAACTGCGCGCGCTGAGCGCGAGGCGCAAGGTCGCCATCATCGACGACGCCGAACGGCTGTCGCTGGCGGCCCAGAACGCCCTGCTCAAAACCCTCGAGGAACCGCCGGGACTAGCACTCATCATGCTGATCACGGCGACCCCCGGGTCGCTGCTGACGACCGTGCGCTCGCGCTGTCACCGGATTGCCTTCCGCCCGCTGGCGCGGGCGGAGGTCGCTGACGCGCTGATCGCCGCCGGCGTGCCGCCCGGTGAGGTCGAGGGTCTGGTAGACATGGCGGACGGCAGCCCGGGCCACGCGCTGGCCTGGCGCGGTCTCGGCCAGGACACCGCCCGCGGCGACGTCTCCGGGCGGCTTGCGGCCCTGCGGGGCGGCCGGTATGCATCGGTGCTCGCAATGAGCGCGGCGCTCGGACGGACAGAAGCGGAGACAGCAGCCCGACTCGAAGGGCTGTTGGCCACCTGCCATGCAGAGGGGATCGACGCCGCGCGCCAGCGCGACGCCGCCCGCTTGGCGCAGGCCGTCGGGCGCGCCGAAGTGATCGGCGAGGCGCTACGCACCCTGCGGCGGCGCAACCCGAATCGCGCGCTCCTCGGCGAGGCACTGGCGCTGCGCCTGGCGCGCGGCGGATGGGTATGAGCGAGCTCTCCGAGCCGACCGCACCGACCGCGAGCATCGCCGTCGTCGGGGTGCAGTTCCGCCCCACGGGGTCGGTGCACGAGTACGACGCCGGTGGGCTCGCCCTGCGCGTCGGCGACCGCGTCGTCGTGCAGATCGCCCGCGGCACCGACTTGGCCACGATCGCCGTGGCCCCTCATGTCGTCGACGCGCGGATCGCCGGGGGGTTGCCGCGGGTGATCAAACGCGCCGATCACCGTGAGCTGGCGCGCGAGGAAGCCAACTTGCGTCGCGCCGCGGAAGCGCGCCGCACCTGCGCGCACCGCATCCGCGAGCGCGGATTGACGATGAAGCTGATCACCAGCGAATACACCTTCGACGGGTCGAAAGTCGTGTTCTATTTCTTCGCCGAGGAGCGCATCGACTTTCGCGACCTCGTGCGCGACCTGGCGCAAACGCTGCACACGCGCGTCGAGATGAAACAGATCGGCCACCGCGACCAGACCAAGCTGATCGGCGGCGTCGGACCGTGCGGGCGCGAGCTGTGTTGCTCG
Source organism: uncultured Binatia bacterium (SeqCode) (assembly GCA_964475125.1). GTDB lineage: Bacteria > Desulfobacterota > Binatia > HRBIN30 > CADEER01 > CAYYWP01. The sequence goes on along the minus strand of CAYYWP010000040.1, from coordinate 5,658 downwards.
AGCTGGCTGCGCGACTTCAGCTCGGTGTCGGTCAAGATGGCCAAAGAGCAAGGCCTCTCGCTCAACCCGTCCAAGCTGGCCGGCATGTGCGGGCGACTGAAGTGCTGTCTGCGCTATGAGTACGAGACCTACCGCGAGCTCGGGCGCGCGCTGCCGGCGCTCGGCAAAGCGGTGGAGTCGGTGAAGGGCAACGGGGTGGTGGTGCGGCACAACACCCTCGCCCAGCGCGTGGTCATCCGCCGCGCCGACGACGACCTCGAAGTCGAAGCGTCGCTCGAAGACCTCGTCGCCAAGAAAGCGCCGTGACGGGGCGCCAGGATGGGCCGCGTCTACCTCACCACGCCGCTGTACTACGTCAACGCCGAGCCCCACCTCGGCCACACCTACACCACCGTGGTCGTCGATACGCTGGCGCGCTGGTATCGCGCCCGCGGCGATGCGGTCATCTTTCTCACCGGGACCGACGAGCACGGCGAGAAGATCGTGCAGGCCGCCGCGGCCGTCGGCGCCACCCCGCGCGCCCACGCCGATCGCATCAGCCACCTGTTCCGCGACACCTGGGATCGCTGCGGCCTGCGTTACGACCACTTCATCCGCACCACCGACGCGTATCATGTCGCCACGGTGCAGGACCTGCTGCGCCGCATGCACGCCGCCGGCGACGTCTACTTCGGTCGCTACGGCGGTCTGTACTGCACCGGCTGCGAGCGCTTCTACACCGACAAGGAGCTGGTCGATGGCAAGTGCCCCGACCACCAGATCGCGCCGACCTACGTCGAGGAGGAGAACTACTTCTTCCGCATGAGCCGGTACCAACAACGGCTGGTCGACGACCTCGAGGCACACCCAGACCGCATCCGACCGGAGCGCTACCGCAACGAGGTGCTGGCCATGCTGCGGGCCGAGGTGTTGGGCGACCTCTGCATTTCGCGGCCGAAAACGCGCCTCAGCTGGGGCATCGAGCTCCCGTTCGACGCCCGGTACGTCGCCTACGTGTGGTGCGACGCGCTGACCAACTATCTGAGTGCCATCCGGTTCCTTCACCCGGACGGCGTCGACGACTGGTGGCCGCTGGCGCAGCACGTGATCGGCAAGGACATCGTCAAGCCGCACGGCATCTTCTGGCCGACGATGTTGATGAGCGCCGGCGTGCCGCTGTTCAAGGGCCTGTGCGTGCACGGCTACTGGACGCGCGGCGACAGCAAGATGTCGAAGAGCCTCGGCAACGTCATTCGGCCGCTCGACATGCAGCAGCGCTTCGGCATGGATGCCTTCCGCTACTTCCTGCTGCGCGAAATGGCTTTCGGCCAGGACGCGACCTTCAGCGAGGACGCCTTCGTCACGCGCATCAACGCCGACCTCGCCAACAACCTCGGCAACCTGGTCAGTCGCACCCTGGCGATGCAGCAGCGCTACTTCGACGGCGTCGTGCAGCCGCTCGGCGACTGGACCCGCGAGGACACGGAGCTCGTCAACGCCTTCGCCGCCGCGGTGGCCGAGATGCCGCGACACGTCGAGCAGCTCGCCCTGCACCGCGCCCTCGAAGCGCTGTGGCGCGCCATCGATGCCGCCAACAAGTACATCGTCACCACGGCGCCCTTCACCCTGGTCAAGGATCCCGGCAGCCGGCCGCGCGCCGGCGCGGTGCTCCATCATCTGCTCGAAGCCCTGTACGTTATCGCCGAACAGGTGGCGCCCTTCATGCCGGAGAGCGCGGCCAAGATCCTCGCCTGGCTGGACCTCGCCGCCAGCGGCGGTTTGCCGGCCGACTGGCAGTGGGGCACGGCGCTCGGCGCCGGTCACGTCACCAAGCCGGCGCAGATGCTGTTCCCGCGCATCGAGCTGGAGGCGGCGTGAGCGGACGCGCCGCGCCAGGGCCCCGCCCGTAGGTCCGCGCGACGCGCATGGCGTGGAAAGCGTTGGACGGCGAGCCCGAGCTGCCCCCGCTGCCGGCCGGTGCCTCGCTGATCGATTCGCACTGCCATCTCGACCACGACTTCGCCGCCGATCGAGCCACCGTGCTGGCGCGCGCGCGCCGCGGCGGCGTCGAGACCATGATCACCATAGGCGCCAGCGGCCGGTTTGACGCCAACCGCGATGCCATCGCCCTCGCCGATACGTGGCCGGAGGTGTTCGCGACGGTCGGCGTGCATCCGCACGAGGCGTCGATGGTGAGTGAGGGGACGATCGCGGAGCTCACGGCGTTGGCGCACCACCCTCGGGTCGTCGCCATCGGCGAGACGGGGTTGGACTACCACTACGACCATTCGCCGCGCCCCCAGCAGCGCGCCGCGTTCGCTCGCTTCATCACCCTGGCACATCGCCTCCAGCGACCGCTGGTCGTGCACTTGCGCGAGGCCGATGACGACGCCGTGGACATCCTGCGCGCCGAGCGCGCGGCGGAGATCGGGGGCGTGATCCATTGTTTCTCCGGCGACGCGGCGAGCGCGCGCCGCTTTCTCGATCTCGGCTTCTCTCTCTCCTTCAGCGGCATCGTCACCTTCAAGACGGCCGAAGGCCCGCGCGCCGCCGCCCGTCTGGTCCCGCTCGACCGGCTGATGATCGAAACCGACGCGCCGTTTCTCGCTCCCGTCCCCTACCGCGGTCGCCGCAACGAACCGGCGTTGCTCGCCTGGACCGCGGCTACCGTCGCCGCCGTGCGCGGCGAGTCACTCGAACGCCTGGCCGAGGCGACGCGCGCCAACACCGAACGGCTCTTTCGTCTCGCGGATGCGCGCGCGGGCGCGCGGGCGCCCGTGGCGCCGTGAGCCCCTCACGCCGCGGCGGGCCGCGCGGCGCGCAGCTGTCGCACCATGTCCCGCACCTGTTCCTGGGTACAGGGCTTCGACAGCACGGGTCGCGGCAACTCCTGGCGCAGATGGCTCCCGCTGCGCCAGCCGCTGCCGCTGACGAAGACGACGCGTTGCGCCAGGGCGTCGTTCGATTCGGCGAGACGTCGATAGACCTCCGGGCCGGGCAGGTCAGGCAGGCGGATGTCGAGGAACACGGCGTCCCACGCTTCCGCCTCCAACAAGCTCATCCCCTCCGCCGCAGTGGCGGCCCGGGTGACGCGCAATCCCTCCTTGGCCAGCATGGCCATGAGCGCTTCAGCGACGTCGGGGTCGTCGTCCACCAACAGTGCGCGCTCGACGGCGGCGGGCGCGCCGGCTGCCGCGACGGGCAGGAGCAAGGTGAACGTCGCGCCCTGCCCCGGCAGGCTGTCGACTCGCAGGTCGCCGCGGTGGGCGCGCGCGATCGCATAGCTGATGCTGAGACCGAGGCCGCTGCCCTCGGCCTTGGTGGAGAAAAACGGGTCGAAGATGCGGCCGAGGTCGGTCGGGTCGATGCCGGCTCCGCTGTCAACGATGCGCAGCGCCAGTTGATCGCCCTGACACGCACCGGTGACACACAACCGTCCATCGGACCGCCCGGCCATGGCGTGGATCGCATTGACGAAGAGGTTGAGCAGCACCTGCTGGATCTGCTGCGGATCGGCCTCGACGAGGGGCAGATCGGGCGGCAGCGCAATCTCGACCCGAATCCGGTCGCGCTCGAGATCGTGGCGCACCAGCTCGAGCGTCCGCGCCGTGAGCGACGCCACGTCGACGGGAACGAAGTGGGGCGGGTGCGGGCGAGCGAAGTCGAGCGCGCCCTGGAGGATCGCCCCGATCCGATGCGCCTGGACCTCGACGCGTGCCAGCGCGTCGCGCAGGCGCTCCACTGGCAGAGCGGCGCTATCCGCCGTTTGGCCGAGGATGGCGGTGAGGGCGTTGTTGATCTCGTGCGCCATGCCGGCGGCTGTCTGGCCGACGGCGGCGAGGCGGTCGGCGCGCTGCAGATGCTCGCGTCGGCGCTGCTCTTCGGTCAAGTCCTCGACCATGGCAACCGCGCCCTGCACACGACCATCGATATCGCGGACGAGGCTGGCATTGAGCTGAATCGGGATCGCCGTCCCGTCACCGCGCTGCAGCGTGGTCTCGCCGCGCCAACTGCGCTGCGGCAGCGTCGCCTGGAACACCGCCAACGGCTCCGCCACCGCGGCGGCGAGCTCCGCCGCATCGCGCCCGATCACCGCGCTGCGCGGCAGCCCGAGGGTGCGAAGGAATGCCGCGTTGGCAAAGGTGATGCGGCGCTGATCGTCGGTGACCAGCACGGCCTCGTCGCTGCTCTCAAGCGCTCGCGCCAAGCGCTGCCCCTCCGCTGCCAACCGGTTGCACTCCAGCGCCATGGCGATCTGCGCCGCGATGCCCTCGGCGACGCGCATGTCGCGATGCGTAAAGGCGGTTCGACCATCGCGCCGCATGAACTTCAGGCCGCCGAAGAAGCGCCCGCCGCTGGCTAGCGGTGCGATCAGGACACTCCGGGGGCTGGCTTCGGATGCGAGAGGCCCGTCACGCGCCGACGCGGCTACGCAGTGGCCAAGGCGCCGCGCCCATTCGAGTGCGCCCACCTCTTCTGCTGCCAGTCGCGGTTCGGCCTGGCTGGCCTGCGGTGCGGTACTGGGCGCGGCCGCGGGGCAGCGGTAGTACCGGCCGTTCTCCTCCCATAGCGCAACCTCGCACTGATCGGCGCCGATCGCCGACGGCGCGATGGCCGCGACCGTGGCAAGCGCGTCGTCGACCCATGGTCGCCGGCCGAGCGCCTCGCTCGCGGCGACCAACGCGGCGGTGGCCGCCGCCGGCCCCCCCGAGGGGTCGCTGGCCCCGGAGACCCGTAGGGCGACGTTTGCGTCGCGTGTTCGGCCGAGCCAGAGCACAGCGAGGACGCCGCTGACGATCACCTGCGCGACCGCGGCGGCGATGAGCGCCTCCCGACTGAGCCCGACGTCGTCAGGTGTGAGGGTCTGAACCGCCCAGCCCCCCGCCGACGCGGCCAGCGCCATGCCCAGAGACGTCAGGGCCGCGGCCGCCCCGGTCGAAGGCCCCCACACCAACGCGTATGAGATCACTCGCAGCGCCAGCAGCGGCACGAGCGGGCTCAGCAGACCGCCGGAAGCCACGAGGCATGCCGCCAGGGCAAATGCGTTCACTGCGACATCCAGGCCGACGACCCAGCGCCGGCCGTCTGCGCGGCGATAGTGGCAACAAACCGCCAGATTGAAGGTGACGTACGCGATCGCGCCGCCCGCAATACGCCAGTCGGCCGCGAGGCCCCGTGGTGTGGCGATCAGAGCCGCAATGGCTATCGCCCCCTCCAGGAGGCGGATGATCAGCAACGGCCACGCCGCCCCGGCCGCCCGCCTCGCAGAACCGGAGCCGAGCCGGAGTGCCATCGCGCAGCAGTGTAGAAGCGCGGGCCCGCGTCGGGCAAGCCACGCGCCCGCTGCAGGGCTCAGGACCAGCCCCGAGCCCGGCGACGCGTGGTCAGCGGCGTTCTTCCACCGGTCGCTAACCGGCGGCAGCGCCAGACGACCCGCTCACCCGTGCCGGTCTGCACGGCAGGGCGCGCGAGAGCAGGAGGGCCTAGTGTCCTGTATCCGAAATTCGCTGCCTATCTCGGCGGCCCTCAGCGCCCCTGGCGGCGTTGGCCTCCTCGGAATATAGCCAGATATTCCTGCGTCGGCCGCCTTGCCAGGGCCGCCGATGCCTCGCCGATATAGGCAACGAATTTCGGATACAGGACACTAGCGAGCGCTGGCCTGGGTGCCGGCCTTGTCAG
>CAYYWP010000039.1:0-26140 GCA_964475125.1 uncultured Binatia bacterium (SeqCode) | reverse complement strand
CGAAAAGTCAGCGCCGTCAACTTAAGTCAACGTATTTGCGCAACAGGACACTAGTGCTAGCAGGATGCTGAAAGACCCGCCGCTCACCCTGAGCCCGTCGAAGGGTGAGCGGCGGGTCTTTCAGCATCCTGTCCGACCCTCGTGCTCCGCGTTCTCTGCGGCCTCTGCGCCTCTGCGCGGAATCTCTTTACGCCGAGCGTCCCCCTGCTGCGGCGCACGTCGTGCGCCCCGGCAGCGTCCGGTGGCAGGGGCTGGAAACCCGTCGGCGGTGATGCACATCGAAGCGTCAATCCGGTGGGTGGCGACTGGGGGACGATGACGCTAGGGTCGGATCCAGGCGGGAGGAGACGGGCAAACGGGGTCTGGAGGAATGACATGGGAGCGATTTCCGAAGCATTGATCCGCGAGCGCGCCTACCAGATCTGGGAGCGAGAAGGGCGGCCACAGGGTTGTGACTTCGAGCATTGGGTGCGCGCCCAGGTCGAGCTCGAAGCAGAAGCGCAAGCCGGTTCGCTCAACGGCAAGCCGAAACGCGCCCGCACCGCGGTAGCGGCGCGGCCGCGGGCGACGGCGCGGTCCAAAGCCGCCTCGCCCCGGCGGACGAAAAAGGGCGCCTGACTGAGCGGCTCGCCAGCCGCTACGGGTGTGCCGCAACGGGTCTGCGCTGGCGACGCCGCCACCCACCGGCCGTGGCGAGCAGGACCAGCGCCAACAGGGCAGTTGCCGTCGAGACGAGCGCGCCGAGGCGGTGGCTGGCCGGGCGATACCGAAACACGACCCGGTGTGCGCCGGCGGGGACGAACACGCCGCGGGCGAAATAGTTGGCGCGGACGATCGGCGCCGCGGCGCCGTCGACGGTCGCCTCCCAACCCGGATAGAAGGTGTCGCTCAGCACCACGAGACCGTCGGTTTCCATCGTCGCCGTCACCTCCACCTCTTGTGAACGGTAAGCCGCGAGCGTCGCCGAGCCGCGCATGCGCGGCGGCGTACCGAGCGGGACATCGGCCGCCGCCACGGCGACGCGCCGGGCCGGCTCGTCGGCGCCGCGCAGGTAGTCGATCGCGTCTTCGGCCCGCACCACCGGCGCGATGGTGTGCGGTACGTAGGCGCGTGGCACCAGGCCATCGACGCGATACACGTAGGCCTCGAGCGGCGAGCTCGGCACGAGCACGGCTTGTAGTCCGCGATAGCGGCCGAGGTCCTTGGGACTGGTGACGTAGGCGGTGTTGAAGGCGGCGAGCAGCGCGGCGACGCGCTCCGGCGGCACGGCTTCGATCAGCTCGGCCAGGCGCTCGTGATCGGTGAGGTTGAGCGACGACGGCGCGTTCAGGTTGGCGATGCCGTAGTAGTTCGCCACCTCCCAGAAGAGCAGGTTCTGCTCCTGCAGGAAGACCTCGGGGAACGGGCGCACGGGTGGCCGGCCGACTCCGTCGCTGTAGATGCGCAGCGGGTCGTCGCCGCGCACCATCGCCCCGACGCTCGCCGGTCGTGTGCGCAAGGCAGCGAACGGCACGGTGGGCAAGAGCTGGGCGTTGACGCGATACAGGTCGGCCGCTGCCAGCAGCACCAGCGCACAGGCGACAGCGCGTGGGTATGCCGCTCCGCGACGTGCCAGGATCGCCACGGCCAACAGCAGGCCGCCGGCAATCCACAGATCACGGCGCAGCACGCTGAGGGCGAAGTCCGGCCGCGCGTTGAGTGCCAGGGCGGCGCCGGCGCACGACACCGCCAAGGCGAGCGCTGTCGCCGCGATGCGGCGGAAGCGGCGCGGGGTGCGGACTGCGGCGTCGAGCCCGCAGGCGGCGAGCACCGCGAGCAGACCGTGCACGACGAGCAGGAACTTCTCCGGGTGACGCGCCGCGCGCAGCACCGGCACGCGCTCGATGAGCCAGCGATAGCCCGGTGTGTGAGCGCCGCAGGCGAGGGCGAGGAAAACGAGGCCGACGCCGATCCACAGCCAGCTGCGGCGGCCTTCCAGACGGGCCCCGGCGCCCATCGCCAGCAACGGGCCGAGGTAGAGTGCGAGCGCCCACGGTGCATCCGCCAGACTGGCTTCCCAGAGCGCGGCCGTGTCGTGAAAGGCGCCGTCCGGGCCGACGTAGTGTCGCGGCAACAGGAAGGCGAGCGCGCCGAGCGGCGGCAGGGACAGGCGTACCGCTGCACCGGCCTCCAGCCCCCCGCTGCGCGACGAGTGCAGGAGGTATTCCGCCATGGGCAGCAGCTGCACCGCGCCCAGCCCGATGCCCAACAGGTTGGCGATCATGGCCGCGCCGGCGGCGCGCGCCAGGCCAGGCCCGCCGCGGCCGCGGTGGTCGAGCGCGATGGCGGCGAACAGCACCTGTTCGAACAGGAACACCTCGGGCATGCCGCCGAGCAGCGTCAGGGCCACCCCGGTACCAGTGGCGACGAGGGCGAAGGCGCCGCCGCGCAGGCACCAGCGATCGAAGGCCAGCGCGGTCCACGGCGCCCAGGTGGCGGACTGCAGCGCGTTGATCATGTTGTCGCACGACACCAGCCAGCCGCCGAAGCCGTAGAACAGCCCGCCACAGGCGGCGCCGGCGGGCCCGATATCGCGCTGGCGCAAGAGCGCGTACAGACCGGCCGCCGCCAGGACGTGATGCAGCGCCAGCGAGGCGTTGTAGCCGAGCGGAAACGGCAGCAGGCGCGCGGCCCAGTTCACCGGGTAGTAGATCCCGGCCAGCGGATCGGCGGCCAGTGGTTTGCCGAGCACCTGAAAGGGCGTCCACAGCGGCGGCCAGTTCCACTGTGACAACAGGCGCACGATCCAATCGATGGCCAAGAGGATCGTGTACTGATCGCGGTAGACGACGACGCGACCGTCGAACAGCACATCGCGATAGAACAGCAACGTGTAGAGCGTGAGCCCGGCGCCGAGCAGGGCTGCGAGGCGAGCGTCGCGGTGCGACGGCAACTGGCCGAGCACGGGTGTCAGCGCCAGTCGGGCTCGCGCTCGAAGTAATAGAGCGCCACGACGGCGCGCCGGTGCGCCGCACCTGCGGCTTGGCGCGGTGCGGGCGCCGGGGCCGCGCGCATGACGCGCTCGACCGCCTGCATGAACTCCGCCGCCGAGTCGCGCACTTCGGCGCGGACGCTCGCCAGCGCTTCGGCGGGCAGATCGTCGGCTCGGGCCACGCGCTGCCAGAACTCCTCGGCGCGCGCCGGCTCGGCGCCGCATACCACGGCCTCGATGAGCTCGGCCACGTCGCTACCGAGCACGGCCAGACGCGTCGCATCGGCGCGGCCCGGAACCTCCGCCGGCGCCGCGAGCTGCACGCTGCCGCGCGGGGTCAGCGTCGCGGCCTGTGCCTGCAGCAACTCGTCGAGCACCGCGCGCGGCGGGATGTCGCCGCCCACCTCACCGACCAGCGTGACGAAGCTCGGCGTACCGGGGGCGGCCTCGTAGGGCAACAGGCGCGCCGCCCCGGCGTTGTCAGCGTACGGCGGCGCCAGCCAGCGCTCGATGACGCGTGCCGCCAGGGTGTGCTCGAGCTCGTCGAGCGCGCCGGGCGGCGGCGCTTGCCCACGGCGGATCTGTCCGATCGCCTTGCGCGTGATGCCGGTCACCAGCGCCACGCGGCTGTCGGTCTGCCGCTTGAACGACAGGGCGAAGTGGCGCGTGCCGACGTCGATGTAGACCTCGCGCACCAGCCGGCTGAAGGCTGGGTAGGTGACGCCGCGGCCGATCAGCTGGCGCACCAGGGGACGCAGCACGGCCCGCACCGCGCCGAGCAGCGCCTCTTTTCCGTTCCCGGTCTTGGCGGTGGCCATGATTGGGCTGCCGTATATCCGGGCGGGCGCCACGGCGGTAGCGCCCCGGCCTGCCGCTCCCGCATGCCTGGCGGGAGGGGTTCGGGCGGAGCGGCTTTTTGGCGCTTTGTCGAGGCGCGGTGACACGGTAGAAAGGACGGCGTGGAAGCCAACCTGCGCGTCATCAGCGGCGGCAAAGACAGCCGCGGCACCGCCGCCCAGCCGCTCGCACCACCACCGCTGACCGAGCTGACGGGATGGGGGAATTATCCGCGCGTGCACGGCCGCCAGCGGCTATCGGAGGATCTCGAGGCCAGTACCGAGGGCGTGGTCTTGACGCGCGGCCTCGGCCGCTCCTACGGCGATGCCTCGTTGCCGCCCGCCGGCGACCAGATCGTGGCCGGCACGTCGCTGGCCGATCGCCTGTTGTCGTTCGACCTCGAGCGCGGCCTGGTGCGCGCCGAGGCCGGGGTGACGCTCATGCGACTGAACCGACTGTCGTTGCCACGCGGGTGGTTCACGCCGGTCACGCCGGGTACGCACTGGGTGACGCTCGGCGGCATGGTCGCCGCCGACGTGCACGGCAAGAACCATCACGTCGCCGGCTGCTTCGGCGAGCACGTGCAGGCCCTGCGCATGCGCCTGGCCGACGGCCGCATCGTCGAGTGCAGCGAGGCGAATGAGCGCGACCTCTTTCGCGCCACCCTCGGCGGCATGGGGCTCACCGGACACGTGCTCGAGGTCGCCTTCCGGATGGCGCGCGTGCCGGGGCCGTGGATCTGGCAGGAGAGCGAACAGGTGCCGAACCTGGAGTCGACCCTCGAGAGTTTGGCGAACAGTGGACGCGATTGGACGTTCACCGTGAGCTGGAACGACCTGCTCGCCGGCGGCGCGCGCTGCGGGCGCGGCGTGGTGATCAAGGGACGTTGGGCCGAGCCGGGCGAAGCCCCGGTGCGCGCGCCGCGGTGGCGCGGCGCGCCGGCGCTGCCGTTCACGGCGCCCAACTGGGTCTTGCGGCCGTGGATGGTGTGGCTCGGCAACGGCTTCAACTACTGGAAACACGGCGCCCGGGCGCGCGTCGGCATCACCCACCCGGAGTCATTCTTCTACCCGCTCGACGTCGTGCGCGAGTGGAATCGGATGTACGGGCGGCGCGGCTTCACGCAGTATCAGGCGGTCTTACCTGGTCCCCACGCGCACCCGCGCCACCGCCGCTTCCTCGACCTCTTGCGCCAGCGCGCCGCGCCGGTGTTCCTCTGCGTCATCAAGGATTGCGGAGCCGAAGGCCGCGGACTGCTCTCGTTTCCCAAGCCCGGCGTCTCCTATGCGCTCGATCTGCCGATCGAGGCGCGGACGCAGTCGCTGATCGATGCGTTGAACGACGTGGTGGCGGAGGAGGGTGGCCGCATCTACTTGGCCAAGGACGCCTTGACGCGTCCGCACCACTACCGCGCCATGGACGGGGCGCGACTCGAGGTCTTCGAGGCGACGCGCCGGCGCTACGATCCAGAGCGCCGACTGAAGAGCGCGCTGTCGATTCGGTTGTTTGGAGATGCGCCATGAAGGTGGCCTTGCTGGGGGCCACCAAGGGCATGGGGCGCGCCGTGGCGCGCCAGCTCGCGGCGCGCGGTGACGCGCTCTTCCTGCTCGGCCGCGACCGCACCGACCTGCAGCGCAGTGCCGCCGACCTGCAGATCCGCGGCACTGCCGGCCCGGTCGGGGTGGCCGAGTGCGACCTGCTGCAATCCACCACCTTCGCCCCGGCGCTGGCGGAGGCGACGCGCGCGCTCGGCGGCCTCGACGCCGTCGTCGTCAGCGCCGGCCTCTTTGCCAGCCAGGAGGCGCTCGAGCGCGATGCGGGGCTGCGCGAACGCCTGCTGACCGCCGACTTCACCAGTACGGTGCAGTTCTGCGAGCTGGCGCGTGCCGCGCTGCTCGCCGCCGGTGGCGCCAAGCGCTTGTGTGTGTTCAGCTCGGTGGCCGGCGATCGGGCCCGCAAGCCGGTGCTGCTTTACGGCGCGGCCAAGGCCGGCCTGTCGCATTACCTCACCGGGCTCGACCACAAGTTCCACGCCGACGGGTTGCGCACCATCCTGGTCAAGCCCGGCTTCGTCAAAACCGGGATGACCGCGGGACTGCCGGTGCCGCCGTTCGCCGGGGAACCGGAACACGTCGCGCGCCTGGTCGTGCGCGCCATCGACCGCGGCACGCCGGTGGTCTACGTGCCCGGCATCTGGCGGTGGATCATGCGAGTGATCCGCTGGTTGCCGCGCGCCGTCATGCGCCGGATCGGCTTCTAGTGTGTGTTGTGAGGAGCATCACGAAGACGCGAGAGCGCGCCATGCCGACGGCACCGCAGACGGGACTCCCAGCCGTGGACTGTCGTGTGTCCGGACCCTCGTGCGGTCGTGATCCCAGAGCGAGGCGCGCGTGACTCGCGCCCGCTTCTCGCGACTGCTGGTCGCGCTGTTGCTGGTGACGTTGGCCGCGCAGACCGCCTACCTCGCCTGGCCAACCGTGCGCGACATCGTCTTGCCGCCGCACGCCAGTGAGGCGGCGCGCGGGCGGGCGCTGGCATCGCGCTTGGGCTGTTTCAACTGTCACGGGCCGGGTGGAGCCGGTGGCGTGCCCAACCCGGGCAGCGAGGGTGGCGAGGTGCCGTCGTTTCGCGAGGGCACGCTGATGATGTTCGCGCACGACGATCAGGAGCTGCGCGAGTACATTTTGGATGGCGCGCCGGCGAAGAAGCGGGCGCGCCCGGCCTACGAGGAGCGCATGGCGGCCCAGGCGATCCGCATGCCCGCCTACCGCGGCTTCGTCAGCGCCCGCGAGGTCGAGCTGCTGGTCACCTACCTGCGCGCCGCCTCCGACCTCCTCACTCCCGCCGACCAGGTCGCGGCCCGCGGCGCCGAGTTGGCGCACGCCAACGGGTGCTTTGCCTGCCACGGCGTCATGGGCAGCGGCGGGCTGCGCAACCCCGGTTCGCTGAAGGGCTACATCCCGGGCTTTGGCGGACCGGATTTCGAGGAACTGGTGCAGAGCGACGAGGAGCTCCACGCCTGGATCGCCGACGGCGGCATCGCGCGGCTGCTCGACGACCCCGCGGCGCGCTTTTTCATCGACCGCCAGCGCATTCAGATGCCGGCCTTCAAGCGCCACCTCGAGCCGGACCAGATCGAGGCACTGGTCGCCTACGTGAAGTGGCTCGCCGCCGGCGCGTGGCGCACGCTGCCGCTGAACCAGGATGCAGGGGGGTGAAGGTCCGTTTCGGCGCGGCTGTTTTGACGCCGCGCGACGACGGATCCCAGCTCAGGCCTTCTGACGCGAACAACGACCGCTCCCGCCCTCGTGAGTCCGTCGAAGGCGGAGCTTGTCGACGCATGAGCGCATCTTCTTCTGGCTCGCGTTGACATCGCAGAGCATACGGAATAGCGACTTTCGTATGCGCACGACGCTCGATATTCCCGCCCCGCTCATCGAGGAAGCGCGCCGCCTCCTCGGCTTCAAGTCGAAGACCGACACGGTCGTGCTGTCGCTGCAGGAGCTGGTCCGCCGCCGGCGCATCGACGAGCTCAAGGCGATGATGGGCGCGGTGAGGCTGGACATTGACATCGAGACGTCGCGCCGGCGCCCCCGGCGTCGCGGGCGATGATCTTCGTCGACACGTCGGTCTGGGTGGCGGCGTTGAGAAGCCGCCACGGTGCCGAGGCGGCTCACCTGACCGCTCTCCTCGATCGTGACCACGTCGCCCTGGCCGCGCCGGTGCGAATCGAGCTCTTGGCCGGCGCCTCGCGTCGCGATCTGCCGCGCTTGCGCCGAACGCTGTCTGCGCTGCCGGTATTTCAGCCCGATCCGACGACATGGTCTCGAATGGATCTCTGGATTGACCGCGCCGTGGCCGCCGGACAGCGCTTCGGATTCGCCGACCTCCTCATCGCCTCAATCGCCGCTGACCGCCAGCGTCCCCTCTGGTCGCTCGATCGCGATTTCCAGCGCATGGCGCGGCTCGGATTCGTCGAGGCGTACCGGCCGTAGACACGTTTGAGCCATCGCCTCTCCGCCGGCGGCTACGACTCGATCCGGCGCGGGCGATTCCTGCCGCGCCGCCGGTTGCCTGAGCGCGGCGTGCGCGTTGGCTTGCCCGATCGGGGCTTGCCACGGGCGCGGTTCGCCTCCGCTCCCGTGCGCCGCGCGCGCGCGAGCTTGCGGGCCTCGTCGAGCAGCGCCGGCATGCCGACCGCCATGGTGTGGACGCCCAGGGTCGAGATCAGCATCAGCACCTCCATGATCTCCTCCGGCGCCGCCCCCTGGCGCAGCGCGTTCGTCATGTGCACGCGGGTGCCGGGGCTGTAGAGATGCGTCGTCGACGCGTCGATGGCGATGTAGACGAGCTCGCGGATCTTGGGCTCGAGCGTGCCGTGCCGCCACGGCACGGAGGAGAAATTCGTGTAGGCCTGAAAGAACGCGGGAGAGAAATGCAGCAGGGCGTCGAAGATCGGGGCCCAGTAGCCGCGCGTCTTGATGAACTCGTCCTTTAGCGCCGCGTCCGCCGCGGCGAGCGGCTGCTCGCCGATCTTCGGGTCGCGGCCGGCTTCCTTCATCACGCTGATCAGCAGCGGCAAGCTCTGCGTGATGGCGTGGACGCCGAGCACGGAGGCCATCATCAACACCTCCATGATCTCGTCCGCGCTGGCGCCGTGCCGCAGCGCGCGAGCAATGTGGAGGCGGGTGCCTGGCGCGAACAGGTGCGTGGTGGCCGCATCGACGGCGATGTGAATGAACTCGCGCACCTTGGGTGCCAGGGTGCCGTGCCGCCATGGGACGGAGGCGAGCTCGAGGTAGGCGGCGAAGTATTCGGGCGAGAGGTCCAAGACGCCCGCCCAGACGTCTGACCACTCACCGCCGGCGGCGATGAATTCGTCCTTCAGCTGTCGGCGACGGGCGTCGAGGGACTTAGCCATGTGCGCGTTCCTCCCGGGGGGCTCAGCGACCCGATTTGCACTGCTCTTGAGATCAAACCGCGCCAGCGCGCAAGTTGACTCTGCCTCAGGTGGCCTGGATAGTGCGACCATGCGATGGCGACGCACGACGGTAGTTGGCTACGCGGCGCTTGCGCTGCTGATCGGCGCGACTCTCGACGCGGGCGGTTGGGCAACACCCGCCGCCGCCCAAGAAGAGGTGACGGTGAGCGGCGAGATCGTCGACCTCGCCTGCTACCTCCCCAAGGGGTTGAAGGGCAAACGGCACAAGCAGTGCGCGCAACTATGCGCCAAGAAGGGCCTGCCGATCGGGGTGCTGTCCGATACCGGCGAGGTCTATCTGCTCATCGAGGACCACGATGATCCGGCGCCGTACGAAGCGGCCAAGGAACTGGCCGGCGAGCGCGCCGCGGTCAGCGGCAAGAAGTTCACCAAGGGCGGCGTGCAGTCGATCTTGGTCGTGCTGGTCAAGGGCGAGTAGGGCGTGCGGCGCGGTGTACGCGCCGCGCTGGCGAGCGCGGCGCTCCTCCTCGGCGGCTGCGCGGGCGACGGCCCGAACGCGCCCAGCGGCGACAGCGCCTTCGACCTCATCCAGCAGGAGATCTTCAATCCCAACTGCCTGTCGGCCGGCTGCCACAACTCCACCTCGCAAGCCGGCGGCATGGACCTCTCTCCCGGTGTTTCCTACGGCTCGCTGGTCAACGTCGTGCCCGACAATCCGGTGGCGGCGGCCAGGGACCTGTTGCGGGTGACGCCGTTCGAGCCTGACCAGAGCTTTCTGATCATCAAGCTCACCGACCCGGCGCCGGGCGAGGGCAGCCTCATGCCGCTCGGCATGGATCCGTTGGCACCCGATCAGATCGAAATGATCCGCGCCTGGATCCTCGACGGCGCCCCCCCACCCAGCACCGGTGGGCCGACGCCGACGCGCACGCCGCTGCCCTCGACGCCCACCGCGACCCGCACGCCGAGCATCACCAGGACGGCCTCCGCCACGGTGACCGGTACCGCGCCGCCGACGGCCACTGCTTCGCCGTCACCGACGCCGACCGCCACCTCGGCCGTGAGCCTGGCGATCATCCAAGCGATGATCTTCGACGCCACCTGCACCACGGCCTTTTGTCATGACAGCCAAGGCATGTCGGGCGGCTTGGTGCTCGAGGCCGGGCAATCCTACGCCAACCTCGTCGGCGTCGAGCCGACCAACCCGGCTGCGCTCGAGGCGGGCCTGCTGCGGGTCGATCCGGGCGATCCCGACAACAGTTTCATCCTCATCAAGCTCGACGACCCGAGTCCGGAGGAAGGCAGCCGCATGCCGCTCGGCCTGCCGCCCCTCAGCGCCTCGGAGGTGCAGCTCATCCGCGCCTGGATCGCCGCCGGCGCGCCGCCGGAATGAGGGTGATCACCGCGCAGCTGGCGTGGCGCTGAGACGCAAGCGGCCGGCGATCCGCTCGCGCGTGCGGGCGTCGAAGTCCCGGCCGTACGTGCGCAGGAACAGCGCCGCGCGCATCTGCGCGGAGGCGTTGCGGCCCTCGGGGTCGCCGAGGCTGGCGCGCACCAGTGCGCGCGCGCCGTCGAACATCCGGCACGCCATGCGTACTCGCTCCGCGCCCGAGCGCTGGAGGAGTAAGGTGCGGTACAGCTGCTGCACGTGCCCGGGCGTGTCGGTCATGTCCGCACCTCGGCGAGTGTGGCACTGACGGTGAGCAGCACGGCCCACCGTTCGATGTACGCCCAATCGAGATCGGGAACCGCGGCAATGAGGCTGCGCACGTCGCGGCGCTGCTGTTCCGAGCCACTGTCCTTCGCCCAGTGCAGTTTGGACAGGACGAGATCTTCTGGTGTGGCGATCCAGATGTCCTGCCCGTCGATCGCGACGCGTCGACGGCGGGAAAACTCCTCCCGGCGATAGGGCAGATCCTTGCGTACGATGAAATCGACTTTGACGATTCGCTCCGTGTGGATGACGTTGAACATCCCGCCGCGTCGGGCCGCATCACGCACGGCGTCGATCTCGCAGAGAAAGTCGGGTGCGAAGAGCGCCGCGAAGTGATCGGCTTGCGCGACATCCAACTCGATCACCAGGTCGATGTCTCGCGTCATGCGTGGTTCCGCGTAGTAGCTCATCGCCAGCGAGCCGCTCAGCATGTACGCCATGCCGGCTGCCTCGAGCCGCTGCGCGACAATCCTCAAGACTTCCATCTCATCGCTGCTGTCCTGACTCATCCACGGGTCTCGGCCGTGCCGGTCCAATAGCACAGACCACCTCTCCTTCGGGGATGTGTCCATGGCCGACGAGGGTCCTCATTCGGCGGACGCGGCGGCGCTGGGTTCGCTCGCGGCGGCACGAATTTCGTCCGCGACCGGCGGGGCGAAGCCACCCAGGGCGGCAATGCATCCCGCCAGCCCCGCGGCGCTGACCTCCTGTGGTGGCAGCGGCGGCCCGACGATCAGTTGGACTCGCGACCAGACGCGCCGGAAGGGGCGGCGCAGGGCCTTGCCGCCCTGGCGACTGAAGAAGCTGCCCCACATGCCGACCAGCGCCATCGGCACCACTGGCACCGGCGTGCGCTGCACGATCCGTTCGACGCCGGCGCGGAAGGGCCTCAACTGCCCGTCGGTGGTGAGCGAGCCCTCGGGGAAGATGCAGACGATCTCGCCCGCCTCGAGGTCCGCGGCGATGCGGTCGAACGCTTCGCGGACGACGTGCGCGTTTTCCCGCGCCGGGGAAATCGGGATGACCTTGGCATCGCGGAAGATCCAGCCGACCAGCGGCAGCTTGAGGAAGCCGTGATACATGACGAAGCGGGCCGGGCGCGGGCAGGCGCTGGCGATGATCATCCAGTCGACGAAGCTGACGTGATTGCAGACCAGTAACGCCGGCCCATCGGTGGGGATGTGCTCGGCGCCGACCGTGCGCAGCCGATAGACGCAGTGGGCGAGCATCCAGCAGACGAAGCGCAGGAGGAATTCCGGGATGACCTTGTAGATGTACAGCGCCGCGGCGGCGTTGAGCACCGCGAGGACGGCGAAGATCTGCACCGCGCCGAGTCCGGCGGCGAACAGCCCCAGCAGCAGCCCCGAGGCGCAGGCCATGAACAGCGCGCTCAGAATGTTGCCGCCGGCGACCACGCGCGAGCGTTCGGCGGGCTCCGAGCGCAGCTGGATCAGCGTGTTGAGCGGCACGATGTAGAAGCCGCTGAAGAGCGCCAGGCACAGCAGGTCGGCGACGACGCGCCAGCCGTGGGCGGTGGCCAAGAAGGCGCCGAGGCCGAGCAACTGCCCCGATGCCAGCGCCGCGCTCGCCGGCGCCCCGGCCAGGAAGAGGTCGAAGGCGAAGACGCTCATGCCGATCGATCCCAACGGCACCAGGCCGAGCTCGAGGCGGCGCCGCGAGAGCCGCTCGCAGAGCAACGAACCGGCGCCGATGCCGACGCAGAACAAGGCGAGCAAGAACGTGATGACGTGCTCGTCGGTGCGCAGGACGTCTTTGGTGTAGATCGGCAACAGCGCCAGCACCGAGGCGCCGAAGAACCAGAACCAGGAGATGCCGAGCACCGACAGCAGAACCGTGCGATTGCGCCTGGTGACGGCCACCGTCTCGCGCAGCGGGCGCAGCGGGTTGAGCGCGATCGGCAGCGTGGGGTTTTCGGCGGCGGTCGGTGGCACGAAGCGGCTGGCCGCGTAGCCGGCGAAACTGACGACCAGCACCGCGGCGCTGATCCACGCCGAGCCGGCCGCTCCCTGGGCGATCACCACGCCGCCGGCGATGGTGCCGAGCAGGATGGCCAGGAACGTCCCGCTCTCGACCAGCGCGTTGCCGCCGACGAGCTCTTCGTCGTCGAGCAGCTGCGGCAGGATGCTGTACTTGACCGGCCCGAACACGCTGGAGTGACAGCCGAGCAGGAACAGCACGACGAACAGCAGGTCGACGCGGCCGGTGAGAAAGCCGGTGGCGGCGAGCGCCATCATCGCGATCTCGGCCAGCTTTACCCAGCGCACGATGCGCACCTTCGGCAGGCGGTCCGCCAGCTGTCCCGCCGTCGCCGAGAACAGAAAGAACGGCAGGATGAAGATCGCGCCGCTCAGGGCGACCAGCTGATCGGCAGCCAGCCCCCACACGCTGGCCGACTGATAGACGACCAGGATCACCAGCGCGTTCTTGAACAGATTGTCGTTGAAGGCACCGCAGAACTGCGTCCAGAAGAACGCCGCGAAACGACGTCTGCGTAACAAGGCTAGTTGGCTCATAACCTCCGCTCTTTCCCTTACGCCTCGCCGGAATACCAGAGCAGCTCCCGTGCCACGCGCACCCTCAACTTCCCCACGGGCCCGACGCCCACCCTCAAACATCCGGTGCTCCGGCGGAGCACATACGATGATCACCCGCCGTACGTTCGACCACGCGACGTGCCGTAGCCTGCGCGGATCTGTTGGTTTCGCGTCGGTCGATGACCATATCTGTTGTCGCACGTGCGGCGCCGCGCGACGCATGACCGGTGGCATGCGTCATGCTCCAGCCCGGCGGTCATGGCGTCCAATTGGTCCTGTCCGAGTCGACACCTGGCCATCGCTAGCGCGATCGCCGTCCTCCTACTCCTGACCGTTGCGGGCTGTGGATCGAGCGGTGACCGCCGCACGGTGACGCCGACGGCCTCCGCGTCCGCTACGCGTACCGCTCCGCCGACGCCCACGCCCACGGAGCCGGTGCTGTGCAGCGTCTACGGCGCCGGGTCGGCCGGTTGCCCGGAACCGACCCTGGCGCCGTGTACGGGAGCGATGCTGACCAATTGCAGCATGTATTGCGGCGGCGCGAACCCCGGCTGCTGCACCCTCTCCAACCCGCCGGGTTGCTTTCCCTCAGGCGGCGTCGGGAACACGCAGTGCAAGGACGATCTGAGCATGGCCTGTCTGGTGGTCGCCACGCCGACCGGTACGGCGACCACAACCCCCCCGACCAGCACGGCGACTCCAATTCAACCGACCGGCACGCCGCCCCCGACGCTGGGGCCCTGTACGGGTGCGACGCTGACCCTCTGCCAGAAGAACTGCTCCGTTGGCCAGGGTTGCTGCCCGCTCCCGCCCGGCCAAACACCGGCATGCTTTCCGGACGGCAACCCCGTCGGCACCAACTGCCAAGGAGACAATTTCAGCCAAGCCTGTCTGGTGGTGGGCACACCGACTGCTACCGGAACCGGAACGGCGACGGCGACACCGACCGTGACGCTGACGCCGACGCCCACCGACACGCCCCAGGGTGGCATTCCGACGCCGACGCTGGCCCCGGGGACCTGCGACGCGATGTGCGAACAGGCCGCTCCCCCGCCAAGCCCCTGTGCGACGTTGCCCCCCAACGGCGGCAGTGTCGGCGACAACCCGCCCGACCTGATCGTGGATACCTGTCAGGTCGTCGGCAGCGGCCTGCACGTCTACGGCTACGTCAACGTCATCGACGGCGGCACGCTCTATTTCGCCGACGACGGTGGCCAGATCGATTTCCGCGCCAACTCGATCCTCGTCCAGCAGGGCGGGACGGTGAGGGCGGGGGCGTGGTGCTGTCCGTTCGGCTCCTACGGCGGCACGCTCGACATCGGGCTCTGGGGCTCCGACCCGACCGGCCAGGGCAAGACGCCGACGCCGACGACGGCGGGCATCGACTGCGTCGACGCCTCCGGCAATGCGACGCACTGCTTTTCGCCCCAGCTCGTCGCCACATCGCACTACTGCACCGTGTCCGGGTCGGACGATCCCTGCAGCAGCACCGTGGCGCCGAGCGTCGGCGACAACGCTCTCTTTCAGGGGAGCACGGATCACGGCGGCGGTGGCCTGCCGTTCGATGCCGGGGCGCCCTTCGGCTACAAGGTCCTCGCCGTCACCTACGGCGGTAGCCTGGAGCTCTTCGGCGCCAAGGGCGTCGCCGCCACGGACCGCACCGATCCGTCGCTGCCCGATACGACGTGCGCGGTGCCGACGCCGAGCGCGCAGGACGACCCGACCGCCTGGGCGGCGCTGAGCGGCGGCGGCTGGGCGCGGCTCGACGCCACCGCGCCGGCCGCGAGCTCGAGCATCGCCATCGATCGAGTGGTGAACTGGCAGCAGGGCGACAAGCTGGTCGTCGCCAGCACCGACTGGCATGCGAGCCATTCCGAGCAGGTGGTCATCGCCGGCATCACGGGACCGCAAACCTTCGAGCTGAACGCGCCGCTCGACTATGGTCACTACGGCGAGATCTACGACGTCGCGGCCGACATCCCGACCCCGCCCAGCGCCAACCAACAGGTGGACACGCGCGCCGCCGTCGGACTGCTGTCGCGCGACATCCGCGTCTATTCACTCGGCGACACCTACGACCAGCCGCTCCCGGCCGCGGCGGACTGCGGCTATCAGGGCGACGCGAGCGGCAATGCCACGACCCCACCCGACTGCTACTTCGGCGGGCACGTCATCGCCCGCCAGGGCTTCGAGAACTTCCAGGTGCAGGGCGTCGAGTTCGAGGAGCTCGGCCAGGGCGGCCGTCTCGCTCATTACCCGGTGCACTTCCATCTGGCGAAATCGACCGCCTACACCAACGCCTTCCTCAAGGACTCGTCGATCCACTCTTCGATGAACCGCTTCGTCACCATCCACGGCACCCACGACGTGACGATCGCCCGCAACGTCGGCTTCCTCTCGGTCGGGCACGGCTACTACATCGAGGACGGTGCCGAGATCGACAACCTCCTCTGCCACAATCTCGCCGTCTCGGTGCGGGGCTCGCTGGTCGAGTACTTCCAGGCCCAGGCGCCGTGGGACCCGACGTACCGCTTCAGCCCGCCGATCCTGCCCTCGGTGCAGAGCGGACCGCCCTATGGCGGCGACGGATACATGCCGGTCGGTTTCTGGACCATGAACACCTGGAACGAGCTGGTCGGCAACAAGGTCGTCGGCGTCGGCGGCTACGGCTCGTGCTACTGGCTGCTCGGCTCCGGCGTCAGCGGCCCGAGCGCCCATCTCTCGTGGTCCGACAGCACGACCTCGCCCGACGGCTACGCCGACTACAACCAGGCCTCCACGCGCCAGGCACCGCTGAAACGCTTCCGCGGCAATTCCTGCTCGACGTCGCAGTATGCGCTGCAGACGACGCTCTCCGTCGATCCTCCTCCGACCCCGGCGATCCCGCAGACGTATGGCTACACCGCGGTGAACAATCCGTACGCGATAACCACCGACATGCTGCCGGAGGTCGCCGGTGACTACCTGCCGGTGCTGATCGGCGGCGACGCCTGCGCTACCCAGCGCACGGCGCAGGATGCGGGGAGCAATACCGCCTCCTGCTCACTGACGCTGATCGATCGCTTCACGACGTCCTTCAACTGGGCGCCGATCGACTTCGGCGCCATCTGGCTGCGGCCGCAGTTCTTCGCCTTCGTCAACGGCGCGGTGACCGACCAGCTCTTCGGCGGCCTGACCTTCGTCAGCGGCGGAGCCTGGACGCAGGCGCCACCGGGCTACTTCACCATCACCAAAGACAGCATCTACGCCGGCACCACCCAGCCCGATGGGGTGTCGGACGCCGGCCGCGCCGGCCCGGCGTTCGATATCGACCTCTGCAAGTCCGGTGCATGCCCGCTGCCGGTCGATGGCACCGCGCTGTTCACCCAGGGCTTCCAGCCCAAGCGCCTGATCAACATCTACGACGGCCCCTTCTTCGCCGAGGGGAACGCCTTCACCAACGCCGAGCCGTTCGAATGCGATCCGACCCAGGCGCCGGGCGGCAACCCGGAATGCGGCATCTACTTCTCCACGGTGCAGCCGGCGACCTGCGCCGCCGAGCCCGACCCGGACCCGGCGCTCGACAACATGTGCGTGATGAACGCCGCCGTGGGCTGGAAACAGCCGAACGGCTTCTACTACCCGCCGGCCTTCGCCTTCGAGAACTCGGCCTTCGACACCGAGACCACGCGGCACAACGTCGTCGACCAGTACAACTCGTACATCCAGGGCAATCCCGCGAGCCTCAACCATCCGAGCACCTACGTGCCGTTGCAAACGTACACCGGCATCACACCGATCGATTTCTCCACCATTCTCAACGACCTCGACGGGACGTTCACCGGCAACTGCTGGGGAGACGACTGCGACATGATGTCGCTGCCAAGCCCGCAGCGGCAGACGTCGTCGGTGAGCGCCAACCACTTTTTCGACTCGCCATCGCGGAGCCCCGAGTGTCTCAGCTCCGGTGTGCAGACCTCGCCCAACGAGTTCCTGACCACCGTCATCGCGCCGGTGACGGCGGACGGGACGGCGATCGACCCGAGCGTCTGGGGCACGTTCCCCGCCGTGCCCATCTACCGCCAGCGCTTGCTGACCAGCGAAGCGCCCTGCACGGGGGCCATCTGCGACGGCGATACCTGGAGCTGTCCGCAGGCGACGTTCATGATGGGCGCCGAGAACGGCCAGGCGCCGTACCTCATGGCGAGCGACGGCGTGTACTACATCGATACCGACGCCACCTCGCAGAGCACGTCGTGCATCGCGCAGCCGACCACCTTCGAGTTACCGACGTTCAGCGCCGGGTCGCAGTACGTCCTCTACCAGCTCTTCGCCAGGAGCGGCGCGAAAACCAGGTATCAGCTCTACACCGGCTGCACCGGCGAGTGGGTGTGGGTCTTGCCGCACCTCACCGTCGCCGGAGAACCATCCAACAATCTCGCCATCGAGCCGATCGACGATCCGACCCTCGTGGCGGCGCTGAATTCTCGCCTGACGCAACACCCCGACGGCGTGCTCGAGATCGAGTTCGACAGCAACCTCATCGCCGACCAGTTCGAATTCACCACCCGCGCCGACGAGGAGAAATGCGTGCCGCGCGATGCCTGCCAGATCGCCGCCGACGGCTCGCAGTGCGCACTCTCGAGCAGCTTCGCCGAGCCCGATCTCGCCGAGACGGTCGGTGCCATCTGCGGGAAGTGGGCGACCCGCGTTGCCGGCACGACCCCTGCTTCGCAGGGGCTCTCGCTCTCCGACTGTCCGGCGAGCGGCTGCCTCGGCTACCGTTTCGAGCTGCCATCGAGCTGGACACCAAAGAGCTATGGCGAAGTCGGGGCGTCACACGTCACCTGTTTTCCCGATGACGCGCAGTGGAATCGCCCGCTACAGGTGATTAGCCAGGATGCCGAGGTCTGTCCGGTCCCGCCCACCCCCTCCGGCTTCGGCGACAACTGCCAGGACCCGATCCCGGTGCTGTCGCCGTCCTGCACACCGACCATCACGCCCACCGCGACGCAAACGCCGACGCCCTCCCGCACTCGCTCTCTAACGCCCACCGCTGGGATGCAGTGACGTCGGCTCAAATCGGCTCGCGCCGATCGCCTCCCTCTTGTGGGATTCGGTCGCGGGTCAGCTTGGGGCCGAGCCGTTGTGGATCTCAGCCGCGGTGGAGCGCGCCGCCCCGTGGCGCATGTCGGCGCGGTGCGGGGCTACATCCGATCTGCGCACTCGCTCCGGCCCAGACCCCGGACGCCAAGTCGCGGGCCGACAGATGACCGCCTCTGTACACTGGCTGCACAGCCTCTCCGCGAGCGCCACGCGGCCATGAGCCAGTAAGCACCTGAGTTAACTGGCTTTACCGCGTTTTCCATCGCCTGGAGCTGGTCTTGCTCACGTTGCCTGTGAAATGGCGCGACTACCTGAAGCGGGCACTACTCTGGCAGATCGGGTAGGGGGGCACGACCTTGTTGGAGACTGCTCGGGTATGCTGGGCGCGGGCGCCAACTGGCTCGTGCAGCGGCTCGCCTATCCGACGGTGATCGGTGTTGGCATCGGGGCGTACGCGGCGCTGCTGGGCGCCGGCGTTCCGGTTCAGCTCGGCTGTTACGGGTCCATTGCCGGCGGACTGCTGCTCATCGTCCGGCTCGAAAGGTGGATGCCGTATCGGCGACAATGGAAGACCGGCGTCAGCGGGTTTCGCACCGACCTCGCGTTTCTGCTCATCGTCCAGGTCGCGCTCCCGGTAACGCTCACGCTGGCGACGGCGTCGGCGCTGGGATCGTTCAGCCGCGGACACGGAATCGCGAAATGGTGGCCGCATGCCTGGCCGCTGGCTGCACAGTTCGCGGTCCTGCTCGTCGTCGCCGACGCGCTCCGCTACGGCCTGCACGTGGCGGCCCATCGCGGCGCGACCTTGTGGCGCTTGCATGCGCTCCACCATGCGCCAACGTCGCTGTACGCGCTCACCGTCGGACGCTTTCACCCGCTCGAACGGGTGCTGCAATACACCCTCGAAGCGCTGCCCTTCGCACTGCTCAGCGTCAGTGCAGAGGTGCTGGCGCTGTACGTCGTCTTCCACTCGCTGCATGGCTTCTTGCAGCATGCCAACATCAATGTCCGCCTCGGCGTGCTCAACTACGTCCTCAGCGGACCCGAGCTGCACCGCTGGCACCACTCGCGACTGGCGCGCGAGTCGAACGCCAATTACGGCAACCACTTGGCGATCTGGGACCTGCTCTTCGGCACGTACTTCCTTCCCGCTGGGCGCAAGGTCAGCGCGCTCGGTCTCCGCAACCGCTACTACCCGGAGCGCTTCGCGGCGCAGCTGCGCGCGCCGTTCTGCGGCCCACTCGATCGAGTCGCGGGCCCCGTGCTGAGCTGGCGCGACATCGCCCTGAACGCGCTCCTGCGCACGCGAATGGCGTGGTCGTACTGGCGCGGGTGGCGGCCGCTGGTCGCAGCGGCGGCGCGCCCCGGCTCCACCCAACTGGCAGTGCTGCGCCGCATTCTGGCGGTCAATCGCACCACGGAGTTTGGTCGTACGCATGGCTTCGCGTCGATCGCCACCGTCGAGGAGTTCCGCCGCCGCGTGCCCGTGCAGACCTACGATTCACTCCGCCCGTACATCGCGGCGCATCAAAGCACCGGAAAGGCCAGTCTGAGCGCCGCACCGCCGATCCTGTACGCGCAGACGAGCGGCACCACCGGCGCCCCGCGCTACTTCCCCGTCAGTCGCGCCGGGCTGGCGCGGCACCGGTGGTGCCAAGCGGTCTTCGCCTACGTTCAGTACCGCGACGTGCCGGGCGCTTACGCCGGTCGCATCCTGGCCGTCGTCAGCCCAGCGGTCGAGGGCAGGCTGCCGGGCGGCCAGCCGTTCGGCTCGCTGTCGGGGGCGCTGTATCGCGCCATGTCGCGCCTGGCGCGGGCGAAGTACGTCGTGCCGGCGGCGGTGTTCGACGTCGCGGACCACGAGCTCAGGTACCTGCTCATCCTGCGCCTGGCGTTGGCCGAGTCGAACATCACTGCGATGGCCACGGCCAATCCTTCGACGTTCCTGCGGCTGATCAGCCTGCTGTGCCGGCATCGCGCCGAGTTGCTCGCCGACTTGGCGCACGACCGCTTCTCGCGCTTTGCCGAGCTGCCGGCGCACGTGCGGCGCGCGGTGGCGTCGCGCCTCACCTGCGACCGCGCCCGTCTCGAGGCGCTGCATCGGGCCTTGACGCGCGCGCGGCCGTCGTTCGCCGACCTCTGGCCGCACCTTCGCCTCGTCTCGACCTGGACCGGCGGCAGTTGCGCCATTGCCCTGCAACGCGTGCGAGCGCTGTTGCCTCCGGCGGCGCGTATCGCTGAGCTCGGCTACCTGGCGAGCGAGTTCCGCGGCAGCCTCGCCGTCGATGCCGCCTCGCATGCCGGTATTCCGGCGCTGTGGGAGACCTTCTTCGAATTCGTCGACAAGGAAAGCTGGGAGCGTGGCGTCGGTGCGTTTCGCAGGTTGGAAGACCTCGAGCTTGGGCGCGAGTACTACGTCTTCGCGACCACCGCCGATGGCCTCTATCGCTACGACATCAACGACATCGTGCGCGTCGACGGCCGCTTTCTCGCCACGCCGACGATCGCCTTCGTGCAGAAGGGGAAGGGGGTCACCAACATCACCGGCGAGAAGCTGTACGAAGCCCAGGTGCTCGACGCCGTGAACGCGGCGGCCAGGGAGCTCGGCGGCGCGCCGTGCTTTTTCATCATGTTGGCCGACGTCGCTGGCGCGCGCTATCGCCTGCTGATCGAATACGATGCCGGCTTCGCGCCCGAGCCGGGTCGCCTCGCGGCACGCATCGACGCGCTGCTCGGCGAACGCAACCTCGAGTACCGCGGCAAGCGCGCCAGCGGCCGGCTGGCCGACCTCGCGGTCTGCCCCCTGCGCGCCGGCTGGGCTGACGCCTACCGCGCCTGGTGCGTCGCCAACGGTCAACGCGAGGGGCAGTTCAAGATTGTCGCCCTGCGCTACGCGGCGGATCTGGATTTTGCGTACACCGCGTGGTTGGCGGATCGCGGGTCTGCGGCTCAGGACGCAGGGACAGGATCGCAGCAGTCAGACCCCGATCCTCGCCCCCTGACTCCCGCCCCCGTTCTCTGAGCGGTGCCCCATGAGCCCGTCCATGGCGTTGCAGCGCATGGCCATCCCCTTCCACCGCATCTTTCGCCATGCCGCGGCCGAGCGCGGCGCGACGGAGAGCGCATGGGTGGAGGTGCGCACGCGCGGCGGAGCGATCGGCTACGGCGAGGCGTGTCCGCGGCGCTACGTCACCGGCGAGGACTTGCACAGCGTGCACGCCTTCTTCGCGACGCATCGCGCTGCCTTGTGTGCGTGCATCTCCGGCGTCGGCGATCTCATCGCCTGGGAGGCGGCGCACCGCGCCGAGGTGGATGACAATCCGGCCGCCTGGTGCGCCATCGAGCTCGCCTGGCTCGACGGGCTGGCGAAAGAGCGCGGCCTTTCGGTCGAGGCGCTGCTCGGCCTGCCGGAAGTGCGGGGAACGTTTCGCTACACGGCGGTCATCGGCGTCGAGTCGTACGCGGACTTCTGCGCCGTGCTCGAGCGGTATGCGACCGCCGGCTTTGCGGACTTCAAGGTCAAGCTGTGCGGCAATCTGGTCAACGACCGCGCTTGTCTTGCGGCCTTCGCGCGCTGCGCAGCGGCCGACTGGCGCCTGCGCCTGGATGCCAACAATGCGTGGCCGAGCGCGACGGAAGCGGCCGCGTACCTACGGGCGCTCGACTGTCCCTTCTTCGCCATTGAGGAGCCGCTGCCCGCGCGCCAGTGGCCGGCGCTCGCCGCATTGGTGGCGAGCACGGGCATACGGGTGATCCTCGACGAAAGCTGCGTCGATGCCGTACCGCTCGCCGCGTTGGCGCGGATGCCATTCGTGCCGAAGCCGGCCGCGATGCGCGGTGATGCGCTGCAACCGTCGCCGCCCGGTGCGTGGATCGCCAACGTTCGCCTATCGAAAATGGGTGGCATCGTGCGTGCGTTGCGCGTCGTCGACACGGCCCGCCAGCATGCCATCCCCATCATCGTTGGCGCGCACGTGGGCGAGACCAGTCTGCTGACGCGGGCGGCCTTCACCGTCGCCAGCCACGCGCGCGATCTGCTCGTCGCCCAGGAGGGCGCCTTCGGCACGCGGCTCTTGGCGTGGGAGGTCTGCGAACCCGCGCTCATGTTCGGTCGCGGCGGCCTCCTGACATGGCCGACCCCGGCGGCCCCCGGCTTCGGCCTCACCAGGCGCAGCGACCTGCGGCTTCCCACACCGCTCTCGGTGAGCTGAAGAGAAGTTGACCCCCAGCGGATGCTCACGGATCAGGACCGGCGCGACTGCCCTCCGTGGGCCTGCCAGCTGACGTACCTTTGTCGATGCCGTGCGGCGCGACACCACGCACCGTATGCCGCATGCGCATGGGTTCTCGTCGTCTTCTTTGCATTCCGGGTGCTGGCCCAGCTCGTCCAGCGCCTTCATTCGGTGCCGTGGTTGCCGGCGTTCGATACGTGGCAAGGCAGCGGGCTGCCCTATGAGATACTCCTGAGCGCGCAGGCGCTCATCTTGCTCGCGATGTCGAGGCTCGCTTGGCGCCTGTCGACAGAACGCATCCAGCCCCGCGCACGCAGGGGGGTGTGGTACCTCGCCATCGGGGCGATCTATTTCGTGACGATGCTGCTTCGCCTTCTCGCCGCCGTCACCGGGCTCGTCACGGATCGGTGGTCGGCCGCCGCCCTGCCGGCGTTGTTTCACCTTGTGCTTGCCAGTTTCGTTCTGCTGGTTGGCGCGTTTCACTGGTGTGGCGCGTACGATGCGCCGGCGGCGCCGGCCCTCAAACTCCATCATCCCGCGCGCTGGCGCTCCATCCAGGCCTGGACTTTGGCGCGCACGGTGCGGCGATCCAGCCCGAGCCGGCGAGCGGTCTCCAGGTAGCTGCCGGTTTGCTCGTAGACCAGCGCGCAGTAGCGTTGCAGGAGCTGCTCGGCGCTGAGCGAGCCGCGCCGCAGCCCCTCGGCCAGCGCCTCGGCGGCGCCGCGCGGCGCGCGGCGGGGGCGGTATTCGCCGCGGATGAGCACGCTGCGCACGCACTGCTCGAGCTCGCGGATATTGCCCAGCCAGGGGTAGTCGCCTCCGAGGTGGCCTCGCACCCAGCGCTCGACTTCGTCGGCCAGGGGCTCGGCCTCTTGGTGGCCGACGATGCGGCGGGCGAGGATGAGGAGCAGGTGGCGCAGGTCATCGGGTCTGTCGGCGAGCTGCTCGCGCAGCGCCGGGGTGCAGATCTGGTCGGCGCAGATGCGGTAGTACAGATCCTCGCGAAAGCGGCCGGCTTCGATCTCGCGTTCGAGGTCGCGATTGGTGGCGGCGATCACCTTGCCGGCGAAGCGACGCGGCGCGGTCTCGCCGATGCGCTGGAACAGGCGCGTCTGCAGCACGCGCAGGAGCTTGACTTGAATGGCCCCGTCCAGGTCGCCGATTTCGTCGAGGAACACCGCGCCGTGGCGGCCGCAGGCTTCCAGCCAGCCGCCGCGATCGTCGTCGGCGCCGGTGAAGGCGCCGCGGCGATGGCCGAAGAGCTCCGACTCGATCAGCGTCGGGCTCAGCGCCGAGAGGTTGACGGCAAAGAATCCGCCACTGGGGTCGGCCGCGAACGACTCGCTGCGGGTTTCGAAGGCGATGTAGCGCGAGCCCGCGATGGCCTGCGCCACCAGCTCCTTGCCGGTGCCCGACTCGCCGGTGATGAGCGTCGTGAGGTCGTTCATGCGGTCGTACAGTACGGCGCGGTAGCGGCGCAGATCGCGGGTGAAAATCGATTGCCACACCGCCGCGCGCAGCCGCGCCGCCGGCAACGAGCCGCCGTAGATCTGGCGGAAGATGTGATGAAACGCGCGGCGCACCTGAAAGCCGAGGGCGAAGAGGTGCGCCGTCTCTGCCGGTTCCGGTGCCGCGCCGGCGACGGAGAGGAAATGCGACAGATCGCGCGCGAAGCGCGCGTACCAGCTCACCCGCCGGCGGCCGGCTTCGGCGGGCTCTCCGGGCTCGATCAGCTGGTACCAAGGATCCTCGTAGCGTTGGAAGAGCAGGTAGTGAACCAACCCGCGGTAGCTCGTCAGCTCGGCCGCCGTCGCCTTCGCCCCACCGGCCAACCGCTGTCGCGAATCGTTGCCCAGCTCCTCCGCCACTGCGCGCAGCCGCTGGGCGTTCGGATCCAGCTTGGCGGGATCGCCCTCGGCGTGCCAGACGCCGCCGCCGGTTACGAACGCCTCACCGAGCGCCCGGCGTTGAAGCGCGACCCATTCGGGCAGGAACGGGTTGCAGTCGGCGAGCGCCGCGATTGCCTCGACGATGGGCCGCTCGCGATCGGTGAAGAGACTCATGGCGGCAGGTTGTTACGTCGCTAGCGGTTAGGCCAATCCGGTAGTGCCCTACCCAAATTAGGACATTACCTTCAATCCGCTCTCCACCTAACAACTAACAACCTAGCCACGTAACAACTTAGAAGAAGATATGCATCTCGCCAATCCACAGCCCCTGATTGTGGTCGGGAATGGAGCTGACGCCGTTGCTGACGCGATAGAAGAAGCGCAGTTGCGCGAAGCGGGCGAGGAAGGGCTCGAAGCCGACGCTGAAGCGGTTCTCGGCATTGCTGCTGCCCTGCCGCGGCAGGCTGCCGTCGTAGTCGGCGTAGTCGAACGCGACCTTGGCATTGAGCCAGTCGAAGAGCAGGTAGTTGCCCTCGCTGTAGGTGATGAAGGTGCCGGTGCTGACGCGCTTGCCGGTGGTCGAGTCGGTGAAGCTGAAGTGGCCGAAGTCGACCTCGCCGAGATAGGTGAAGGGTCCGATGGTGAAGCCGGTGAAGAAGCCGACCTGGGAGGTCTCGCTGCCCGACGGCCCGACGCGCGAGCCGGAGAAGCCGACGAGCACGTTGGGCACGACCGGCAGATCGGTGAACATCGAGGACACCGTGCCGGTGATCTGCACGTCGCGGTCGTTCACCGCGCCCTGCGAGACGGCGCCGGCGATGGCGAGCGGGCCTGGTTCCCAGCCGATCTCGAAGCCCGGCTGGCTGACGTTGAAGCTGAAACCCGTGGTGGCCGAGCCGTTGCGGCCGCCGCGGATGAAGGCGTTGTCGTCCTGGATCTGCAGGCCGTAGGGCAGGAACATCTCGCCGCCCTTCAGGTAGATGTCCCACGGCAGGTACAGCATCGCCCAGGCCTCGCGCGTATCCACACTCGGCTGCCAGCGCTGGTCCAAGTAGAAGGTCAGGAGGTCGGGGATCAGGCGCACCTCGAAATAGCTGACGGCCTCGTTGACGGTGATGTCGAACTCCTCCAGCCGGCTGCGAAAGGCCTGGTTGTTGTTGACCCGGCCGTTCTTCGGCTCGTCCTGCATGATCGCCGTGGCGTCGACGCGCAGGTCACCGCCGATGGCGAGAAACTGATTGATCTCGCCGGTGAAGTAGTCGGTGGGTTTGGTGAGCGATGCCCACCAGTCCGGGTAGCGGAGGATTTCCTTGGCGTGGGCCGAGACGAAGCTCGTGCGCATGCCCCCGCCGGTCATGTTGACGTGGCAGGTACTGCACTTCTGCCCTTCGCGCACGGCGAGATACGGCTCCGCCAGCACCTCATCATCTGCCGCCAACAGCACCACCAGCAGCGCCCACAGCCCGATCTTTCCGCGCCTCATCCCTGCCTCCCCGCCGCGCTCCTGAGAGCGCGCCTTCGAACGCCACCCGCCGCCATCATCGAGCGGCAACGGAAGTGCGTCAAGGGCCGGGGGCGGGAGGGGGCTTTGCCCGACGAGGACGTTACGAGCCGAGGCGGTCAGAGGAGAATCGGGTGCATGACGGTCTTCCCTGCGTCGCCAGCCGCGCCGCCCCATGCTAAGCCTCTCGTTCCCGCGCACTGGAGGGGTGGCCGAGTGGTCGAAGGCACCGGTCTTGAAAACCGGCAGCCCGCAAGGGCTCGGGGGTTCGAATCCCTCCCCCTCCGCTCTTTCTTTTCAGCCCTTCTTTTGCCGCGGTGCGAATCACTGCTAGTGTCCTGTATCCGAAATTCGTTGCATATATCGGCGAGGCATCGGCGGCCCTGGCCAGGCGGCCGACGCAGGAATATCTGG
>CAYYWP010000038.1:0-26475 GCA_964475125.1 uncultured Binatia bacterium (SeqCode) | reverse complement strand
CGGCGCCGGTGGCAGCGCCTGGGCGCGTGCGGGTCTCACCCCTCGCCCGCCGGCTCGCCGAAGAACTGCATGTCGATCTGGCCACCGTGCGCGGTACGGGGCCGAGTGATTCGATCACCAAGGCAGACGTCGAGCGCGCCGCGGCCGCCGGCGCGCCGGCGCCGGCGGCGTTGAGTCCCCCGATCGCGCCACCGGTGGCAGCATCGGCGCCGGCCGACCGACTCTCCGGGATGCGCAAGGCCATCGCCGCGGCGATGGCGCGCGCCAAACGCGACATCCCCCACTATTACCTCGGCACCCAGATCGACATGAGCCGCGCCCTCGCCTGGTTGGCGGCCGAGAACGCGCGCCGGCCGGTGACGCAACGGCTGCTGCCCGCGGTGCTGCAATTGCGCGCCGTCGCGCTGGCGGTGCGCGAGGTGCCAGAGATGAACGGCTTCTGGGGCAGCGGTGGCTTCCAGCCCGGCGCCGGCGTGCACGTCGGCGTGGCGATCGGATTGAGAGGCGGCGGGTTGGTGGCGCCGGCGCTGCACGACCTCGACCGCAAGAGCGTCGATCAGGTGATGGTCGAGCTGCTCGATCTGGTGAAGCGCGCCCGCGACGGAGTGCTGCGCAGCTCCGAGGTGGCCGATGCGACGATCACGGTGACCAACCTCGGCGAGCAGGGCGTGGAGACCGTGTTCGGCGTGATCTACCCGCCGCAAGTGGCGCTGGTCGGCTTCGGGCGCATCGTCGAACGCCCGTGGGCGGCGGCGGGCATGCTCGGCGTGCGCCCCGTGCTGGCGGCGACCCTGTCCGCCGATCATCGCGCCAGCGACGGCCATCGCGGCGGGCGCTTCCTCAACGCCATCGATCGCCTGCTGCAGGAACCGGAGAAGCTATGAACGACCGCGAGCTGCGCGAGGCGGTGATCGGCGTGCTGTGCGAGGTCGCGCCGGACGTTCGTCGCGAGGCGATCGATCCGACCGCGAACCTGCGCGACAGCCTCGACCTCGACTCGGTCGACTTCATGAACTTCGTCGTCGGCTTGCACCACGCGCTCGGCGTCGACGTCCCCGAATCCGACTACGCCAAGCTCGCCAGCGTCGACGACTGCGTCACCTACCTGCGCGCCCGACAGGCGGCACGGTAATCGACCTTGCCCTTCGACAGCTGCTGACGAGTGTCCGCGACGAGCGGTAGCCGCGGCACCCGTGGCCGGTAGCGACGCAGCGCGTCGCCGGGTGGCGGGCGGTGTGGCGCGATGTAACCGCTGGTGTCTGGGCGCTGCTACCGGGGCATCGTCGCCGCGCCCCCACCCCACCGGGCAGCGCGCCGCGCTGCCGGCGGGCACCGGTCCCGCGGCTACGGCTCGCCGACACGCGCACGGGCCTATCCGATGACAATCCTCTTGCCGATCGAGTTCCACAGGATCGGAGAGAGGACGGCGGTCAACACGAAGCACGAGAAGATCACCAGCCCCATGCCGAAGCCGACGTCGCCGACGTACAGGGGGATCGGTGCCAGGGCCCAGCAGCCGGCGAGCAGCGCGGCATTGGACATCACCAGGGCGGGCGCGATCTTCGCGAAGCCCTTGGCCAGGGCGGCGCGAAAGTCTCGCGCCGGCGCGAATTCCTCGCGCACGCGGTAGAGGAGATAGATCCCCGAGTCGACGCCCACGCCGCCGGCGACCGCCAGCACCGCCGCCGCATTCGAGTTGATCTCGATCCCCAGGGCGATCAGCACGCCGAGGGAGAAACCCGCCGCGAGGAGCGGCGGAAGGATCAAGACGAATGGCAGGATGGCCGCGCGCAGGAGAAGGGCGAGCACGAGGATCGTGCCGACAAACCCGAGAACGGCGGCGGCGACGAGCCAGCCCTCGATGCGTCGGTTGAACGTCTCGGCGAGACCGACCGAGCCGCCGGCCATGCTGAGTCGCACGCCGCTGGCGAGGTTCGGATCCCAGCGGGTGTCGAGGTAGTCTCTCACCGCGTCCGACACCTTCTTCACGGTCACCTGACCGGTGTCGCGGACGACGACGACCATCATCGCGCGCCGGTAGGTCGGATCGGCGACGGCGTCGAAGGCGCCCGGCAGTCCGCCGAGGTAGAAGTAGAGCGCCTCGTTGATCGCCTGCTCGGCGCGGCCGTGGATGGGAATGAGAAACGCGTCGTCGCGATCTTCGCTCAGGAACCGGTTCATGATCTTGACGTAAAAGGGCAAGCCGATCACCGCGACGACCTCGTCGAGCTGCGTGATCGCTGTCGCGAAGCCATCGAGGGCGGTCAATGCCGCCGGGGTCTTGATCGAGCCTTCCCACGGGCCCTCGGCGAGAACCGTCAAGCTGTCGATTCCGCCGAAGCGGGCGCGGATCTGCTGCTCGGTCTCGAAGATCTCGTTCCCCTCCCACGAGCGGGTGAGATAGTTGTGGATCGCGTACGCGTTGTCCTGTCCGACCGGTGTCTCGGCGATCGTCCATGCCGCGGCGATGAACAGCGCGGCGCACGCCCCCAGGGCGAGGGCGCCGTAGCGCGGGCGGTCGGTCAGCCGGTGGAACGCCGCAGCGAACTTCTCGGCGGAGGCGGCGGCCACCGGTCGTTCCGTTGCGATGCTGCGGGCGCGCCGGCTGGCGCTGCGGCCTGTGGAGCTCAGCGCCGGGGCCATCAGCATCAGCGCGGCGGCGGTCAGCCACCCGAGGCCGCAGGCGGCGACGATGCCGAGCTCTCGCACGTTGTCGAACGGAATGAACGCCATGACGGCAAACGGCACGATGTCCGTCAGCAGCGCGGCGAGCAGCGGGCGGAAGCGGCTGACGAACGCGGCGGTGACCGCGTCGTCCACGGCGCCGAGGCGCGCCAGCTCCTCGCGGCTGTAGCGCCTCAGCAGTTGCAGCCCGTGAAACGCCGCCGCGGCGACGACGACGAAGGGGGCGATCAGGGCCGCGGCCGAGCCCAGCATCGGTCCACGGAAGAGCCGGTAGCAGGCGAACCCCAGCAGCGCGGACAGCACGCCGGCCCACAGCGGCAGGAGGACTCCGCTCAAGGTCCGAAGCGCGTACCACAGGATCGAGGCGATGATGATGACGGCGACCCCGAAGGCGATGGCGATGTCGAAGAGGCCGTCGCGGTTCACCCAACCGATGATCATCGGCGCGCCCGTCGCGGCGACCGCGTGCGCGGCGTCGTTCTCGGGCGCGATGATCCGGTTCACCGCGTGGAAGATCGCCATCGGATCGGTCGACGGCAGGCGAACGCCCGCCGCGGTGACCGCGTGGCCGGTGCGGAAGTCAGCCTGGATGATGACGGCGGTGAGATCGGGGGAGACGAGGAGGCCCTTCAACATCGCGTTGTTCTCGATCCCGAATCGCGTCCGCTCCAGTTCTTCGGCGCTCTCGGGGGCGCGGTTCGGGTCCGGAAAGAGGAGGCCGGCATCGAGCAGGTCCGCCGTGCCCCTCAGGTAGCGCGCGCCGACGCTCGACAGCGATCGCACCGAGTAGGTGACGACGCCGTCGACCTCCAACAGCAGGTGGTCGGTGATCCGCTTCACGACGCTGAGCGTCTCGTGGTTGACGATCGAGCCGCCGTCCTTGCGCGTGATCAGGATGGTGACGCGGTTCGCGCCGCCGAAATCGCGCTGCAAGCGGTCGTGCAACCGCACGTTGGCATCGTCCGCCGGCGGCCAGCGGTTGGGGTCGTCGGCGAGGCGCAGGTCGGAGACGCCCCACAGGCCGACGAGGAACAGCAACGCCTGCAGTGCCAGCGCCGCGCGGCGATGGCGGATCAGGCCGCGCGCCAGCCGCGCCAGACGGAGGTCCGTGCCATGGAAATGCTCCTCATCTCTGAACATAGGCGCCCCGGTCTACAGTCGCCCCCGGTTGCCAGGGCTTCGACCTGGAACCGGTCATGGCCGCGCGCGCTGCGTAGCGCATGATGCCAGGCGCGGACAAGCGCCGTTGCCGCGTGCGTGGGACGATGGTCCTCATCGCTCAGGCGCAGAGACGCGGCGGCAGCGAGGTGAGCGTCTCGGTCGGTTCTCGCGCCTCACCGATCCGGCTGCGGCGCGGGTGGCAGCAGGACCCGTTCACCCGGCCGCAGGCCGCTCAAGACCTCGACCTGGTCGCCGGCCGGGGATCCCAGCGTGACCAGGCGGCGCCCGAGCCCGCCATCGGCGTCGACGACGGTGGCGAAATCGAGCTGGCCGACTCGCTCGACGGCGAGGGCGGGGACGAACAAGCGCTCGCGCTCGCCGGTGCGGATGAGGGCGCGCCCGAACATGCCCGTGTACAGGCCCGCTTCGCGCGGCAGGCCGATCTTGACCAGGAACGTACGCGAGCCGACCTCGGCCTGCGGGACGATCTCGTCGACGACGCCGGCGAACACGCGCTCGCCGATGCGCACCTCAAGCGTGTCACCGACGTGAAGGCGGGTGAGCAGCGACTCGCGCACCGGGACCTCGATGCGCAGTGCCACCGGATCGTACAGCGCCAGCAGCGGTTGGCCCGGAACGGCGGTATCCCCGGGCTCGGCGTAGCGATCGACGACGCGGCCGCTGACCGGCGCGGTGATGCGCGTGTAGCTGAGCGCGACCTGCGCGGCGCTCAACGCCTCGCGGGCGCCCGCCGCGCTGGCGTCGGCGACGCGCGCCGCCGCCTGGGCCTGATCGAACTCGCTCTGGCTGATTGCGCCGCGGCGGATGAGCACCTGGGCCCGCGCCAGGTCGGCGGCACGCCGGGTTTGCTCGGCCTCGGCCCCGCGCACGGCGCCGCGCGCCTCTTCGACGCGCGCGCTGGGCTCGCGCGCGTCGAGCTCGATCAGCACGTCGCCGGCGCCGACCGCCTCCCCGGCGCGCACGCGCACCGCCGCGATGGTGGCCAGCATTCGCGCCGACACCAGCGTTCGACGCTGCGCCTGAACCGTGCCGGCTGCTTCCTCGATCAAGGGGTCGATGATCAGGGTCGCGACTGCCAGCGGCGCGTCGGGGCCGACGGTGGGACGCACCCGGCGCGCAGGGCCCGATTCGATTCGTTCCGCGAAAGCGCCGGCGAGCCAAAGAATGAGCAGCAGCATGCCGAGCAAAGCCGCGAGCCAAGACAGCGCCGTCGAGAGCCACTGCGGTCGTCCCATCGCTACCTCCCGCGGAAAGAGTGGCTGCGGAGTCGAGCCAGCGAGCGTTCGCGACGAGCCGCAGCCGCGGGACCCGTGCCCGCCGGCAGCGCCGCGCGCCGCCCGGTGGGGTGGGGCGCGGCCAATGAGCGGAACGCGCCTCTCAACACGCGGTGAGCGCTCATGTCCCCGCAGCGCCGGCGCTGACGCCGTGTCCGGGGCGATGGCGATAGACGAGGTCGTACACCACCGGGATGATCACCAGCGTGAAGGCGGTGGAGACGAACAGCCCGAAGATGAGCGCCCAGGCGAGGCCGGAGAAGATCGGATCGAGCGTGATCGGGACGGCGGCCAGCATCGCCGCGGCGGCGGTGAGGAAGATCGGGCGGAAGCGCACGGCGCCGCTGTCGAGCAACGCGTCGCGCAGCGCCTGCCCCTCGCGCAGCCGCTCCTGCACGAACTCCATGAGCAGGATCGCGTTGCGCACGGCGATGCCCGACAAGGCGATCATGCCGATCATCGCCGTGGCGGTGAAAAACACCGGATTCGGCAGGTCGCCGACCGGTGCGCCGCCGACGCGATTGAGCAGCCAGAAGCCGGGCAGGATGCCGATGACGGTGAGCGGGATCGAGATCATGAGGATGAGCGGCATGATGTAGGAGCCGGTCTGGTAGACGAGCAGCACGTAGATGCCGAAGCAGGCGACCCCGAAGGCGATGCCGAGATCGCGGAACACATCGAGCGTGATCTGCCACTCGCCCTCGCCGCGCCACACGACCTCGGTCGCCGGTTCCCGTGCCCAGCCGTCGCCGCCGCCGTTGGAGAAGTACGTGCGCGCCGACAGCGGCCGGGGCGCGGCCGGCGGGATGACCGGCGCGCCGGCGGTCTCGTCCGCGATCACGTCGAGAATCGCCTCCGCCGGCGCGCGCCCCGCGGTGTCGGCGAACACGTAAGCGACGCGGGCGAGGTCCTTGTGGTAGATGGTCGATTCGGCCGCTCGCTCCTCGAATCGGCCGAGCTCGCCGAGCTGCACGATGGGGACCGGCGCGGCGCGCAGGCCGCCGGCCTCGCGGCGCTGCACGTAGCCCGGCCGCCCGCGCACGTACATGGCGCCGAGGTCCGCCGCGGCGCTGCGCGCGGCGCGCGGCAGGCGCAGGACGATGTCGAGCGGGTGGACCTCGCCGGCGACGTGCAGCTGCGTGGCGGTGAGGCCGTCGAGCGCCAGGCCGACGGTCTGCGCGACGTCGTCGGTGGCGACCCCGGATAACGCCGCCTTCTCCTTGTCGAGGGTGAACCGCAGCTGGCGGCGCGGCGCTTCCACCGAGGTGTCGATATCGACCACCAGCGGTTCGCGCCGCAGGCGTTCGGCCAGGGCGAGGGCGCCGGCCTGGAGATCGGCGTACGGCCGCAGCGCATCGCCGTAGATCTCGGCGACGATGGTGGCGATGACCGGCGGCCCCGGGGGCGACTCGACCAGCTTGACGTTCGCCCCCCAGGCCGCCGCCACGGCCGCGATCGCGGGGCGCAGGCGCAGCGCGATGGCGTGCGATTGGGCGGCGCGCCGGCGCTTCGGTGCCAGGTTGATGCGAATCTCCGCCTGGTGTGGATCGCGGCGCAGGTAGTAGTGGCGCACCAGGCCGTTGAAATCCATCGCCGAGGCGACACCGCTGAAGATGGTGACGTCGACCACTTCGGGGAACCCGCGTACCGCGTCCGCCAGCGCGCGCGCGGCGCCGTCGGTGCGTTCCAGGGTCGTGCCTTCCGGCATGTCGATGACCAGCTGCAGCTCGTTCTTGTTGTCGAACGGCAGCATCTTGAGCGGCACCCAGCGCAACGCCGCCAGGCCGACGGCGAGGACGAAGAGCAGTGCGGTGGCGCCCAGCAACATCCAGGCCCGGCGGCGCGCGCCGAGCAGGGGCTCGAGCAGGCGTCGATAGGCGCGATAGGTGAGGCTGCCTTCCACGCTCCAGGCGGGGCCGGTCGCCACTGCGTGGCTCCGGCGCAGGAGGTGATAGCTCATCCACGGCGTGACGGTGAACGCGACCACCAAGCTCATCACCATGGCGATCGGCACGTTGACCGCCATCGGCCGCATGTAGGGTCCCATCATCCCGGTGATGAAGAACAGCGGCACGAACGAGATGATCACCGCCAGGGTGGCGAGAATGATCGGCGGGCGCACTTCCTGTACGGCGCTGAGCACGGCCTGTCGCGCCGCCTCGCGGCGCATGCGCAGATGGCGATGGATGTTCTCCACGTCCACCACCGGATCATCGACCACCAAGCCGAGGGCGAGGATCAGCGCGAACAGCGTGACGCGATTGATCGTGTAGCCGAGCAGGTAGTTGAGGAACAGCGTCAGCGAGAAGATGATCGGCACCGCCACGGCGACGATCAGCGCCTCGCGCCAGCCGAGCGTCAGCGCGATGAGGCCGATGACGATGACGATGGCCACTCCGAGCCCTTCCACCAGCTCGTTTACCTTGTCGTCGGCCGTTGCGCCGCTGTTGCGCGTGATCTGGTAGGCGACGCCCTCGGGCAGCAGCGTCGGCGCCAGCGCGCGCAGGCGTTCGCTCACGGCCTCTGCCACCCACACCGCGTTGGCGCCCTTGCGTTTGGCGACCGCCAGCGTCACGGCGGGAAAGAAGTCGGGATCGCCGGCTGCACCGAGCCGATCGCCTGCCGCCGGCCCGAAGCCGATCCAGGTGTGGGAGCGCGCCTCGTCCGGCCCGTCGGAGACGCGCGCCACGTCGCCGAGAAACACCGGCGCGCTGTCGACGACGTTGACGACCGCGCGGCGCACGTCGTCGGCGTCGTGAAAGAACCCGCCGGCTTCGACCGGGAAGCGCACGTCGCCGCGGTCGAAGCCGGCACTGTCGCGCTCGACGTTGGAGATGCCGAGCGCCCAGGCGACATCGAGCGGTGCGGTGCGGCGCGCCGCCAGCGCGCCCGCATCGAGCTCCACCACGACGCGCCGCGGGCGTCCGCCGATGACTTGCACGGCGTTGGTCTCCGGCACGGCCTGCAAGGCGACCTCGAGCTCCTCGGCGATGCGGCGCAGGGCGAAGTCGTCCACCTGGGTCGCATCGCGGCTCCACAGCGCGATGGTGACGATCGGGACGTCGTCGATCTCGACCGGCTTCACCACCCAGCTGCGTACGCCGGCCGGCACGCGGTCGAGGTTGGACTGGACCTTGTTGTAGAGCTTGACCAGAGAGTCCTCGCGGTCCTCGCCGACGTAGAAGCGCACCGTCACCACCGCGGCGCCGGGGCGCGACATCGAGTAGACGTGCTCGTCGCCGTCGATCTGGTAGAGCAGCTTCTCGAGGCGGGTGGCGACCAGGCGTTCGACCTCGCCGGCGCTCAGGCCGGGCGCGGCGATCCGCACGTCGGCCATCGGCACGACGATCTGCGGCTCCTCCTCGCGCGGCGTCACCCAGAGGGCCGCCGCGCCGAGCAGCAGCGACGCGGCGATGAGCAGCACCGACAGGTTGCTGTCCAAGAAGAGGCGGACGACCCGTTGGGTGAACGGCTCGTTCATGGCTGTCTTCACGCCCCCGTACCCTGCCGCGCGCGGGCTGCCGGGCCTTGCGCGTCCTAGTGCTGCGAGCGGTGCGTTTACCCTCCGCCGCGCTCGCCCAGGGCGACGAGCGCCGCGAGCAGATCGCTGCGCGTCAGGATGCCCACCAGCCGCCCGTTGTCGACGATCGGCAGGGCGCCGATGCGGCGCTCGCGCATCAGGCCGGCGGCGCTGAACACCGTATCCGTCGGGGCGAGGGTCAACGGATTCCGGCTCATCACGCGATCGACCGTGATGCTCGAGGTGTCGGGCGGCTTGCGGCCCTTGCGGGGCTCGCCGAAGACGCTGAAGTCGAACACCGAGGGGAAGGCGTCGCGCACGTCGCGATCGGTGATGATCCCCATCAGCCGGCCCTTCGCCACCACCGGCAGCTGATTGATGCGCCGCTCCTCGAGCAGTTGGCGCGCCCGCTGGATGGAGTCGAGCGGCTTCACGCTCGCCAGCCGCCGGCTCATCCAGCGCTCGATCAGCAGGGCCTTGTTCGTCCTTGTCGTGCGGTTAGGCGAGGATCGGTCGACCATTCGTGCGGACCTCCATTCCAATCGATCGGTGCGTCGGGCCAATGCCAACGGTGTGTCTATACCGGTCGACGGCAATCCTCCACAGGAGCCGGCCCGACGCCGCCCGGAACCAAACCTGGTCGTCCCCGCTTCTTGTGTGCGGTTTCAGGCTGGAGAGCGCGGCCGCGGGCTCGAACGGACGGACGCTCAGGATGCCTCCAAGGCCGCGCGTGCCGCCGAGTATGCCGCGGTCACCGCGCTCAGCTTCCGCACCGCCAGGACGGCGAATTCTGGACCGAGCTCGAGCACGCTGGTGGGGTTGTAGCGCCGCACGAGCGCAGCATAGGCCGCATCTGCCTGCTCCGCCGAACTGCCGGGCGGGAGCCCCAGGGTGTGCAGCGCGATGTCGAGCGCACTGCGTCCGCTCGAAGGCGGCATGCCTGGCACCGCCGGTGGCACCGGCATCTCGAGCCGATGGAGGCGAGACGCGCTGGCCAGCGGCGCCTCAGCAGTACCCGACTCCATTCCCAGAGCGGCTCCGGGAGCCCCGGCGCCGATGAGTTGGGCGGCTTCGGGCTCGCTCAGTCCGAGTCCCGCCGCGACCGCCGTCAGCACGTCTATCTCGTGGCTCGAGAGATCGCGGTCGCTGGTCGCGACTTGTGCCAGCCCGGAGACCACCAGCGCGGCGGCCTCCGGGGCGATTTCGCCCAGCTCGTCGATGGTCGCCGCGAGGTCGATCGGCTCGTGCGTGGCTCGCTCGATCTCAGCCTCTACCAGCGTCGTGAGCGGGCCGAGCCCAAGGCGCTCGAGGCGTTCGACCGCCGACACCTCGCTGTCGGTGATCCGCCCATCGGCGACCATCACCGCCGCCGCCAACCGGGCCAGTAGTTGCCGCCGATCCCGTCGTCCGACGAATCGCTTCTCTCCAATCATCTCCGTCATCGAGATCTCCTTCCGTCGGTCACTGCATCCCGTTTGCGAGCTCGACGTGCCCCTCGCCTCAAGTTGGACCCCGCACGGTCAGGACCGGAATCGCGCTTTTGCGCACCACGCTCTCCGCCACGGAGCCGAACAACAGCCGCGCCAGGCCGCTCGTCCCGTGGGTTCCCATGACGATCAGGTCGCACTGCAGCTCCTCGGCCGCGTGCAGAATCTCGTAGGCTATTTGCTGGCTGTCGCGGACGTGGACCCGCACGTCCTCGATGTCCGCGAAGTGGCCGCCGGCAAAGGCCTGGGCCCGTTTGCGCGCCTCCTCGCGCAGTTCTGCAGCGCGCTGGGCGAGCCATGCGGCATCGCCGGCCCCCTCCGTCCATCCCGAGGTGTCGATCACGGTCAGCAGCTCGACCTCGGCGTTGAGCGGCTCCGCCAGTCGGGCGGCGAAGTGCCCCGCCGCATCCGCACAGGCCGAGAAGTCGGTGGCGACCAAGAGGCGCCTGATCCGATTCATGGCGGTTTCCCCTTTCCCCAGGCGTTCATGCCAGTTCCAAGGCGCCGCCGGATCCCAGCTCGACGCGCGTGCCGAAGCCGGAGCTGATGCGGCGCAGCGTGTCCCGTAACCAGCCGGCATCCGCCGGTGATGCCCGGTTCAGCCGCATCTTTCGAATCTGCATCGGCGTCAGATGCAGCGCGACGAGGCGACCCTGTTCATCGAGATCGACGAAGAACAACAGCACCAAGTCGCCGCGAAACGACTCGTGCCCGGAGATGCCCTCGTAGTCGTTCAGGCAGTCACCGCACCCGTAGAGGATCAGCTTCCGCTCATAGACCTCGACCGGGCGCACGTGGTGCGACGAGTGCCCGTAGACGACATCCACGCCGCCATCGATCAGCGCGTGCGCGAAGCGGACCTGCCGTGCCGACACCTCGTAGCCCCAGTTGCCGCCCCAGTGGATCGAGGCGATCGCGAGATCGCCCGGTTGCTTCAGCGCCCGCACGCGCCCGCTCACCTCCATGGCGCATGACTGCGACAGGTCGCGCAGCCGGTCGACGCCGGCGGTTTCCTCTCCCGCGGCCCAGCTCTCGGGCACGCCGCTCGTCTCGCTGGCGAACGCGAAGACCAGCAGCCTGCCGGCACCCGGCAAGTCGACGACGGCCGGCCGGCGCGCCTCCGCCAGATTGCGGCCGGCGCCCGCGGTCTTCAGCCCGGCGGCCCGCAGACGGTCGAGCGTCTCCACGAGCCCGGCGCGGGCGAAATCGAGCACGTGGTTGTTGGCCAGCGTGCAGACGTCGATCCGTGCCGCGGTCAGGCAGCCGACGTTGTCGGGGCTCATGCGATAGTGGATCTCTTTGCCGCGCCAGTAGTCGTCGCTGCGCGTGACGCTGGTCTCCAGGTTGACGATGCGCGCGGCGGGCGCGGCGCGTTCGAGCTCGGCGAGGGCGTCGCCCCAGACGTAGGAGAACCCCACCGGCGAGGGGAGCGGGCCGCCCGACTGCTCGGCGAGCGCGACGTACTGTCGCGCGTCTTGCACGAACGACTCGTAGAGACGCGGCGCGCTCGGGTGGCGCAGGACTTGGTCAACGCCGCGGCCGGTCATCACGTCACCACACAGGAAGACTCGCACGCCCTTCGTTCTCGCCATGCCCGCGACCCTGCGCTCGGCGGTCGATGCCCTTCGACAGGGGCTCAGCCGGTGGCGCGGGTGGCGGCGGCCGGTTGACTCTCCAGCGCCGCCCCCAACCCGTCGTCGATGGTCTCGACGAAGATCACGTCGAGCTCGTTGCGTACCTCCTCGGGGACCTCGTGCAGGTCCTTCGCGTTTGGGCGAGGGAGAATCAGGCGCCGGATGCCAACCCGCCGCGCGGCCAGCACCTTCTCCTTGATGCCTCCGACGGGGAGCACCAGCCCGCTCAAACTGATCTCGCCGGTCATCGCGGTATCACTGCGCACGGCGACGCCGAGATACGCCGAGGCTAGCGCGATGGCGATGGTGAGGCCGGCGGAGGGGCCGTCCTTCGGTACCGCGCCCGAGGGCACGTGTATGTGCACACCCGTGGTGCGGAAACGGCCCGGGTCGATTCCCAGCGCCGCGGCGTGTGCCCACAGATAGCTGCGTGCAGCGCGCGCGGATTCCTGCATGACGTCGCCGAGCTGGCCGGTCAACGTCAGCTCGCGGCTGCCCGGCAGCAGCGTCGTCTCCACGTACAACACCTCACCGCCCGTCGGCGTCCACGCGAGGCCCGTCGCCACGCCCGGCGGCAGTTCGCGGCGCGCTTCCTCGGCCATGAAGCGCTCCGGGCCG
This sequence comes from uncultured Binatia bacterium (SeqCode), assembly GCA_964475125.1. Classification (GTDB taxonomy): domain Bacteria; phylum Desulfobacterota; class Binatia; order HRBIN30; family CADEER01; genus CAYYWP01. The sequence continues at coordinate 14,075 of CAYYWP010000038.1, read as the reverse complement.
AGCCACCCCATGAGCGCGCTCGCTGTCACCGCGATCGGTTGCTCCACCGCCGCACCGACCGGCGACTCGGCCAGGCGGAGCGCGACGCGGCGCGTCAGGCGCGCCAGCATCTGCTCGAGTTGCCGGACGCCGGCCTCGCGGGTGTAGCGACTGATGATGTGGCGAATCGCCTCGCCGCCGAGCCCCACCGCCGCCGCCGAAAGGCCCGCTTCCGCCAGGCGCCGGGGCCACAGATACCGGGTGGCGATCTCGAGCTTTTCCGCTTCGCTGTAACCGGGGAGTCGAATCACCTCCATGCGGTCGAGCAACGGCTGGGAGATCGTATCCAGCGTATTGGCGGTGGTGATGAAGAAGACCTTGGAGAGATCGAACGGTTGATCGAGGAAATGATCGCGGAAGGTGTGGTTCTGTGCCGGGTCGAGGACCTCGAGCAGCGCCGCTGCCGGGTCGCCGCGGAAGTCGCGCCCGACCTTGTCCACCTCATCGAGCATGAGCACGGGGTTGCACACGCCGGCGCGGCGAATCGCCTGGATGATCCGGCCGGGCAGGGCGCCAACGTAGGTACGGCGGTGTCCCCGCAGCTCGGCCTCGTCGTGCATGCCGCCGAGGCTGAAACGTTCGAAGCGGCGGCCCAGGGCCCGGGCGATCGATTGACCGAGGCTCGTCTTGCCGACCCCTGGCGGCCCGACCAGGCAGAGAATCGGCGCGTGGGCCGCGGGGTTGAGCTTGAGCACCGCGAGATGCTCGACGATGCGCTCCTTGACCTCTTCGATGCCGTAATGGTCCTCGTTCAAGACCTGCCGCACATGGGTCAGGTCGAGCTGGTCGATCGACGCGGTGCGCCAGGGCAGCTCGAGGACCAACTCCACGTAGTTGCGGACGACCTGGTACTCGGCTGACGCCGGCGGGGTGCTCGACAGGCGGCGAATTTCCCGCTCGGTCTCGGCCCGGACCGCGTCCGGCAGATCGGCGTCTTGCAGGCGCTGGCGCAGGCGCTGGACGTCACCCTCTTCGCCCTCGGCCTCGCCGAGCTCCTGCTGGATGGCGCGCAGCTGTTGGCGCAGCAAGTACTCGCGCTGCGACTTGCCGATCTGGGCCGACGCCTCGCTGGCGATCTTGGCCCGCAACTCGAGCACCTGCACTTCGTGCGCCAGGGCGGTGTGAAACCGGCGCAGCAGCTCGAGCTGAGTCGGGGCTTCGAGCAGGGCTTGCTGGCCCTCCACGTCGAGGCTGAGCAACGCACCGAGCTGGTGTACGACGGCGACCGGGTCAGCCGTCTGCTCCGCCGCAGTAACGAGCGGTTCGATCCCCGCCGAGGGCATGAGCCCGGGCAAGCGACGGACGAGGTCGATCACCTCGCGGTAGAGGGCTTCGGCCTCGGTTCCGCCGTCGGCCAGCGGCGGCGGGACGTCGACGTGGACGGCGAGAAAGGGAACGCTCTGCTCGACGACCAGCAGGCGCACCCGCTCGATGCCTTGCACGAGCACGCTCAGCTGTCCCTCGCCGGTGCGAGCGACCTGTTTGATCAGTGCCTTGGTGCCCATGGAATGGAGGTCTTCCAGGGTGGGCTCCGCGGTGGCAGCGTCGCGTTGAGCGACCACCAGGATCATCTTCTCCTCGCTGGCCAGCGCCGCCTGAACGGCCGCCGCGGAGCGCGCGCGTCCGACGGCAAACGGCGTGGTCACCCCCGGAAAGAGGACGTTGTGCTTGATGGGCAGCACGGGCAGAACGGCCGACATGACCGGATCGTCTGGACGGTCGCTGGGCATCACGCGATCTCTTCGCGGTGGGCAACTTCGTCGCGACGTCGAGCCGGGTGTGACGAAGCGCCCACGTGACGTTGGAACCAGGCCAGGGCCAATTGCGCGACTTGGTCCAGGGTGCCGGGCTCCTCGAAGAGATGCCCCGCGCCCGCGACGATCTCCATCTGCTTCTCGCAGCGCAGCGCCGCCAGTGCTGCCTTGTTCAGACGGAGGACCACGTGGTCATCGCCCCCGACGATCAGCAGCGTCGGTGCGGTGACCTTCGGCAACGCAGCGGTGGCGAGGTCCGGTCGGCCGCCGCGCGATACCAGGGCATGAATCTGCGCATCGGAGCTGGCCGCGACCAAGGCCGCTGCCGCGCCGGTGCTGGCGCCGAAATAGCCGATCCGCAGGGCCTTGGTCGCCTCGTGGTTGCGCACCCAGCGCGCCGCCGCGCGCAGCCGATCGGCGAGCAGCTCCACATCGAACACCTTCTCCTGGTCCGCCGCCTCCACTTCGGCGAGCAAATCGACCAGCAGGGTGGCGAATCCGCCGTCGCAGAGGACTTGCGCGACATGCGTATTGCGAGGGCTGAAGCGCCCGCTGCCGCTGCCGTGCGAGAAGACGACGACGCCCCTCGCGTTGGGGGGAATGCTCAGGATGCCTGGCAGCACCGTAGCGCCGGCTCGAATTGACACGTTCACCTTCGAGGTGGCCCGGCCGCTGGTTGTGTCGACGCCGGGTACCAGCGGATGGGCGCGCCGCGCTGCAGCGAGCAGGCGGCAGACCTGTTCGTCCAATATCGGCCTGAAGTCGGCATAGAACGCCCCGACCGCCCAGAACATCGCCGGCGAGGCGAGGACGACGATCTCGTCCACCAGCGCGCGCATCGCCTCGACCGTGTCGGGTGGCGCCACGGGCACGGCCAGCACGATGCGCGCCACGTTCAGTGCACGCAGCGCACGGATGGCGGCGATCGCGGTCGCCCCGGTGGCGATGCCGTCATCGACCAGGATGACCGTCGCCTGTTCGGGCAGCGCGAGCGGCTTGCCGGCGCGGAACCATTCGCGGCGCCGCGCGATTTCGTCGCGTTGGCGCCGCACTTCTTCGTCGACGTAGGCCTGCGACGCATGCGTAAACGCCAGCCCCTCGGCGCTCAAATATGGTGCTCCATCCTCGGCGACGGCGCCGATGGCGAGCTCCGGATTTCCCGGGGCGCCGATCTTACGAGAGATGACGACATCGAGCGGCAACTCCAGCGCCGCGGCAATCTCCGCTGCCGGAACCACACCGCCGCGGGGCAAGCCGAGCACGACCGTGGCTGGGCGGCCGCGGTAGCGCCGAAGCCTCGGGATGAGGCGGCGTCCCGCATCGTGCCGATCCCGAAAACTGTTCTGCTCCTCACGGCGTGCATGGTTCATGATTCACCTCGGCGCAGCGCGGTGCTGTGTCGAGGTTGCAAGAGCATTGCCACGTACGCCGAGATCAACCTCATCGCGTTTCCTGGACCTCGTGACCTCGAGTGGAATCCATCTTCGCGAAATCGCCACGATCGTTGGCACATCTGCGAAACGAGAGGTCTGTGACCGGCGATCCTATCCGGCCGGCTTGTCTCCTTCCGATTGGCCGGGGATTTGTAGCGGCTCAATCGAACGTCGGCGGCGCTGGCGCCGGCCCATCAGCAGTCGAGGGAGGTCACCGATGAGCGCTACTGGTCTGCATGAGTTCGACGCGACGCTGCACAAGACATCGGTGTGGCTTAACGAGATCATGAGCGAGCTCGACTCGGAGGACCGTCATCTTGCCTGGCTGGCCCTGCGGGCGGCGCTGCATGCCCTGCGCGATCGGCTGCCGGTCGAAGAAGCCGTGCATCTCGGCGCGCAATTGCCGATGTTGATCCGCGGCCTCTATTACGAGGGGTGGACGGTGTCGGCCAAACCGGTCAAGGAGCACCGGGCGGAGTTCCTCAAGAGCATCGCCAAGCACTTCAACCGTGACACACCGCCCGATCCCGAACGCGTCGCGCGCGGCGTCTTCAAGGTACTGGCACAGCATGTCACCGCTGGTGAGATCGACAACGTGACGCAGATCCTGCCGAAGGACCTGCGCGATCTGTGGCCGCAGTAAGCAGCCAGGGCCCCCATGACTGGCGGGAGAGCGTTGGGGTGAGAGGGGTGGGGGTACTCCTGCGCCGTCAAGCCGTACGCCCGCGGCCGAGCGCCGACTGAATGGTCAAGAACTCGCCCAGGTTGTCCATGGTGAGGAGCCCGACGAGTTGGCCGCCGCGACTGACCGGCAGGGTGTGGCAGTCGGATGCCTCGAGCCGCTGACAGGCGCTCTCCAGCATGTCGAAGGAATCCACCACGACGAAGTCGCGCCGCATGATGTCGGCGATCGGCGTGCTCTGGTCGCGTTGTGCCAGCGCGGCCAGCATGTCGGCGCGCGTCAAGACCCCGACGACTCGTCCGTCTCCCAACACCGGGAAGTCGTGCTGCGAGCCGCCGAGCAACAGCTCGACGGCGTGGCGCAGGGTGTCGTCCACGCGCAGGGTGCGGAAGTCGGTCAGCATGGCGCGGCTGACGGGGATGCCGGCGAGCGCGGCGCGGACCTGCACCATGTTCGCTTCCTGCACCGCGCCCACCCAGACGAACAGCGCGATGAACAGCAGGAACGGATTGGACACCAAACCCAGCAAGCCGATCAGGAACGCAAACACTTGGCCCAGCGCTGCGGCCACCTGCGTCGCCCGGGTGTACTCCATGCGCATCGCCAGGACCGCGCGCAGGACGCGCCCGCCGTCCATCGGAAACGCCGGCAGGCAGTTGAAGGCGACCAGGAGCAAATTCACCATGGCGAGGCGCTGCAGGAATGGGCCGCGGGTCACGCTGAGTTCCTGCAGCGGCTCGAGCCCGCCGGTCAGCTCGAGCCAGGCGAACAGCAGGACGGCGATGGCGACACTGACGGCCGGCCCGGCGAGGGCGACCCAGAGCTCCTGCAGCGGGCGATCGGGCATGCGCTCGAGCCGCGCCACGCCGCCGATCGGCAGCAGGGTGATGTCGCGCGTCTTGATGTCGAATCGCCGCGCCATCAGTGCATGCCCGAGCTCGTGCAAGGTGATGCAGCCGAACAGCGCCAGGATGAATCCGACGCCGGCCAGCATGGCCGACAGCGTGCCGGCATCGAGCCAGTAACTGACCGCGACCCAAGCGATGAGCAGGAGGAACGTCGGGTGGACGTAGATGCCGATGCCGGCGACTTCACCGAGTTTCCACGACCATTTCATTTGCACCCCCCAGCTGTCGGAAGCTTCGCACGCCGGGGCTCGAAATCCATAGCGCGCCGCCGCCCGATGCCTTCCACTTCGATCCGCCGGCCGATCTGGCGAACGCGGGCGCCGAACGCTTCGGCGAGCCACAGGTTGGTGCGCAGGTGCTCGGTGAGTGCCGGCGTCACGTAGCGGGTGGTGCCGGCGGCGAGCGTGGCGAAGAGCACGAGCTGATCGGCCGCGTGCCGGTCCACCGTGCCGCCCGCGCCGAGGTCGGCCAGGAGGCTGGCGGCGACGGACCGGCCGATCGCCTCCGAGGTGCGACGGGGCGCGCCGGCGCGATCGGCGCCGAGCACGCTGCCGCTCGAGGTGGAGGCCCAAATCGCGAGACCCGCGCCGGTGTGGCTCGCCAGCGTGTCGAGCTCGGACTCGATCGTGCACGGCAGCCCCGCCGCACCGAGCTCGGCCGCGCACGCCTCCGCCATGCGCTCGCTCACCCGGCGCTCGGCGAGATGGCTCGACAACGCGACGCCGTGCACCGCCTGCACGGCGCCCTGTTCGAGCAGCGCGAGCGGATCGAGGACGCGCGCCACGGGGTGCACGCGAAGTTCGATCGCGCCGCCGCCGGTGGGGACGTACCCCGGGCGCACGACGCGCAGCTCGAGGCGCGCTCCCATGCGTGCCAGCAGGGCCGCGAGCACGTTTTGCATGTGGAAGGGAGAGGGCGCGAAGTCCTGAAAGACGCCACCGGAGATCCTGGCCGTGACCGGGGCATCGGCGAAGCACGCCAGCGGCAACACGCCAAGGGCGAGCATGGTCGTCGATCCCGCCGTGCCGATGTCCCAGGCGAAGCCGCCACCGCGAATGCGCGAACCGGGCCGGAACGTGAACTCCTGCGCGCCGACGGCCAGCCCTTCGACCTCGGCGCCGCACAGCTCGGCGCAGGCCCGCACCGCGGCCAGGTGTTGCGGGCGCAGCCCCGGCTTCGGGCGTTTGGCGCGCGCGTTCCAGAGGTGCAGCGGCCGCCGCGACAGCGCGGCGAACGCGGTGGCAAAGCGGACGATCGTCCCGCTGCCCGAGTGCTGGGCGCCGTCGATGTGGATCATCGCGGCATCATGGTAACGAGAAGTCGGATGCCGATGCCATCGCCCACGTCGCTCCACTGTGCAGGACCGCAATAATGATCGCACGTCCCTTCCGAGACCGCACGGCGCGGCGCACCGGAGGGGCGACGCGCTACCGTTACGTGGACTTCGCCGCCCGGGCGCAGGTGGGCTTTCGCAACCACGTCGTCCGCGTCGATGAGGTCGAGGCGCTGGTGACCCGCTACGGCGCGGAGGAGTGCTATGCGAGCGTCTTTCGCTTCTCGGCCGACATCCTGCTCTACCTCGGCGAGCACCGGGTCGACGGCCGTCCCTCGATCGCCGGCTACGACGGTCGGATCTGGGCGCCGTTTCTGCCGCTCGATATCGATGCGCATCCGACGGCCTCCACGCTCGATGACGCGCTCGAATCGGCGCGCCGGGTCCACGGCCTATTGGCCGATCGCTGGCAGGTGCCGGCCGATGCGATGCGCGCGTACTTCAGCGGCGCGAAGGGGTTTCATCTGCTCGTCGACACGAGCGCGTTCGGACGCGTCGTGCCCTCGGCCGACCTCCACCGGGTGTTCAGCCAGTTACGCCTCGAGATCCTGCAGGCGCTTCCCGCCGCGGCGCGCCCGCTATTCGACCTGATCATCGGCGACAAAGTGCGGCTCCTGCGCCTCCCCAACACGCGGCATGCCGGCAGTGGGTTGTTCAAGGTCGCACTCAGCACAGAGGAGCTGCTGCGGGCGCCGGCAGCCGAGATCCCGGCGCTGGCGCGCGCGCCGCGGCCGCTGATCGGGGTGAGCGCCGCTGGGCTCGAGCCGGTCGGCGCGGTGGACGCCGTGCCAGCGCTGGTCGAGCGCTTCGAGCGCGCCCGCCGGGCGCTGCGCCGCGCTCGTGGTCCGCACCCCTATCGGCTCCCGCAGCCACCCGAAAGAGTCGAGGCGGCGCTCTGTGCTGCGCGCCTGGCGATGTGGCAGGCCGACGTGCCGCCGGGCGGCCGCAACAATGTCGCGATCCGCCTTGCCTCGGCCTTCCGGCGGGCGGGATGTATCTTCCCCCGTGCGCTCGAGCTGCTGCGGCGGTGGAACGAGCGCCAGACTCGGCCCCTCTCAGCTCGCGAGATCGAGAGCGTGGTGAGCTCGGCGTACGCCCGGCCATATCCCTACGGCTACGACTGTCACGACGAGGTGATCCGCGGGTTTTGCCCGTACGTCGATCACCTGGGAGACTGTGCCGACTACCGCGGTGTGAAGAGCCAATAAGCGCACGCTGCGGGTTGTAGCCGCGAAACCCGTGTCCGCCGGCAGCGCACCGCGCTACCCGGTGGGGGCGGCGAGCGGCACCGATGGCACGGCGGTGGTTCAACACCGGCGGCCACCTCGTGCCACACCCCTCGCCACTCGGCGACGCGCTGCGTCGCCGGCGGGCACAGGTCCCGCGGCTACGACTCGACGCGCAACACAGGTCTCGACCGCGCTTGTGCCGGCCTTCGTTGCCGCGCAAACATGCCAGCGGAGGGTCCCGGCCCGGCGGCCATGACGACGCCATTCACAGCCAGCGCAGTGGCCATCCTGCGCGAGCGCTACCTGCGGCGCGACGAGTGCGGGCGGCTCGGCGAAGATCCCGACGGCATGCTGGCGCGCGTGGCGGCGGCGGTCGCCGCTCCGGCGCGCGCCTTCGGCGAGGACGCCGCCTGGTGGGAGGCGCGCTTTCTCGAGCGCATGCGGCGCGGCGAGTTCCTGCCCAACTCCCCGACCCTGATGAACGCGGGTCTGCCGGGCGGACAGCTCGCCGCCTGCTTCGTGTTGCCCATTGAGGACGACCTCGACTCGATCTTCACCGCCCTGCGCCAGATGGCCCGTATTCACCAAAGCGGCGGCGGCACCGGCTTCTCGTTCAGCGCCCTGCGGCCGCGCGAGGATCACGTCCATTCGACCGGCGGCTGCAGCTCGGGTCCGCTCTCGTTCATGGACCTGTTCGATCGCACCACCGCCGTGATCCGGCAGGGCGGGCGCCGGCGCGGCGCCAACATGGCGGTGCTGCGCGTCGACCATCCCGACATCGAGGCCTTCGTGACGGCGAAGCGCACGCCCGGGCGGCTGGAGAACTTCAACCTCTCGGTTGGAGTGACCGAGGCCTTTCTCGCCGCGCTCGATGCCGGCGAGCGCTTCGCGCTGCGCAACCCGCGCACCGGTGCGGTGTCGGGGCACGTCGATCCGCGGCACCTTTTCGCTGCCATGGTCGCGGCGGCCTGGGAGACCGGTGACCCGGGGCTGCTGTTCCTCGACGAGATCAACCGCCACAACCCGACGCCGGGGCTCGGTGTACTGGCGGCGACGAATCCGTGCGGCGAGCAACCGCTGCTGCCGCACGAATCGTGCGTGCTCGGCTCGCTCAACCTCGCGGCCTTCGCGGCCGCCGGCGACCTGGACTGGGCGCGCTTCGGCGAGGCGGTACGCGACGGCGTGGTGTTTCTCGACAACGTCATCGAAGCGACCGCACACCCCTTCCCGGAGGTTCGCGCCGCGACGTTACGCACCCGCAAGATCGGCCTCGGCGTGATGGGCCTGGCGGAGCTCCTGGCTCGCCTCGGCGTGCCCTACGACGCCGAGGACGCCATCGTTCTCGGTACTCGCATCGCCTTTTTCCTCACCAGTGCGGCGCACCGCGCCGCGCGCGAGCTCGGTCAGCGGCGCGGTTCGTTCCCCGCCTTTGCGGACAGCGTCTGGCCGGCGCGCGGGTTCGCCGCCATGCGCAATGCCACGGTGACCTGCGTCGCCCCGACCGGCACCATCAGCCTGCTGGCCGGGACGTCGAGCGGCATCGAACCGTTCTTCGCCCTGGCCGTCCGGCACGCCGTGCTCGATGGCGCCCCGCAGCTCGAGATCAACCCCGCCGTACAGGCGGAGCTGCAGCGACTCGGTGCCGCCGCCGCCGCGCGCGCCGCCATCGAGCGCACCGGCTCGTTGCGCTCAGTCGACGCAGTCCCGTTCGCAGTGCGGCAGCGCCTTCCCATCGCGCTCGAGATCGCCCCCGACGTGCATCTGCGCATGCAAGCGGCCTTTCAGGCGCACGTCGACGCGGCGGTGTCGAAGACCGTCAACGTCCCCGCCGAGGCGCCAGTGAGCGCGGTGGAGGCGATCTTCCGGCTGGCCAGTACATTGCATCTCAAAGGCGTCACCGTTTACCGCTACGGCTCGCGCCGTGCTCAGCCGCTATCGCTGGTCGACGATCCGTTGCAGCACGATTGCCGTGACTGCGCAGTTTGAGCCTTTCGCTCAGGGTGCGCCAAGGTCGCGGTCCATTCGAGACGATGCCGGCGCGGTTTGCATCGTCCCGGATTTCTCCACCCTCATTCCAGATTCCCGGAAGAAAATTGCATTAACGGGAATCTCGAGATCACCCACCGGCTGCCGAGCTCTTGCTTCTGATGGCGAGATCTTTGCTTCACCCTTGGCTTGTTTTCCCAGCATCGACGTCGTGAGTCGTGGCCCGGATCGATTCCGAGCGGTCTGCACGCTCGCATCACGGAGGCACCATGAGACAAACCGCAGTGAAGGCGAAGCTCATCGCCGTACATGAGCTGATGACGCGTGATGTGCAGAGCTGTCGAGCCGAGGATACGCTCAACGTCGCCGCTCGGCTGATGTGGGATCACGACTGCGGTTGTCTCCCAGTCGTGGACGAAAACGAAAAGGTCATCGCGATGATCACCGATCGAGACATCTGCATGGCGGCGTACACGCGGGGGGTACCGCTGGCAGCGCTTCGCGTGGCACAGGCGATGTCCAAGCAGGTGCATGCGTGCCGAGTGGATGACAGCATTTCCGTCGCCGAGAAGATCATGCGCGAGCACCAGGTCCGCCGGCTGCCCGTGATCTCGGCGGACGGGGTATTGGTCGGGATCCTGTCGCTCAACGACCTCGCCCGCGAGGCGGTGCGCGAGCACGTGCCGGCGCGGCGAGAGGTGAGCCCGGAGGGCCTGGCCGAGACGTTCGCCGCGGTGTGCGAGCCACGCGCGTCGCGTGCTGGCGCAGCGCCCGCAGCTTAGCGGGGAGGGGCCGCTTCCCGTCGGCCGTGCGCTTGATCGAGCCAGCGCCGAATGCACTGTCGGGTTCTGGGCTGCGACTTCGACGGCACGGGAGCGAGCAACGGGGCGCTGGCGCCGGAGTTTGTCGCCGCACTCGAGCGGGCCAAGGCAGCGGGATGGACCTCCCTGCTGGTGACCGGCCGAGTCCTCGAGGAGCTGCGAATGCTCTGCGGGGAGGTGTCGATCTTCGATGCCGTGGTGGCGGAAAACGGCGCCGTGGTGTGGTTTCCCGGCTCAAATCGGACGATTCAACTCGGCACGCCGCCGCCAGACCGCTTTCTCGCCCAGTTGCGCGCTCACGGCGTGCCGTTTCACGCCGGCGCGGTCGTGGTGGGAACGTGGGAGCAACATACCGCCAGCGTGCTCGAGCTCATCCGGCGCGAGGGGATCGACGGTCAGCTGACCTTCAACCGTGATGCCCTGATGGTCTTGCCGAGCGGGATCAACAAGGCGACGGGGGTACACCGCGCGCTGACCGAGCTCGGCATGTCGGAGCACAACATGGTCGCTTTCGGTGACGCCGAAAACGATCTGCCGTTGCTCGCGGCGGCGGAGCTGGGCGTAGCGGCGCGCGGATCGGTCGACGCGGTGGCCGCGCTCGCCGATGAGCGGCTCACACTTGCCGGCGGGGCTGGTGTGGCGCGCTTCGTTCACGATCTGCTCGACCGCGGCGGTTCGCACCCGACGCCTCGCCGCCAGCAGATCGTCTTGGGCGAGTCGGCCGATGGGCATCCGGTCAGCATCCCGGCATCGGGAACGAACGTCATGGTGACGGGCGATCCGCACTCCGGGAAGTCCTGGATCGCAGGGTGGGTGGCCGAGCGTCTGATCGAGCGCGGCTACCGGCTCTGCATCATCGATCCGGAAGGAGATTATCTCTCCCTCGCCGCGCGGCCCTTGGTGGTAGAATTCGGCCAACACCTCGCGCTGCCCAATCCCGTCGCGCTCGTGCGCGCGTTGCAGGGCGAGCCCCTCAGCGCGGTCCTGACCCTGGCGGCCTTGTCGTTGCAGGAGCAGATCGCCTACGTCGAGCAGGTGCTTGGCGAGCTCGAGGCCAATCGAGCGCGCAGCGGCCTGCCGCACTGGGTGCTGATCGACGAAGCGCAGTATTTCTTTCGCGACGCCCAACCGGCGTGCCGGTACTTCAGCCAATCGACCAGCAACTATCTGCTGGTGACCTACCGGCCGAGCTTGCTGCCGCCGAATCTGTTCGACGCGATCGGAGCGCATCTGATCGCGCGCACGTGCATCGACGACGAACGGTATTTCATCTCTCGTCTCCTGACCGCCCGCGCCCCGAGCGATCTGGTCGCGGCCGACGAGCTGGCGAAGCTCGAGCTGCCGAGGGTCGGATTGTTCTTGAACGGCGAGGACGGCGGGCGATGGCAAACCTTCATCCCTGGTCGGCGCGCCACCGAGCATACCCATCACGGGCGCAAGTACGCGGACGCGCAGTTGCCCGAAAACCTCGCCTTTCGCTTTCTCCATGCCGGCGACCGCGGTCCCGTGGCGCACAACGTCGGGGAGCTCTGCGACGCGCTGCGCGCCGTTCCGACGGCATCGCTGCGCCACCATCTCGTCTCGGGCGACTTCTCCCGCTGGGTCGCCGACGTCCTCGGTCACCCGCATCTCGCTACCAGGTTGCGAAAGGTCGAGCGCATCGCCGCCACCGGCGCACCGATCAGACGCGACGAGCTCCTCATCCGTTTGCAGGCCGCCTATCCGATCGAGTGCTGAGAGCTCGAACCGGCTTCGCATCGCTGACACGGCGATTCGTACGGCTGCGATGATCCTCTCTTGCCGAAGGAGGAATGCATGGTCGTGCACCGAGCCTTAGGCGGCATGCGAGTTGCTCCGCCATCGACAACATGAGTGCCGCGCAGCAAGGATTATCCGGCCTCGTGTTGGCCGGCGGCGACGGGACGCGGTTGCAGGAGTTCACCAGGGCGCTCACCGGGGCGCCGATCCCGAAGCAATATTGCCGGATCTTCGGCGAGCGCTCGTTGCTCGAGACTACGCTCGTCCGGGTTGCCCCGCTCGTCACGCCCGCGCGTACCTTCGTGGTGCTGAACGCGGCTCACCTGGCGATCGCTCGCGATCAGGTGCGATCCCTGCCGCGAGAGAACGTGATCGTCCAGCCGGCGAACCGGGATACCGGCCCAGGTCTCTTGCTCAGCTTGATGCGTCTCGCGTCGCGCGGGTCAGGTGGGCCCGTGGCGGTCTTTCCGAGCGATCACTACGTCAGCGATGATGCCATGCTGCGTGCGCACGTCGAACGCGGTGCCCGTATCCTCGAGCAATACCCCGACAAGCTCGTGCTGCTTGGCATCCGCCCCGACCGCCCCGAGCCGGCGTACGGCTACATCCAGCCCGGCGCGCCGCTCCCTGCGGCCGATGTCGGCGCCGCGTTTCATGTCGCGACATTCTGGGAGAAACCCAGCCTCGAAGGGGCGGCGGACATCATCCGTCGCGGCGCGTTGTGGAACTCCTTCGTCATGGTCTTTCGGCCCCAGCGCGTGCTCGAGCTGCTCGAGCGGGTGCGCCCGGCTGACTGTCGGTTGCTCGGGCACTCTGCGCACGACCCGGGCCCCCTGGCGCGCGCCTATCGCTCGCTCGCCGCGTGGAATTTCTGCGCGGATTTTCTCACCCACATTCCACAGCATCTGCTCGCCGTGGCGGTCGACGACGTCGGCTGGAGCGATTTGGGTACTCCGCAGGCGATCGAATGGGCCCTGGCGAAGTTGAGGCGGCCGCCCCTTCGGCACACACGCCCAGCATCCACCGCTGCCTGACCCCAAGGCGGAAGTAAACGCCTCGGATGAACAGCGGTACACACCGAGGGGAGCAGGCCAAGGCGATGGGCTCATCACATGGCGAGATCCCCTCGGAACCAGGGCGTGTCTTCAGGTTCCCCCGGGATTGAGCAGAGGCCGTCGAGTATGCGCCGTTCGTTCGGCGTGACCTCGAGGTAGGCGCGGTAGGCGGCGACGTCGCCGAGGCCGAGCGCCCTCAACCGCGTATCGACCCGGTGACAGACCATGCGCCGGACCTTGCGGAAGCCCGGCCAGCGCATCTGGAGGCGCGGTAACGCTCATTGCGGAAGCGCGACGCAGTCGGAATCCTTTATGGTCGCACACGGCGAGGCGGCGACCGCGGCGGTCCGCTCGCACTAGCGCGGCTCACGGCATGAGCGATAGACATCGTTGCCGGAGGTGAAGCTCGCTGATGCGCCGTAATGTTCCCGTCCTGCGCCTGGTCGGCCTCCTGCCCGAGCGCGGGCTTTCCGCTCAGGAGGTTCTCGAGCGGCGGCAGCGGTACGGCGTCAACGACGTTCTCGAAGCGACCACCAGCCCGTGGTGGGCGCTTGCGCGGGAGACCCTGCGCGACCCGATGCTGTGGTTCCTGCTGCTGACGGCGCTGCTCTACGCGAGCCTGGGCGAGGTGGTGGAGTCAGCCACCCTCTTCGGTGCGGCCCTTCCCTTGGCTGGCATGGATGCGTTCTTGCTCCGACGCACCCAGGCATCGACCGAAGGATTGAAGAGCCAGCTGGCGGAATCCGCCACGGTCATCCGCGAGGGCAGGGAGATCGTCGTGCCCGCTCGCGAGCTCGTGCCGGGAGACCTGGCGATCGTCACCACGGGTGACGCGGTGCCGGCTGACGGCATCGCAATGGCGGGCGATCTGTTGCAGCTCGATGAGTCGCTGCTGACCGGTGAGTCATATCCGGTCCACAAGCGACCCTTCCGCGGCCGCATCAGCGGCAGCGGTGAGCTGTCGGTCAGTGGGGAGCACTGGGCCCTGGCCGGGACACGACTCTTGACGGGGCGACTGCTGCTGCGGGTCGTCTTCACGGGCGGCGAGACACTCTACGGTGAGATCGCGCGTTCGGC